>CALJMY010000028.1 GCA_937981905.1 uncultured Enterobacterales bacterium
TAGTCAAACACTCGATGGTGAACTATGGATTGGACGTAATAAATTCGATCAAGTTTCTGGCATTGTTAGGCAAAAAACAGTTGATAATGAACAGTGGAAAAAAATTACGTTTAATGTATTTGATTTACCTTTATCAAAAGCCCCTTTTTTGACGCGCTATAACATTCTTCAAGAATTATTTAGCACGCAATTATCACCTTACATTGTATTGATAGATCAAAAAGAACTCGATTCAAAAACAGTATTAAATGACTGGCTTAATTTAATCGAAATAAAACGTGGCGAAGGATTGATGTTGCATCATAAAGCCAGTTTATATGAATATAAACGTAGTAAAAGCTTACTTAAACTCAAGAAAGTTTATGATGCTGAAGCTTTTGTTGTTGCCCATATTAACGGCAAGGGGAAATATAAAGGCATGCTTGGAGCCATGTTAATGGAAATGCCTAATGGCACACAATTTAAGTTAGGTTCGGGCTTGAGTGATGCACAACGAAGTAATCCACCTGCCATTGGTGCAGTAGTTACATATCAATATTATGGACTGACTAAAAATGGTAAGCCTCGTTTTGCGAGTTATTTACGTATTCGAAATAAATAATAATAATTCTATGATGATTAAAAAGCCCGAATACAAATTCGGGCTTTATCATTTTTTAATGTGTAATGTTTTAATTAGTTAGGTTAAGACCTTAATTTAGAGCTTTTAACCGCATAATTTCTATAGGCGAAGAGTCCAAACATTAAGAATAATAAATATATATTAAGACTACCGCCACCACTAGATGAAGATGCTTCTTCTACAGGTACAGTAACAGGAGCTACTACAGGTGTAACAATATTATTTATTTGCACACTAACTTCTTGTTCAACATTTATATAACTATCACTAATCGTTAGTAAGAAATTAAGTGTTGTTTGAGAGTCAACTTCTGGTGCTGTAAAACTTAAAGATGATGTGTTTGGTGTTGTTATTTCAACATTAACACCATCAAGTTGAGTCCATGTATAAGTTAAAGCATCGCCATCAGCATCTGATGAATTAGATGCATCAATATTGACATTAGTGTTTTCGTTAACAGTTAGGGATGTTTCTAAGTCGATAACAGGTGCAATATTTACAGCTGTAGTAAATACACCAGGATCTTCTACTTGTCCATTAATTTGACCGTCTGCATCATTAGGACCACCATCTTCAATGACTAATTGAACACACTGATGCCCAATATTAAGACCTGAAATATATTCTGTTGAATTAGGAACGGGACAATTATTATTGTTATCTAGTAACGCACTAGATAAGTGATTATTTCCATCTTCAACAAAATTAAACCATCCTCTAGTACTTGTATACTTTCTAAAGCTAGCATTGTCAGGAAGGGTAACGTTTTCTGGTAATGGTATAACAACTACAGCTCCATCATTAGTTACATTATTGCCAGATATAATAAAGTTAATCATAGGAGTTAATCTTACAATACGGTTATCAATATAATTATCGAGCCCTAGACCTTCAGCAAAACTCATTAAATCAACATCCTTAATAATAGTATTAGCGACTATTGGTGATGCTGAACTTTTAATAATTGAACCTAATGATAAAGACGAACCAACTAATGTCTGAATCGGTTGATCTGTATTAGTTAAAGGTAAATATTGTGCATTAGAATTACTATCCAAGTAATCAGCAATACCATCATTATCAGTATCAGTAATACCCTCTAATGCATCAGTAATACCATCACCATCCGTATCTGCTGTTAACGATAATTGAGGTGAACTTGATAAAATAGAAATATTAATAGTTTGAGACACTAAGTATTTTTCTACAGTAGATGTTTCTTGTGCAGTCACATTGATAATCAGATTATTCGTCGTAATTAAGTTGGGATCTATAATAATAGATTCCATGTCTGTCTCAGAATAATTAACATTATCAGTTAGGTCCCAAGTTAATGTAATGTCATCATTATTTATATCTTCAATATTTGTGATTATTTCAAAAGGACCGGCTGTTTTATCTATAGCAGCGACAATCTCATTATTTTGTAATATAGATAAATTAAGATTAGGTACTATATTTCCACTGACTACTGTAATGGCAGTAATATTTTGTTCTGAAATGCCCATATCTGACGATATTAATTCTATATTATATATATCACCTGCTTGCGCAGTAGTATCAATAGCGACTTCTATAAACATTTCATCAAGAGAAGAAATTTCTTTTTGTAACTCAGCACCTTGTACCGTGTATTGAATATTAAAAGGATAATATTGATCTAATATAGTACTTGTAGATTCAATATCAATACGAGTTAAATTAGCTGGTAATACATTTTTTGAACTACTAATTGCTAACAAAGGACGTATATCTAGAGTCATTACTTCTGTGCCAGTATTACCACTGTTGTCTACGAAGGTTACAGCTATATTATGAATACCTGCAGTGAGTAGATATTCTTCAGACTGAGCAAGTTCAACAGGTAAAGAACCATCAACAATATCTTCAGCGAATACATTTTCAAAGACAGAAGATATATTGGTTAAAATGCCCTGAGAATATATTACTGTTCTTTGAGGCTCTAAATCAGGCGCTGTTGTGTCAACTACTGTAATAAATTGCGTTATTAACGTTGTATTACCAGCAGCATCTGTTGCTCTCCACTGAACTTCATTTTCACCTAGCGTTAAACTTGCAGCATTGACGCGCTCAACTATCACTTCAATAATATTGTTATCAGTTACAGTAGGTAAAGGAAGTTCTATAGTGCTATTTAAATTAGTCGCTTCATAACTTAGCAATGCTAGAGAATCGAAAACTGGAGCAATATTTTCACCTATAGTTGCATCTAGCGGAGCTTCATCTTCGCTATCAATGACACCGTCGCCATCACTATCATCATTTACATCGTTTGGATTGGTTATGCTTAAATGATTTAGGTATTCCCAACTATCTGATAGACCATCATTATCACTGTCACTTGAGTTAGGATTCGAATCTAAATAAAACTCTAATAAATTACTTAAATTATCATTGTCCAGATCGGTAAATGCATCTGAAGGATCGTCAATAGATAGGCCATGTAATATTTCCCACTCATCAGTCATGCCATCGTTATCTGAGTCTGTACCGATGATATTCGAAGCATTATCTAATGATACATGTAGTATATATTCATTGTTAGTAGTAATTGGCTCATCTGAAAACCTTGATACTTTTATAAAATAAATACCAGAATCAGTAAAAGTATAAGTTAAAAAAGAATCTAAATTACTAATACTTCCGTTTTGTCCTTGAGAAGTTAATGAGTCATCATTAGCTGCTATCAGTTCTTCATCTTCATTGTATAAACGTAAATAACTATCAAAAGTTCCGTGATCAATATCAAAAATAGCAAGAGTTGATGATTCTCCTATAGTGAATTTAAAATAATCATAACTGTCATCTCCAGTACCGTTAATACTTACATGTGGGATTGTTTCTGACGTATTATTAGCGCTATCACCTATATCATCTGAATACAGATAATTAAAAGTACCATCTAACGATTGTGCTGTTGAAAAGTCATTATTTGGTTCGCTTTCATTGATAAAAATAGAGTCTGATCTTGTTAAGTATTCATCTAAATTATTAATTCCATCGCCATCATTATCTAATGAAGCATCATCAATAAGTGGATGCGATCTATTTAACACTTCCCAATTATCTGGAATTTGATCGTTGTCAGTATCATTTGATAGAGGGTCTGTTAAATAAATTAAATACTCAAGACCATCATTTAAACCGTCTTCATCAGAGTCTACATTTAAAGGATCTGTTAATAATGTTATCACCTCGATGTAATCAGATAATTCATCGAAATCACTATCTATTAATAGAGGATTAGTTTGGTATGTTTGAACTTCTTCACCATCACTTAATCCATCTAAATCCGTGTCTATAACTAACGGGTTTGTTCTACTGCGATATTCACTTAGATTGTTTAAAGAGTCACCATCTGTATCTATGAGGCTATCTGTATTGCTATTTTTATTGAGGTTATAAAGGTCTTCCCAAAAATCGGGTAATTCGTCGTTATCACTATCAAGTAACCAATCAATCGCTAATGACTTAAACCCAGTAGATAATTGATGTATTACAGTTGCTTCTCCTGAAATTTTGTCGATAGAGAAAATGAGACCATCTTCATCAATACCTATCAGATCACCATTATTATTTGTTGCTAAACCAGACTGTTTAGTTAATGTTATATTTATGAGAGAGGCCACTAATGTTGCTTGGGCTGTATTACGATCTAAGCGATAAAGGTTGTTTGTATAATTTGAGCTTAAAGCCCATAACGCAATTCCATCCCATGACAGAGAATCAATATTATTTGCTTGAGATACACCGATTAATTGAGTAGAGCCTGTTAATACATTAATTCGATATAAACGTTGTTCATCGGTATTAATCATAAACAGCGTATTATTATTATCAAATGCTAAACCAACCTGTCTTATATCAATACCAAGATAGCCTATTAACACGATCTCAGCATTTGTTGTATTTATGCTATACAAAGAATCTGTGAGTGAATCTACAGCATATAAAATACGATTATTACCAAAAGTTAAACCTGAAACTTCTGTTAATGTTGTATTACCTATTAATGTTTCTAACCCAGTAACCAAGTCTATTAAGTATAAGTCTCCGGTTGCATTGATCGAATATGATTCAACAACATTTGGGAATGATAATATATCGGTAGGATCCGTTTGATATTGATATTCTTTTAAGTTACTCCATGTATCACTGTCTAGATCATCCTGGCTATCGTCCAGTAATGGATTTAGGCTAAAAGTGAGCTCCCAACCATCATCCATACCATCGTTGTCTGTATCTGATAATAAAGGATTTGTTCCATGAGTATTAACTTCATCACCATCGTTAACTTCGTCGTTGTCAGTATCCGCAATTAAAGGGTTAGTCGTTAAGTTAAACTCTTCTAGTGAAGTTAAGCCATCGTTATCAGAATCAAGTAAAGCAGCACCATCATCTAGTAATACACTAAAACCATATAAAATCTCAAAGCCGTCATGTAAACCATCAGCATCTGTATCATTATTATTGAGATCAGAGTTATGAATATTTATCTCATCCCCATCTAATAGACCATCCGAATCACTATCATTAGAAAGAGGATTAGATAAATAGGTATTGATTTCAGCGCTGTCAGATAATGAATCAGAATCACTATCTTCTAAAATAGGTGATGTTAAATATATCAAGACTTCGTCACCATCAGATAGACCGTCGTTGTCAGTATCTCCTAGTAATGGATTTGTTCCTGCTTGAAATTCAGCTAGATTTGATAAATTATCGTTATCGTTATCAAGAATGGCGTCAGTAGGATCATTTTTATTTAAACCATATAAATCTTCCCACTCATCTAAAATACCGTCGTCATCACTATCTGGAAATCCTTCTTCCACAGAAATATGCAATGTGTATGTTGAGCCGCTTGGAATAACACTGTCAGAAAATCTAGATACTTTTATATAATAAGTACCAGTTTCTGAAAAATCATATATTAAGAATGAATCTAAAGAACTTATACTTCCTGATTCTCCTGCTGATTGGCTTGAATCATCATTGGAAGCGAGTAAAACTTCTTGAGCGTTAAATAGTCTTAAATATGAATCAAATGAACCATTCAAACTACTTGCACCGTCTATATCAAAAATAGCTTGAGAAGGGGCAGTTAACACTGAAAATTCAAAATAATCATAGCTGTCATCACCTGAACCAATAATTGAAACATGGGGCATGATTTGAGATGTGTTTGTTGTTTCGTTACCTATATTATCTGAAAAGCTTAAGTTAAAACCACCATCAACATTTTGTGCATCATCAATCGAATTATTAGATTCTGTGTCAATAACATCATTAATTAAAGGATTAGTTCCTTCTTGATATTCAGTAAGATTAGAACGACCGTCATTATCGAGATCAAGTGTACTATCATCAATTAATGGATTTAAGTTATAAAGTACTTCCCATCCATCAGGCATACCATCACTATCAGTATCAGCTAAATTTGGATTTGTAAGATAGGTATTTATTTCAAGATTATCAGCAAGGTCGTCATCGTCAGTATCTGTTTTAATTGGGTCGGTAAGGTAAACGTTTACTTCATCACCATCGGTTAATGTATCTGCGTCACTATCATTATTGTTAGGTAGGCTGTTTAATTGAAATTCGACTAAGTTAGATAATGTATCATTATCTAAATCACCATTGGCATCAGAAGCATCGGTAGGATCTAAACCATAGCTTAATTCCCAATAATCTGACATACCATCTTCGTCAATATCTCGAGCGGGTAAATCATCACAAGTAACGCCGACTTGTTCAAATGAATTAATAACGTCGGCAACATTATAGTCTAGATCGTCAGCAGCATGAATGACACCACAAGCACCTTCTATAAAGTTAGTATTTGGTGTCCAATAAAAGCGATTAGCATCGTACATTACATCAAAGGCTAATCTGGTATTCCAATTATCTTTATTTGCTAATAGAAAAAAAGCACGATTAAACACACCACTACTATTATGAACATCTATGCCATTGTAATAATTATCAGCATGAGCAATTGAGAAGCCATCTCGAGTTGGATCTTCCATATACCTTAAAGCACCATCTCCTTTGAAGATATCAGCTCCGGTTAGCCAATCATTAGTACCTTTAAGATAATATTCAGCTGCTTCACCCGCCATATCTGAAAAGGCTTCGTTTATTCCACCTGATTGTTCACTATAAATTAAGCCTGAGTTTTGTTCTGTTAAACCATGAGCGACTTCATGAGCTGTTACATCTAATGAAACAAGAGGATAAAAAGTAGAAGCACCATCGCCAAAAGTCATACTAGAACCATCCCAAAAAGCATTTTCATAGCTAGTGCCATAGTGAACTTTAAGTACTAATTGAGAGACAAGAGGAGAAGTTCCATACCAATCATTAAATAGATTAAATACGGCATTACCAAAAAAGTGCGCATCGTTTAATGGAGAGTAAGCACCATTAATTTCTTTGTGAGTATTTCTAGAGCAATCAAACGTAAATGCTTCACTACCTGAAGTAGCATGATTCAAATCAATTGTTTTGACATTACTATTCTCCATTACACAACCATTGGCCGTTTCTGTAACATCTAAAAAGCCAAAATCTGTACCAAATTCGTGTTGTCCTACTTTGGTATTTCCTCCAGGGCCGGTAGCATCAGAAAAGTTTAAGCTATCCCATTGTTTTAAAGTATTACCAGATTTAGCGTCAATAATATAAGAAGGTTTAGCTACGTCACCGTTATTATTTTTAATAAAGAAGTTGACTAGGTAAGCAATTCGCGCCTGATTACTATTATCAATATAAATTATCTTTTCTACGGTTTCTTGGCTTGAGGTAGACTTTTTATTAAATTGTTTTGATTTATCGATATGTAATAATTTTGTGGCTTTTAATACTTCAGTATCGATTAGTAATGGTTTGTTGCTTGAAAGGTTTATATCTTTACTAATGTTAGTAACTATCTTGCCGTGTAATTTGTTAACTACATTTATATTTTTTAATTGAGTATTAACTTGATATCCCCATACCGGAATATCATTATAATATTGTTGATAACGAATGTTTTTTCGTTTAGCTGCATTAACAAAAGATTGTTTTACTTTAAATGAATCATTTTTATCTAATCCAACTATATTTGTTAAACCTTGAGCAATAACATTTTCTATATTAGTTATTTCTGATGTTTTAGCTAGATTGTTAGTAGCTAGGTTTTTAGTCAAATTAATTTTTTGATTAACTAAAGAAATATGCGCGTGAGAAACCTTTTGTTTTTCAGCAGCAAGTACATTGAAGTTTAATAAAAGGAAACTGATTGTAAGAAGGTGGCGAGAAAACGACATAACATTCCTTGTTTATGTATAAAAATATAAAGTTATTGTATAGTAAAAAATATCCAGCATACATAGCATAAATGTATTAGATATTCCTAACGCTTAAATTTTGTTTCTAAAATTACCGATGAGTTAGTCCGTTCAATACCTTCAAGCGCGCCTATTTTCTCTATCGTATTACTTAATACATCTAATGATTGAGTTTGAACTACGGCAATTAAGTCATATTCACCGCTAGTAATATAAAGTTCTACTACGTGCTCTAACTTTTCTAATTCCAATTTTGTTTGTGTTGTTAGCTTTTGCTTTTCTTTGATTAAGACATGCGCAGAGACTAGGCTTTTTAAAAACTCACCACCGTGCTCGATACCATAACCTTTAATTATTCCCGAACTTTCTAGTCGTTCTATACGATTTTTAACTGTAGAACGTGACAAGTTTAATTTTCTTGCTAGATCTGAAACACTCGTTCGTGCATTAATTCTCAGTAGCGAAAGTAGCTTTTCATCCTGTTTAGTTATCATTATGTAATATCTCTAGGCTAAATTGTAAAAACTAGTCGTTAATTTTAGCAGAATGACACTGCACTTTGATAAGTTTTTTATAGATAATTTACTAATAAATATTTAAGCATTTTATTTTAGTTTACGAATGTTTAGTGAGTTGAAATCTATTAATAATTAATTGAAGGAAATTAAGATGCAAGTAACAAGAGAATTATTCAATGAAGTCATGGTACCTAATTATGCTCCTTCTAATATCATTCCAGTGCGTGGTGCTGGTTCTCGTGTTTGGGATCAATCGAATAATGAACTTATTGATTTTGCAGGCGGGATTGCTGTTAACTGCCTTGGTCATTGTCATCCTGCATTGGTAAAAGCATTAACAGATCAAGCACAAAAATTATGGCATTTAAGTAATGTAATGACGAATGAACCTGCTTTGCGATTAGCAAAAAAATTAACAGATGCTACTTTCGCAGACCAAGTTTATTTTGCTAATTCTGGTGCTGAATCTAATGAAGCCGCGCTTAAATTAGCACGTCGCTGGGCATTAGATAATCACAGCGAAAGTAAAAATCAAATAATTGCCTTTAAACAAGGTTTCCACGGGCGTACATTTTTTACTGTTACGGTTGGTGGCCAAGCTGCTTATTCAGACGGCTTTGGCCCTAAACCTGGCGCTATTGAGCACGTTGATTATAACGATTTAGCCGCCTTATCTACGATTATGTCGGACAATACATGTGCTGTAATGATTGAACCATTACAAGGTGAGGGTGGGTTAGTTAGCCCTACCAATGATTTCATGAAAGGTGTTCGTCAATTATGTAATCAACACAACGCTTTATTAATTTTTGATGAAGTACAAACAGGTGTTGGCCGTTTAGGTTCTTTATACGCTTACATGGATTTAGATGTTACGCCCGATATTATGACTACGGCTAAAGCATTGGGTGGTGGTTTTCCTATTGGCGCCATGCTTACAACTAAAGATATTGCTAAGAGCTTAAAAGCAGGTACACATGGTTCAACTTATGGTGGTAATCCATTGGGATGTGCCGTTGCTGAGGCTGCTTTTGATACGGTTAATACACCTGAAGTTCTTGATGGTGTAAAAGCTAAAGAGAAATTATTTCGTGCAGGCTTAGATGCTATTAATCTTAAATACGATGTATTTAGCGAAGTTCGTGGTAAAGGTTTGTTATTGGGCGCTGTACTTAATAGTAAATATCAAGGGCGTGCTCGTGACCTTATGGTGGCTTGTGCGAATGAAGGCTTAATGGCACTAATTGCAGGTGCAAATATTGTAAGGTTTGCACCATCGTTAATTATTCCTGATGAAGATATTGCCGAAGGTCTTGCTCGTTTTGAGAAAGCTGTTGCTGGATTCGTTAATCTTTAATAACTGCATCGCAATATTGTTAAGTGAACCTAGTTAAATCACCCAATGGTTTAATTAGGTTACTCTTTTAGGTCTTAGGAATAAATTATGTTGGTCATTCGTCCAATTACTGAAACTGATTATCCAGCGTTAATGCAAATTGCACATGATTCTGGCATCGGCTTCACCTCATTACCAACTAACGAAGATATCCTTCGTAAGCGTATTGATCATTCAATGGCCTCATTTTCTTTAGAGGTTAGTAAACCTGGCAATGAAAGTTATTTACTAGTTATGGAAGATACAGAAACTGGTGAAGTTGTTGGAACTAGTGGACTAGAGGCTGCTGTTGGTCAAGAAACGGCATTTTATAGTTATCAGATGGGTAAAGTTGTCCATAGTTCTAAAGAGTTAGGAATACATAATATCGTTAATACATTAACACTTTGTAATCATTACACTGGCTCTGCTGAAATTTGTACTTTATTTTTAAAAAACAAAGCACGCGGTGGAAATAATGGCCGCGTATTATCACGTTTTAGATTTCTATTTTTAGCTGAATTTATGGATCGTTTTAGCAAAATAGTTATTGCTGAAATGCGCGGTGTTTCTTCTGAAACAGGTGTTTCGCCATTTTGGGAATGGTTACAAGAACACTTCTTTGGTATTGATTTTAAAACGGCAGATTATTTAATCGGAACAGGTAACAAAACTTTCATTGCAGAGCTAATGCCGCGTCACCCAATTTATATCAGTTTACTGAGTCAAGAAGCACAAGATGTCATTGGCAAAGTGCATGAGAAAACGCTTCCTGCACTAAAATTATTAGAACGTGAAGGTTTTACTAATCAAGGATGCTTTGATATTTTTGATGCTGGACCAACGGTCGAATGCCAATTAGAAAAGATAGAATCAGTTAAAAATAGCTTACGCTTACAAGTGAAAATAACTGAAGAATTTAGTGGAACACCGCATATAGTTTGTAACACTCAATTAAAAACGTTTCGTGCAACAGAAGCTCATATTGATGTTGATCATGAAAATAAATATGCAATGTTAACGCATCAATACGCTAGCGCTTTAAATGTAAAAGAAGGCGATTATGTTCGCGTCTTATCATTATAATTTATTAGCTGTCATTAATTAGGAAGTCTTATTTATGTCAAATCAAGTTCAATATATTAACGGTCAGTGGATTGCAGGCCTTGGTAATTCATTTACATCTGTGAACCCAGCAAAAAACGTTATTATTTGGGAAGGTAACAGCGCTTCAGCATCACAAGTTGATGAAGCAATGAAAGCAGCCAGAAGTTCCGCTTTTGATTGGGCTCAATTATCTTTTCAAGCAAGAGAAAAAATTGTTCTTCGTTTTGCAGAGCTAGTTGTTGAGAAAAAAGAAGAACTTGCCGAAGCTATTGCGTTAGAAACGGGTAAGCCGTTATGGGAAACACGCACTGAAGCTGCTGGCATGGCTGGTAAAATAGGCCTATCGATTAAAGCGTATCACGAGCGGACAGGTAATGTAGAAAACCCAATGCCGGGCGCTAAAGCGTTTATTCGTCATAAACCTCATGGTGTTGTAGCTGTCTTTGGTCCTTATAATTTTCCGGGCCATTTACCTAATGGCCACATTGTTCCTGCATTATTGGCTGGTAATACTCTTATTTTCAAACCTAGTGAGCTAACGCCGCGTGTTGGGCAGATTATGATTGAGTTATGGCAACAAGCTGGCGTGCCCAATGGTGTTATTAATCTACTGCAAGGTGAAGTTGAAACAGGTAAAGCAATTGCGAATCATCAAGAAATTGATGGTTTATTTTTCACAGGTAGTTCAAATACAGGGCACCTACTTCATCAACAATTTTCTGGACAACCAGGTAAGATTTTAGCATTAGAAATGGGTGGTAATAATCCACTCATTGTTAAAAATGTAGAAAATGTAGATGGCGCTGTACATGACATTATTCAATCGGCTTATGTAACAACAGGGCAGCGATGTGTTTGTGCTCGTAAACTTTTTATTGAAAAGGGTGAGGCTGGCGATATATTGATTAAACGCTTAATTGAGGTTATTTCTACTATTAAAGTTGGCCATTATGATGATAAAGACCAACCATTTATGGGATCAATGATTTCTGAAAAAGCGGCATTGTCTATGGTTGCTGCTCAAGCAATGTTAGTCGAAAAAGGCGCTAAAGTGCTGACTAAACTAACGCATACCGCAGGTACTGGTTTTGTGACGCCTGGATTAATCGATGTAACAAGCTTTGCACGAGAATTACCCGATGAAGAACATTTTGGACCGCTATTACAAGTGATTCGTTATTCAAGTTTCGATGAAGCTATTGAGTTAGCTAATAACACCAGTTTTGGTTTGTCAGCTGGTTTGCTTGCTGATAGTCGTGATGATTATGAATACTTTTTTGACCGTATTCGTGCTGGTATTGTTAACTGGAATAAACAAATTACAGGAGCAAGTGGCGCTGCGCCATTTGGTGGTGTTGGTGCTAGTGGTAATCATCGTGCAAGTGCTTATTATGCAGCAGATTATTGCGCTTATCCTGTTGCCTCTATTGAAGCTGAAACTGTGTCAGTACCAGCAACATTATCACCGGGTTTATCACTTTAAATATTCATTAATAACGCGGACTTATCTCCGCGTTATAGTAAAATTTGGACATCACTATGCATAATAATATTGATACGCTTTTTGATAAACTATGGGAAAACTATTTATCTGTTACGCCTTTAGCTAAAAAAGTACATGACTTAATAAGCGCTACTCAAACCGATGATATTTGCAATGATCATATCGCTTTACGTACGTTTAATATTGAAAAGGTGAACTTAGAAAAGCTGGCTGCTCATTTTAAGGTACTAGGTTATAAAGAATGTGGTGAATACCATTTTGAAAGTAAAAATCTTTACGCCAAGCATTTTGAGCATTCTAATCCAATGAAACCTAAAGTTTTTATTTCAGAGCTGCTTGTTGAAAAATTCTCGCCAGAAATACAACAAGTGATTCATGGTCTAGTTGAGCAAATTGATGAAACGGCTGTAACCGCAGATAACTTCTTGTACTCAGGCACACATTGGACAGTCGATTCTCATACTTACAACATGTTACTGGCTGAGAGTGAATATGCAGCTTGGACAGCTGCTTGGGGTTATCGAGCGAATCATTTCACGATTAATATCAATTATCTTACGAAATTTAACGACATCGAAACAGTTAACCAAATCATTAAAGATGCAGGGTTTTTGTTAAATACCGCTGGTGGTGAAGTTAAAGGTAGCCCTGAAGTATTGTTAGAACAATCATCGACATTAGCGGATAATTTTAACGTTAAATTTAGTGATATTGAAATGGAGATTCCGAGCTGTTTTTATGAGTTTGCTTATCGATATAACAAGCCAGATGGCGAAATTTACACTGGATTTGTGGCTGCATCAGCCGATAAAATATTTGAAAGCACTAACGTTAGATAATTGTTCGATAGCTATTAGATGGCTGTTATAAACTATTTTAGGCTTGAGTCTCTTCAAGCCTGATATTCCTTTCTATATTGCTAATATACAGTCTGTTCAAAGCTATAAACTAGCCCTCACATTTTACAAATAAATACATTATAACGTGATAGGATAATCAGCGATTTTTATATCTACTGAGAGTTTAATTATGTCTACCATGCGTTTATTTGTTTATGATCACTGCCCATTTTGCGTTAGAGCGCGTGTCGCTTTTGGCATGAAGAAGATTCCTGTTGAATTATCAGTATTACTTAATGACGATGAAGAAACACCTATCTCCATGATAGGAAAGAAAGCATGTCCTATATTACAAAAGACAGACGGTAGTTTTATGGGAGAAAGTATGGACATGGTTCACTATCTTGATTCACTAGATGGTTCTCCTATTTTTGCACCTTCTGCTAACCGTGAAGATTTAACCGTTTGGCTCAAACGTGTAAATTTATTGTTCAAAAAACTGTTATATCCGCGTTGGATTACATCGCCTATCGGCGAGTTTAAAACGCAGGGCGCTATCGATTATTTCGTGAATAAAAAGTCAAAAGAATTAGGTTCATTTGACGAAGCATTGGCTAATAGTGATGTGCTAATTAAAGAATTAGAAGACGAATTGATTTTGTTAGCGCCAATGCTCCATAGTGAAAAACATGCCAGTGAACAACTTTCAATTGATGATACTGATTTGTTTGGACGCCTTCGTGCTATTACGTTAATTAAAGGCTTAGTTATTCCTGATGAGGTTCGGGCTTACATTGCGTACTTCTCACAAGTCACTGGTATTCCTACATTTTATGACGTTGCTCAATAGCCATTAATTAGATTTATTATTCACGGTAAATAGATAAAAAAAAGCCTCATTTTACATGAGGCTTTTTTATTTTCTGCTAAATTCTAGCTAACTTAAGTGTTTGCTAATTACATCATTTGTTAGCTATAGCATTTTAAAAACACCTTGCACGCCAATGTAAGAAGTAAATAATGAAAATAATAATATTGCAGAAAGAATAATATTCGTAATTAAATTATTTTTATGCTCTTTCATCAAGTCAGATCTATTACAAAGATAGAAAATACAAGCAACGGTTGCTGGCAGGATAATCGCATTAAAGGCTTGAGAAATTATCATTACAATCACAGGTCGTGCTTCAAAGATTGGAACCACTAATCCTAATAATGAAATTCCAAATACCATAATACGGTATTTACCTAACGTCATATCGCGTTTTGAATCGTTATAATCACATAATAACCAAGGCAACATTAAGATGTTTGGAAATTGTGATGAAACACCTGCCGCGATTAAACCAAATGCAAAAATAGAAGTCGCTAGAGAGCCTGCTAATGGTTCTAGTATACTTACCATTTGAGACGCTTTAGAAAGTTGTATACCTTCAACATATAACGAACCAGCTGCCGCCGCCATAATTGATGCACTAATGATAAACATTAAGAACACCGAAAATGCTGCATCATTTCGTTGTGTTTTGTAATCAGCCATCGTCCAACCAGCTTCTTTTACTAGTGTTGTACGAATGATGAATAAACCAGAAAATACTGTCGTACCAACCATTGACGCAATCACTAGTAGTGGCGTTTTAGTTGAGCTTTCAGGGACTTGTGGAATACTCGGTATTAAACCACCAAAAATATCGCCAATAGGAGGCATCATGATGAAGAAATTAATTAAAAAACAAGCTGACATCAGCGCTACTACTACCGCTAACGCACGTTCAAAAAATTCAGTTTTACCATTCCAAAAAATATAATAGACGAGGCTAATAAAAAATAACGCAAAATATATAGGAGATATGCCGCCGTCAACCATCGACTTTGACCATTCATAACAAATATCGGCAACAATACCCATTACACCCATTACGCTGCCACAAACACCTACCGTTAACGCAACAAGAAAGAACATACCTACAGCAGGGTGAATATGTTTCTTAAATGCATTTAGTGCTGTTTCGCCAGTAACCAATGTATAACGACCAAATAAATTGATCATAAACAAGGTACATAGACACGAGACAACAATAGTCCATAACAATGACATACCGTAGTCGGCGCCAGCTTTAGCCATGGCCGTTACACTACCTGTACCTATGTTAAAACCTAATAAAAATATACCAGGAAGAAACAATGCTATTGCTTGCATAAACTTTTGAGAAAACGAAATTTTTGATGGTTGCTTCATATTAACTCTCTATTATTTTATTATTATTATTATCGATGTATAGATCTCTAACTTTTTATTATTTTAGTTGATTGTATTGCTTCAATTATTCCTAATTCATCAATCAGCTTATGCGATTCTTTAACGCTATCCATGAAGGCTGAATTGGTAAAAAAGGCGAACATGTTTGCGCCCGCTAGCGTTAGATAATCGTTAACAATATCTGCATTACCAGCTACTTTAATATTAGAAAACTGATCACGTAAAGGATCGTTAAGATCATTGTTTAACAGCGCTTTACTAATAAAGTTAACCCATGCAGCAACAGAAAGGGCAAGGTAGCTGTAATCTGATTCTTGTTTTAATGCATCGTCAATACTTGGGAACCAGCGCTGTTGAATTTTTTGTGAACTGTCTGTTCCAACTTGTAAAACGGCATAAGGTAGGTTTTGATTATGAAAACGGCCTAACACTTCTTGGATATACACGTTGATATCAATAACGTCAGGAATAGAGGTCACAGCCACAACATTATCGGTTAACGCTTGTTCTGCAAAACTTGCTAATGTTGGGCGTTGTATCGCTTCATGAATAAACTTATCACCAGCTAAATAACCCATGGCAGCTAATATCGAATGGCTCGCATTTAAAAAGCGTAATTTAACGTTTTCAAAAGGAGGTATATCCCTCACAAATTGCGCACCTACTTTATTAAATGGTGGTTTTTTTCCTGCAAAGTTATCTTCAATAATCCATTGAGTAAATGGTTCTGCGGCGACTGGAGCGGCGTCTGATAAACCAAGTTGATCATTGACTAAATTGATTAATTGTTCGTTTGTTGCAGGTGTTACGCGATCAACCATTGACGATGAAAAAGCGACGTTACCTTTAATCCATTGACGAGTACTAGGACAATGTTTTTCTAGCATTAGCTCAACACCAAGACGCAAGTGTTCACCGCCTTTATGAACGTTATCGCAACATAAAATAGTGACAGGAGTACCTTGCTCGTTACAGCGTTTAATCAATGCTGCGGCAATGAAACCGTAAGTTGTTTTAGGGGCTTTAATTGATTCTAGGTCATCAACAATAAGATCGTTTGTTAGATCTAATTTTCCAAGCGATAAACAATAACCTTTTTCGGTAATGGTTGTTGTCACTAATTGGGTTGTATTATTAGCAATAATATCTATAACGGCTTGCGGATTTTCCGGAGCCACTAAAATATTTTGAATAGCACCAATAACACGATAATCAGTTGATTCGCCTAACGTGGCTTGGGTATATAAAAAATCTTGTGGGGCAAGGTTATCTCGCATATCTGGAGATCGCATTGATATGCCAGTAATTCCCCACGAACTTTCACCTTGATCAAGTAAATTATCGCAATAAACAGCTTGATGCGCGCGATGAAAATTACCTGTACCAAAATGTACAATGCCTGATGTTATTGGGGAGCTTAGATCATCAGAATCTGAAGTTATTAGATATTCTGGAACGCTAATGTTTTTGTTTAATTTAGATAGATTATCTCTACTTAGTCGATACATCATGTAAACCTTACTTTGGTAGTCGTAGAAAAACACATTTAAAGAAGTTATTAACTAGAACTTATAAAAAATCACTTATAAAAAAAGGGGTAAGTTAATTCCCCCTTTTTAATTAAATTTTAGAACCTGGGTAGCATTCTAATAAGGTCATTCCATCAATTGATTCATACTCAAAATCTGTAACGCCAGCAGGGATGAAGAAACGATCCCATTGCTTTAGTTGTGTTTCTTCACCGTTAGCTCTAAAACAACCAGAACCTTGAGTTACAACACCAATGAAAAAGGTTTCTTTTTGACGATTAAAATTGCCTTGTACAATCGCACGCTTAACAGTAAAGCAAGGTGTTAATGCTGGCCCAATTAACTCTTCTAAGCTATTGCCTGTAGGTTCTTGAATAAGAAACGTTGGCTGACAACGGAATTCATCATCAATTTTCTCAGGTGGTACTGGATCAAAATTAAATACGTCTAATGCTGTTTCAATACCTCTATCCATAAAACGTGCTTTTTCTGGAATGACATAACCACAACGTTCAAATTCAAATCGAACAGCTAGGTCTGATGGTTCCATTATTTCAAGCATCAAAATGCCTTCGCCTAATGCATGAGGACGACCACCCGGTAGTAAGAAAACATCACCCGGTTTAACAGGAATGCGGTCAAAACATTGTTCGATTGAGTCAATATCTTGTGCTTCGATCCATTCTTTTAGCTGTTCTCTAGATGGTGAACGTTGAAACCCCGCATAAATATAAGGCTCTGTGACATCTTCACGAATATCTAGAATGACATACGCTTCAGTTTTACCACGAGGTGAATTTAATCGCTCTTGTGCAAATTCACGAGTAGGGTGAGCTTGAAAATGTAAACGTGTTGCGCTGTCTAAATATTTAACAAGAGGGATATCATCTAAATTATGGAACGCATCAGCGCTAGCACCTAAATTGTATTCCATATCTTGTTTCACTAATTCGCGAAAAGGATATTCTTCGCCGTTAGCGTCAAGAATCATCGCTAGGCCTTCGGTAATTTCTTCACGGCCAATATTTTTAGCTTCTACTGTCGAACCAATCCAATCTTCTGGAAAACTTGAATCTTCAGGGATTTCTTTGCCAGCCATTTGATCTAATAGTTTGCCACCTTGATAGGTTCTCCAAACTCGGTTCGCTGTAAATTTAATAAGATTATGCATTACTTGTGTCCACTGGCGTTGAGTCTGTTGAAGGCGTTAAGTCAGTTGAAGAAAGTGCTCTGATTACACCTCTAATTTCAGCTAACCCTTTAAGGCGGCCAATACCTGAATAACCTGGATTTACTGTTTTGCCAATGTCATCTAACATTTGATGGCCGTGATCAGGTCGAATAAATATTTCGTTGTCTATATCGCCTTCTTTTCTACGACGAGACTCTTCAATTAATAATTCTTTAACAACACTAATCATGTCGATGTCGCTATCAAGGTGGCTTGCTTCATAAAATGAACGTTGTTCATCTTTATCACGACTCACACCACGTAAATGTGAGAAGTAAATACGAGAACCAAACTGCTTTGCCATTTCTGGTAAGTTGTTATCTGGACGACTACTATAAGTACCTACACAGAGTGTGATGCCATTTGATGGGCTAGGGTGAGCATTAAATAAAATATCTAAATCGGGCGCAGTACATATAATTCGCGGCAGACCAAGCATGTCACGCGGTGGATCGTCCGGATGGATCGCAAGCTTCACACCCATTTTTTCAGCACGTGGTAATACTTTTTCTAAAAATGCGAACAGGTGACTTCTTAACACGTCACTATCAATATTCTTGTAATTTGCCAGCATGCGGCGGAAATCATCGATAGTGTATGCTTCGGTCATTTTCCCCGGTAAACCAGCAATTATATTGTTGGTTAGGTCCGTTATTTCTTTTTCTGAAAACGCATCAAATATTTGCTTTGCTTCTGCAATTTCTGACTCTGAATATTCTGCTGCAGCACTTTCACGTTTTAAGATATAAAGATCAAACGCAGCAAACTTTTTCTGATCAAAACGAAGAGAATACGCACCACTTGGTAGTTGGAAGTTTAAATCGGTACGAGTCCAATCGATAACTGGCATGAAGTTATAACAAATAGTTTTAATCCCGCACTTAGCAAGATTTTCCATTGAAAGAATCCAGTTTTCTATATATTGCTCGTGTCCTGGTTTACCTAACTTAATGTCTTCGTGAACAGGGATACTTTCAACAACGCTCCATGTTAATTTACTAAGATTTCCTGTCGTTGCTTCGATTAAATTTTGGTGTGTTTGTATCGCTTCAATAGACCAAACTTCACCAGCAGGAATACTGTGCAGACCACTAACAATGTCAGTCGCGCCAGTTTGTCTAATATCATTAATAGTAACCGGATCGTTAGGTCCAAACCATCTCCAAGATTCAAGCATGTTAATTTTCTCACGTTATTTATAGGGGC
>CALJMY010000029.1 GCA_937981905.1 uncultured Enterobacterales bacterium
AAGGACAAAATAGTTTCTTTTATCGACAATAAATTGTTAGTTCAGCGATATAATTTTTGAAGTCGTTAAAAAACGCTTATTTCTACTAATAAATCTAATTTAGGGCTAGGCCTAACCCGTAAATATTGCTAGAATTCGCCCGTTATCATAACGGTCAAGTTTTTGGTCTGCTATTTCTGTCACAACGGAATGTAAATCAATATTGCCATTCGTGGTAAAACTAAACAAAACTTGACGCTATTATGTCTTATTTTTAACCATTTGCGATTGATACTAGGTAAAATTAGGGAATATCCCCTCGCCTTTAAATAGTCTCGCATAACAGTTCTAGGAGTTTACCTTGGCTAACATTAAATCTGCTAAGAAACGCGCTATTCAAGCTGAAAACAACCGTCAGCATAACGCAAGCCGTCGCTCAATGATGCGCACGTTCATGAAAAAAGTTACAACAGCAATCGAAGCTGGTAACAAAGAAGAAGCAACTAAAGCATTTGCTGAAGTTCAACCTATTTTAGATCGCTACGCGACTAAAGGTTTAATTCACAAAAATAAAGCTGCACGTCAAAAGTCTCGTTTAAACACGCTTATTAAAGCTCTTTAATTCGAACTTGATTGTTGTAGTTAAAAAACCGGCTTAAGCCGGTTTTTTTATGCCTATTAAAATAGTAAATATCTATACGTCCTTCAAATGAAACCTTTTCTTACAAACAAATATGGCTCTATGAGTCAGTATTAAAATATATCTAATAAATAAGTCTTAAATTTATGCTAATTTGTCGTTGATATAAACATACGCAGTTTACATTTTATTATTTATTTAGGAATCAAAACATGAAATTACTAAAACCTATTAGATTATTATTAGTCTTATGTCTTATGCCAATACTTTCAGTGCAAGCTGCCACTCCAAAGCCTAAAGTTATATTTTTTGACGTTAATGAAACCTTGCTTGATTTAGAGTCAATGCGTACGTCTGTTGGTAAAGCACTCGATGGTAAAAAGGAATTATTACCACTTTGGTTTTCAACTATGTTGCATCATTCTTTAGTTGATACAGTAAGTGGCCAATATCATGATTTTGGTCAAATTGGCGTAGCGTCATTACAAATGGTGGCTAAAAATAATGGAATTACCTTAACAAACCAAGAAGCTAAGCAAGCGATTGTTCCTCCGCTATTATCATTACCTCCACATGCCGACGTAAAAGAAGGTCTGGCTAGCTTAAAATCAGCTGGTTATTTAATGATAAGTTTAACGAACTCATCAAATGCTGGTGTAAAAGCGCAATTTAAAAATGCAGGCCTTACTCATTACTTTAACCAAAGATTAAGTGTAGAGGATATTAAAATCTATAAGCCTGATTTACGTGCTTATTCATGGGCGCTTAAACAATTAAATATAAAACCAGAAGAAGCATTAATGGTAGCTGCGCATGGCTGGGACGTTGCAGGAGCAAAAGAAGCTGGCTTACAAACTGCTTTCATTGCACGTCCAGGTAAACAATTATATCCTTTAGCTAAAGCGCCTGATTACAACGTAAATAATCTTATTGAGTTAGTTAATCTATTAGAAAAGAAATACCCATAATTTTATACACTTGGTTATTGTAGTATTAAAGCAAATAATTAAAGCCCAAGTATTCGTGCTTGGGCTTTTCTATTTTCAACATTCAATTTTTTAAATTTTACACTTTGCTCTAACTATAAAAAGTTACAAAATGTTATGTTCATTGTATTAAATGATTCAGGTCTTTAGACTATATAAGTCTTTAGAATAACAATGGAAATATAATGAAGCACCTTTTGCTACCTCTTACTATTATTAGCACATTAATTACACCAATGATGGCTAATGCAAATAACTCAGTTGATAAAGTTTCACTAAAAAATGCACATCAACTTCGTGACACCGCGTTAAAAGCTAATTTAGGTTTTGATATTGTAGAATCATTAACCGTAGAAGTAGGCCCTCGTTTAGCAGGAACTAAAGCAGATTTAATTGCTGTAGCTTGGGCTGAAAACAAATTCAAGTCACTTGGTTTTGATAAAGTGTACAAACAACCGGTCCAAGTAAGACATTGGGAACGTGGTTCAGCTAAAGCAAATATCCTAGCCCCTTACCCGCAATCCTTAGCGATTACCGCTTTGGGTGACAGCGTGGCAACACCTAAAGGTGGTTTAAAAGGTGAATTAGTATTCTTTGACTCAGTTGATGAATTAAGCCATGCAAACCCAAAAGATGTTAAAGGTAAAATTGCCTACATTGATGCACGCATGCATCGACATCTTGAAGGTAAAGAATACAGTACAACGGTTGCGGGGCGGTCTATTGGCTCATCAGTTGCTAGTGAAAAAGGAGCAATTGGCTTAATCATTCGCTCTGTAGGAACTGACAGTTCTCGCATGCCGCACACAGGTAATATGCGTTATAAAGATGGCGTTAAAAAGATCCCTGCTGGCGCAATTTCAACCTCAGATGCAATGATGTTAATGGCGATGAAAAAACGCGGAAAAGCCATTACTGTCAACATGGAACTTAATACCAAAATGTTTAAACCTAAAACGTCTTATAACGTGATTGGTGAAATTACAGGAAGTAAATACCCTGACGAATACATTTTAATTGGTGCACATTTAGATTCATGGGATGAAGGCACTGGCGCAATAGACGATGGCGCAGGTGTTGGTATTGTCATGGCAGCCGCTCATGCTATTAAACAATACAAACCTAAACGCACAATCCGTGTTGTATTATTTGGTAACGAAGAAGGCGGATTAATTGGCGCTAAAGAATATCGTAAAGCTAATGCGAGTGAATTACACAAAATTAAACTCGCTGGTGAATCAGATTTTGGTGCAGGTAGCATCTGGCGTTTTGATAGCCAAGTACATCCTGATAACCTTGATGTTATGGCACATATTAATAAAATATTAAAACCATTAAGTATTAACGATGGCGATAACAAAGCTGGCGGTGGCCCTGATGTCTCTATTTTACCTGAAGTAGGCGTTCCAGTATTTAGCTTACGTCAAGATGGTACTGACTATTTTGATTATCATCATACGCCTAACGACACATTAGATAAGATCAATCCAAGTGAACTTGCACAAAACGTTGCAGCTTGGGCTGTTGTTGCTTATGTAGCTGCACAGGCTGATGAAAAGTTATTAGCATTACCAAAGAAAAAAGCCAAGTAGCTCAATAAGTACTAACCACTTATTACTATAACGTCATTATATAAAGCCCATTTAGCATTAGTGTTAAATGGGCTTTATGATTTTATGTGTATTATTTTTTAGATAATACTTGGATAAATTGACGCTAGTAGACACCCTGCCATCGTAAAATTAAATATTCTTAACCGGTGAGCATTGTTTAATATCACGCTAATTTTTTGCCCTAACAATGTCCATAAACTCGCAGATGGCGCATTAATAAATGCAAAAACACAGGCAATAAAAAGAATAGATTCTACTGTTTTATCTGGCGAATAAACACTAATAGCCGTTAATGCCATCGACCATGCTTTAGGGTTAATCCATTGAAAAGCACATGCTTGAAAAAATGTGAATGGTTGGGCACCATCTTTACAATTTTGTGTTTCCAAATTAGAAACCGCAATTTTATACGCTAAATAAATAAGATAAATTACGCTCAACGTTTTTAAAATAATATGACTAACAGGGAATAATTCAAAAGCTGTCATTAATCCCATACCGACCAAAAATATCATAAAGGCTACCCCAAATGTAATGCCAAGCATGTGAGGGATTGATCGTTTAAAGCCAAAGTTAGCACCTGAAGACATCAACATTAAATTATTAGGACCCGGTGTTGTTATAGACACAATAGCAAACAGAGTTAGACCTAATAAAATTTCAAAATTCATACAAAATCCCTAATAAACATAATTAATTTGATAAACAATTATATGTACTAGTTAATGAAATTATCTTGCTTTATAAGCGGTATAATTGTTAAGTTTGCAAT
The DNA here is from genome assembly GCA_937981905.1 of uncultured Enterobacterales bacterium. Taxonomy (GTDB): domain Bacteria; phylum Pseudomonadota; class Gammaproteobacteria; order Enterobacterales; family Psychrobiaceae; genus Psychrobium. The sequence continues at coordinate 3,991 of CALJMY010000029.1, forward strand.
CTATGAATACATTAAATCGAATAAATGAAAGAATATTGCATGAGCTATCAAATGATGGACGAATTAGTAATGCAGAATTAGCCCAGCGAGTAGGTTTATCACCTTCAGCTTGTTTACGTCGTGTTCAAGAGTTAGAACGCAATAAGGTTATTTCAGGATATCGAGCAGTGCTCAATAAAAATGCATTAGGCGTTGGCTGCGTAGCTTATGTTATGGTTGGTTTATCTGTTCACACTAAAGCATCGCAATCAGCATTTGAGGCAGCGATGGACATTGCAGCACAGGTTGTTGAATGCCATAACATAACTGGATCGTATGAATATTTAATACGTGTAGAAACGGCAGATTTAAATACTTATAAGAATTTTCACACAGAAGTGTTGGGAATATTACCCCAAGTAACCTCAATATCGACGTTTATGGTTATGGAGTCATCTAAAGATCAGCGATCTTAACGCTGATCTTTACTTATTGAGTATTGCAGTTAGCTAGCTTAAGCTTCTAATTTACGCATGAACACCATTGCTTTATCGCTAGATTGCTCAGCATCATATTGATAACCTTCGTAATCAAACGCTTCAAGTTCTTGTGGTGTTGAAACGCGTTTATCAATCATGTAACGCACCATCAAACCACGTGCTTTTTTCGCATAAAAGCTAATGATTTTATATTGGCCATTTTTATAATCTTTAAACACTGGCGTAATGATCTGCGCATTAACATTTTTTGCCTTCACCGCTTTAAAATATTCAGTTGATGCTAAATTCACTAAAATTTTACTATCTGACGCTTTTAAAGATGTATTAAGCGTGTCAGTAATTTTATCACCCCAAAATTCATATAAGTTTTTACCACGGGTATTATCAAGCTTAGTACCCATTTCTAAACGATATGCTTGCATTAAATCAAGTGGACGCAATAAACCATATAAACCAGATAATATACGTAAGTGAGATTGGGCAAACTCAAGATCGTCATTAGATAACGTGTCGGCATCTAGTCCAACATAAACATCACCTTTAAACGAATGAATTGCATGTTTAGCATTATCGGTAGTAAATGGCGTTGCCCATTCACCAAACCGTGCCGCATTTAATCCGGCAAGCTTGTCACTCAATTTCATTAATGAAGCAATGTCTGGTGCCGTAAGTTCTTTACAACGCTCCATTAATATTTCTGCTTCATCGAGTAATTCACAACGCCCTGCTGGAAGATCTTTTGCAGGAGTTTCAAAATCAAGTTTTTTGGCTGGGGAAATAACAGCTAACATTTAAAGGCACCTTAATAATCAATATTGTTGGTTATTGTACTTAGTAATAAGTTGAATACAACCATTTGAAAAGAGCGCTTAATGTGACTTATATAACGATTTTATTAAGCACAGCTAAAAATATCACTCACAAATTATTAAATGCTTAAAATAGCCTTTGGTTCTCTCAAATTCCGTGCTATATCTAACGGCAATAGAATTTACAACGCTCACAGTATCAGTATCAATCTATACTCAAAGCAACGGATTAATTAGGAATAGATATCTCAATGAATAAATTAGAACAACTTAAAGCAATGACATCTGTTGTTGCTGATACAGGCGATTTTGAAGCAATCAAACTTTACAACCCTGAAGATGCAACAACTAACCCTTCACTAATCTTAAAAGCAGCACAATTAGCGCAATATAAAACGTTAGTTACGCAAGCTATCCAATTTGGTAAAGACAACGGCGGCGATCAAGTAGAGCAACTTTCTTCTGCTAGTGATTATTTAGCTGTTGCTATTGGCCGTGAAATTTTAAATACCATTCCTGGTCGTATTTCAACAGAAGTTGATGCCCGTCTTTCATTTAATAAAGAAGCGTCTGTTGCTAAAGCAAAACAAATAGTAGCGATGTACAAAGAAGCTGGAATTGATAAAAGCCGTATTCTTATTAAACTAGCATCTACGTGGGAAGGTATTAGTGCTGCAAAAGAACTAGAACTAGAAGGGATCAACTGTAACTTAACTTTATTATTTAGCTTTGCTCAAGCAAAAGCGTGTGCTGAAGCAAACGTATTTTTAATCTCACCTTTTGTTGGCCGTATTCTAGATTGGTTCAAAGCTAATACAGACAAAAAAGAATATGCAAACGATGAAGATCCTGGTGTTGTATCAGTGACTGAAATCTACCAATATTACAAAACACATGGTTACAATACTGTAGTTATGGGTGCGAGTTTCAGAAATACAGGTGAAATTCTAGAATTGGCCGGCTGTGATAAATTAACAATTAGCCCTGATTTACTCAAAGAACTTGAACAAAGTGAAGGCGAAGTCGTTCAAAAATTAAAAAATAATTATGAACAAAAACCTGCACCAGCATCATTAACTGAATCTCAATTTAGATGGGAATTTAATGAAGATCCAATGGCTGTCAACAAGCTGTCAGAAGGGATCCGTAATTTTGCTATCGATCAAAATAAACTTGAAGCCATGCTGTTAGAGCAGTGGTAATAAGAATTATTACCAAAAAGTTTATATAAGTCATATAAATAGTTTTATTATAGTTGTTGACACTGTTCATTATTTGGGTATATATTTTGTTTAATCATTAAGCAAAGGAGTAAGCCATGGACAGGTTAGAATTCGCAGCAAATTATGATGCAGTACCTGCTAAACGAGGCCGCCCTAAAGGTAGTAAAAAGAAAAAGTGGCGCGAAATTGAAGCAATTCAAGATAGGCAACGACTGGCAAAAGAATTAGATGAATTAGATTTAGGCCATCATTATAATATTGATGACTTAGACCTCGATTTTTAATTGAGATTCAGACACAATAAAGCGTCTTTTTAGACGCTTTTTTTATGTCTGTCATTTATAGGTGCCCTCTTGATAACAAC
>CALJMY010000030.1 GCA_937981905.1 uncultured Enterobacterales bacterium
TCTTTATTACCCATGACGAGCAGCCCTCCGCTTAATGTTTGATTGAACAACAAAATAATCAAATAAAGGTGCAAATAAATTGGCGAATAAAATAGCTAACATCATACCTTCCGGGAAAGCAGGATTAACAACACGAATAAGTACAACCATCACACCAATAAGTGCACCATATGCCCATCGACCAGTATTCGTAAATGATGCTGAAACAGGATCAGTTGCCATAAAGATCATACCGAAAGCAAAACCACCAGTCACTAAATGCCATGTCCAATCCATATGCATCATTGGTGCAGATGTATCAGAAGCGATTGCATTAAACAGGTAAGATGTTGCGAGCATACCTAAGAATACACCGACAATAATGCGCCATGAAGCAATTCGTTGATACACAATAAATGCACCACCGAGTAAGATAGCAAATGTGGATACTTCACCCATAGAACCTTGAATACGACCGAAGAAAGCGTCAGTCCAAGAGATTGAGTTTTGTAAAACAGCCATACCTTCATTAGCAACAAGACTTAATGCCGTTGCACCTGAGAAACCATCAATTGCTGTCCAAACTGTATCACCTGAAATATCAGGAGCATAAGCGAAGAACAGAAATGCACGACCAGCTAGTGCTGGGTTAAGGAAGTTTTTACCAGTTCCACCAAATACTTCTTTAGCTATTACTACGCCAAACGAAATACCGATAGCGACTTGCCACAATGGAATAGTAGCCGGCAAAATAAGTGCAAATAATACAGAAGTAACGAAGAAACCTTCATTAATTTCGTGACCGCGCACCATTGCAAATAATACTTCCCAGAATCCACCAACAGCAAACGCTGTTAAATAAATAGGTAAGAAGAACATTGCACCATAAAGCATTAAAGTACCTGCTCCGGCATCAGCACCTAACTCTCCACCAATCATGGTAAATAGTTGTTGCTGCCATGCATCACCCATGGCCATACCAGTAATTACAGCTTCATTTGCTTGAAAGCCGATGTTGTACATGCCCCAAAACATTGCTGGGAATGTCGCCATCCATACCATAATCATAATACGTTTTAGTTCAACGCCATCACGAACATGTGTTTTACCTTTATTAACGAACCCAGGCGTATAAAAAATAGTTGCTGCTGCTTCATACAGTGCATACCATTTTTCGTACTTTCCGCCTTTTTCAAAGTTCGGCTCGATTTCCTCGAGATAATTCTTTAAGCCCATCTGCTTAACCTTCCTTCTCAATGGTCGTTAGTCGATCACGTAAAATTTGACCAAAGTCATATTTACCTGGACACACGAAGGTACATAGCGCTAAATCTTCTTCATCTAACTCTAAACAACCTAATGATTGAGCACCATCATTATCACCAGCACATAAATCACGAAGTAATAATGTTGGTAATATATCAAGTGGCATAACGCGCTCATAGCTACCAATTGGCACCATAGCTCTGTCACTACCATTAGTGGTTGTTGTTAGATTAAGCAAACGTTTAGGTGATAAATGAGAGATATAAGAACGCGTTATAGAAACAACGTTTTTACCTGCTTTCATCCAGCCCATAAAATCTTTTTCACGGCCTTCATTAAGTACACTTATTTGGTTTGCAAAACGACCAATAAATGCAACATCACCAGCAGCCGTAGCTCCTTGTAATATAGAACCAGAAATTACACGCTGTTCGCCTTCATGTAATGAATCAGCTGTTAACTCATTAGTATTAGCACCTAATAAAGTTCTGATTAAGCGAGGCTCTTTAACACCAGGACCAGCTAATGCAATAACACGATCGCTATGTAGTTCACCTGTAGTGAATAACTTACCGAACGCAATCACATCTTGGTAGCCAAGTGACCATGCTGTGCGAGTAGCATCAACAGGGTGAAGGAAATGCATATGAGTCCCCACTAAACCTGCAGGATGAACTCCAGCAAATTCATGTTGCTCAACACTTTCAACATTACTATTAGGAATATCAACGCCAGCTTGCTTACCAACAAAAACTTTACCAGTAGTTAATCGTGATAACACGGTCAAACCATTAATAAAATCTTCTGATTTTTCGTTGATAATAACGCTAGGATCACCCGCTAACGGGTTAGTATCCATTGCTGAAACGAAAATAGCTGAAGGCTCTGATGCAATCGCTGGAACCTTTGAGAAAGGTCTTGTGCGTAATCCTGTCCAAAGTCCTGATTTCACAAGGTTATCAACTACAACGCCACGCTCTAATTGAGCGAGTTCTGTTGCAGGGAAACTAGCAAAAGTTTCCTGTTCATCACCTTGGATATCAATCACTAAAGACAAAAATACTCTTTTTTCACCACGATTGATTTGAGATACGACGCCACTAGCTGAAGCAGTATATAAAACGCCAGGATTTTTCTTATCTTCGAAAATTACCTGACCTTTCTTGACTGTATCCCCTACACGAACTTGCATAGTAGGACGCATGCCAAAAAACTCTTCACCCAGAGTCGCAACTTGTTTGATGGACGGACCATCATGGATTACTTGCTGCTGGATTGCACCTGCAATAGGAAGGTCCAGACCTTTTTTTATTGTAATCATATTCACTTGCACTGGTTAACGGAAAGAATTAGCCGTTAGGCTCGACAGTTGCTTGCTATTTTTATGTAAAAAGCGTGAAAAAAAATACTTAAAAAGTATCTAAAGACACGAAACTTAATACTATAGCGCTCAAATTTTTAGCATTGCATTAAAAAATCGCATTAAAAATAAACGATTAAAAAATACTACACTAACTGGGGCGTAATTCTAGCATCAATATTTCTGATTCTGAATACGTAAATTCACATTTTCATCACAGACTTTAACCATTTTGCAATTAAAGTCTTAACAAACAATTAGAAAGGTTGTTTTTTATACTTTTTTTATAGCAAGTATTAATTAAAAATTAAATTGATATTTTAGACTTACAAATCTATTTCGCCCTAGCATATTACCGCTATAAAATGTTTGGTCCGTATATTCTTCATCTAAAATATTTTCAATAGATAAAGATAATAGATGTTGTTTTGAAATTTGATAATTTGCATCAATATCAACCAATGTTACTGCATCAATATTATTATTTGAACTAGCGGAAAATTGATTAAAGGCTATCCCTTGCTCTCCGCGGTATTGAATTCGGGTTCCAACGTATAATTGGTCAAATTGAGCCCCTGCTTTTAATGAAAATTGTTTTTTAGGTAAGAACGTAAAATTATTTCTTAACGCAATCGAAGTATCGATATTAGGATCATTAAAGATATATTTAGATTCCCTAGACGTTAAATTAAATGTAACGGGTAATGACCAGTTATCAAAATAAGTTACTAAACCACCAGACAATTCAATAGCATTAATTTCAACATCAGTTTTATCTTTAGTAATTAATGCACAAGTTTCAACAGAGTCACAACGTGTAAAGACATTATCAAACTCATTATCGAAAGCTTTTAATGACAAAAAACCTCTATCATGTTGATAAACGATACCAGCGGCCAATTGGTTATTAGATTGTGGGAGTGTACTTTCAGTGGAGAATTGCGTTATAGCACCTTGTGTTGTACTAACAAACCCCGAAAATGACGGCGAGAATTTATAACCAATTTCTAAGTTGAAAATTGTTGTTTCATCACTTACTTCATTAAAGAAAGCATTATCGAATTCTCGGCGATCTTTGATTTTTAAATATTTAATACCACTGTCGACTGACCAATTACCATGTTTCCAACTATCCGTTAAATATAGCGCTGTAACTTTTGAAGTTGCATCAATAAATTCACTATTTTCATCTGAAGTTTGCTGCGTTAATATTAATTGCTCATCTAAATTAAAAGTATCAAACGATGTGCTTTGTTCTACGTTTTCACGATGATATTGCACACCAATATTTAAATTATGCTTATCAAACTGTTGAGCAATATCTATTTTTAAACCTACAGTTCTAAATGTAGAATCTAATGACTCTTTCTCTAAAGTTAATGAACCACTAGACGAGGCTTCAAAATCAGATAACAGTTGTGCTGTGTTAGCAACATTATTACCATTAATTCGGCCTGTTTGATAATAACTAATATCACCAGTGTTGTAATAGATATCCGTAGTAACAGTTTCACCACTAAATAAAACAGTTTGATGGTTAATCCCTAGTGCTAAGTCATCACCACTAACATTATCTAATTTTGTTCCATCATATCGTTTCTGTGATGATGACTTAGCGTCGTTGTCAGATAGACCAACAAATGACTCATCATTAGTAAAATCTTTATAATGTAAGGATAATTGCGTTCTATTTTTATTATTGCCAAGTTTATTTTCTTTAATCTTTAGAAAAATTTCATTTGAGTCAAATTGTCCTTGATCACCATTGCTAAATTCACGATGCGAGTCAACTTGTTGTTTCGCTGCATAAAATCGGTGTCCAAAGTCATCATTATCTTGTCCATGGTCAACACTAATTCCCCGTTTATTATTACTACCAAAATTAACTTTCACATTACCAGATTCTTCAATTCTAGGTGCCTTACTCGTAATATTAGATGTTGTGGCTACAGGAAAACTATTGATTGAAGAGGAGTTAACAGAATTACCTTCTGCAAAAAATAATGGCGTTATATGTTTTATACCACCAAGATAAAAAGGAGCAGGACTTAAAGAAATATTATCTGTCAATAACGTTAAACTTCCATTAGAGGGTGCACTGTGATGGGTAATAAGTGGATTATTATCATTAGGTAAATTATTTACTGAAAAAACACCTGGAAGTTGATTTAATAAACGAGCTATATCATCGTAAGCAGTATCAATTTTATCACTTTTGTTTTTGGTCGAAGTAGTATCATTATTGACAGCGTCTTTTTTCCCTTTAATTAAGGAGATCGGCTTTTTTATTAATGAAATAGTTTTAACGACGTTTGCATCTTGTGCAAATGTTATATTAGAACAAGCCAATGTTATCGCCGCTGCAATTAATGTTTTATTTACACGAATAACATTATTTCTTACCGTCGTCATATTCTTACCTTAAATATCAAATTGAATGGTATTTTTATTATTATAATTTCTGAGTATTGCACATATTAAATTTATAAATACCCAATAGCCTAATCACGACCTACACATTATCAACAATCCTATAATAATTCGACTTTTGTTATTGATTACATAGAATTAATTTTACAATGTGAATTGAGGTATTCATCAGGCTTTTTTCTAGTTCGAGTAATTTGTTTCAAAAATTAGTTCCATCACACCTTTATACTTAAAATAAATACTGATGCAACGACGTTTTTTTGCGACAATAGCGCAAACTTATTAGTGATTACTTTATTATATGAATACTCTGTTAAATATTAACGACCAAGAAATATTATTAAACCGCTTTCCAAAGTCAAATGACAAAAATTTACAAGCTTGGGACAGCAGTGATGAATATGTATTAAATCATTTACATAGCCTTAACTTGTCCAATGCTAAAATCATGATTGTTAATGATTCATTCGGTACTTTAGCTTGTGCATTAAAAGACCATCAATTATTTTGGCAGTCAGATTCATACATTGCTAAATGTGCTGTAGAACAAAATATTGAAGATAATCAACTTTCTCCTACAATTGAATACCTAGATAGTTTAACAGCGCCAAAGATCACACCAGATGTTGTATTAATTAAATTACCTAAAAGTAATGCATTACTTGCTCAACAATTACAGCTAATTGGTGAAATTATCAGTCATGACACAATTGTAATTGGTTTTGCAAAAGCAAAAGATGTTCATAACTCAGGTTTAAAATTATTTCAAAAGTATATTGGTGATACAACAACATCATTAGCGAAAAAGAAATCACGTTTAATTTTTGCAACAAAAAATAACGCAATAAAAAATAACGATAATGACCATTTAACTAGCTGGCCATTACCTGACACTGAACTAACGATCTTTAACCATGCAGGTGTATTTGCAAACAATCAGTTAGATATTGGCGCGCAGTTAATGTTAGAGAATATCCCAAAAGATCTTAAAGATGGTTATGTTATCGATTTAGGCTGTGGTAACGGTGTTTTAGGGTTAGGTGTTGCTCTTGCTAATCCAGAAGCAACAGTTCGCTTTACTGATGAATCTTACATGTCAGTTGCTAGCGCACGTTTAAATTGTGAAAAAGGATTTGAATCACAAGATCGTTTTGAATTTGATTGGCATGATTGTTTAAGCGGTTATGATTATGATCAAGCTGACTTAATTATTTCAAACCCTCCTTTTCATCAAGGAAAAACAGTAACTGATCACATTGCTTGGCAAATGTTTCACGATGCTTACCGTACATTGAAACATGGCGGCACATTACGTATTGTTGGTAATCGCCATTTAGCTTACCACATTAAATTACAACGTATTTTTGACAACTGTACAACAGTAGCATCAAACAGCAAGTTTGTAATTTTAGACGCAATTAAATACTAGGCACATTATGAAATATATCATCGTTTTATTAGTCGTTATATTATCTAACGGTTGTACTACTGCTCCGTCAAATTTTATTATTAATGCAGCACCAAGTTATACTGATAATTCACTGACTAATAGTTCGGTGAATATTGATGTGACAGACTTTAGAACTCGACAAGATATCTTACAAACTAACAAAGCAGGTAAAATTAGTTATTTACCTGCTCAAGCACCGACGAGTTCTTTAGTAAAACAAGGATTATTATCTAGTTTTAATCAACTAAAACCAACTATTCGACATGGTTTCAATAGTAATTTAGTTAAAGTAAATATCGGAAAAATGTCAATAAAGCTTACTCAGGATAGTTTTTCATATAATACTAAAGCACTCATAGAGCTAAATGTCACATTAGATAGCGGCGATAAAGTTGTTAACAAAACCTTTAAACGCACAGGTGCAAGTAAAGGCCCTTTAAAAGCCGATATTGCTGTGATGGAACAAGATTTCAATCAACTTCTATACTTAATTCTTAATGACATCAGTCAAGATCCTCAAGTCATTAATTATTTAACCCTGTAAGGATACGCTATGAACCGTCGAATCTATTTATTTGCTGTGTTTGCTCTATTACTAATTCCTTTAAGGAGTAATGCGGATACTCAAAAAATAAAAGTTGATATCAGTCAACAGTATCGCGGTTCAAATATTCAAGCAGACAACTCATTTCCTCAGGTTAAGTTAATTACTAACCTAGGAAATATAACTGTCGAGTTAGATAGATTAAAGGCACCTATTACTGTAAATAACTTTTTATGGTTAACAACTAATAAAGAATTTGATAATACAATCTTTCATCGAGTTATTAATAATTTTGTTGTACAAGGCGGTGGTGTTAACTCAGACATGACTCAAAGAGATGATAATTATCTTATCGTTAATGAGTCAGGCAATGGTCTAACTAATGATTACGGCACAATTGCTATGGCTAGAGAAACAGAAGCTCATTCAGCATCAAGACAGTTTTATTTTAATGTAAAAGAAGACGGTAATAATAATTTAAACCCTAGTGCCAGACGATGGGGATATACTGTTTTTGGTGAAGTTATTGATGGTTTAGATGTTTTAGATAAAATAGCTAATGTTCATGTAGGTTCAGACTTAAAAAAAGGCTGGGATAATGTCCCATTAACCAAAGTCTATTTAAAAACAGCGCAACTCATAGAATAATAATTCTAACAACAACCTCATAGATATCCAATCAAACAAAGGAAAACGCTCTTTGAGTATTTATATATTGACGCCTGAAGTATTTATTAAGAAAAAGGCTGAGCAACTGGTTTATGTCGTTAATAAACTAATGGACCAATCTATAAAATATGATGAAGTTCACTTAATTACGTGGGATATTCTTGAGGAATGGGCAACATTAGATAAAGCCCAACAACAAGAAATATGTGATTATGAAAGTGTATTCTGGTATCTATTTTTTATCATACAATTTGAAGAAGAAAGTGATTTAATTCAAAACAAACAACTACGCTCAAAAGTTAATCAATGTTGTAATTATTTGCTAGATCCCACCTTAGCAGTTCCTAATAATTGCGTTGGTATTAGACCTTAATCTTCACACCAATTATCTTATTTTTAACTAAAAAATTATATTTTCTGCTTTTCATTCCATGGTGCTACTTTAAACAACATCAGCATTCCAGGTATAGCTAATACAACACAAAATATATAAAAACCAGTCCATCCTATCTGCTCAACAATAAATCCAGTGGTCGCATTAGCAAAGGTTCTAGGTAATGCGGTTAACGCACTAAACAACGCAAATTGAGTAGCTGCAAATGTTGGATTAGTTTGTTTTGCCATGTAAGCAACAAATGCTGCCGTTCCAAGCCCTACGCCTAAATATTCAAAGCCCATTGCAAATGCCAATGCATAAACATTGTTTCCTATTTCAGCCAGTGCAGCAAAGCCCAAGATACTAACAATTTGAACGACACCAAACAGCCATAATGCACGGTTAATACTCAGTTTTAGCATGATGATTCCGCCAATTGCTAAACCAACCATCATAGCAATTAAACCAGAACTTTTAGCGACGACACCAATTTGTGTTTTAGTGAAGCCCATATCAATAAAAAAGGGGGTTTGAAGCGCAGTTGCCATGCTATCACCTAATTTATATAACACTAAAAAAGCTAAAATAAATAATGCACTTTTAAGCCCTTCTCGATTAATAAAATCTTTAAAAGGTAACGTAATAGCGTCTTTCATTGTTTTAGGGGCGTTGTTTTCTATATGCGCTTCACTAATACATAATGTAACGACAATCCCTATCAACATAAACGCTGCAACAATTAAAAAGACACTATTCCAAGGTAAATGATCCGCTAAAATAAAGGCTAAAGAGCCGGGTACTAATCCCGCGACACGATAAGCTTGTACGTTGAGTGAATTACCAAGCCCGAGTTCTTGATCAGAGAGTAATTCACGGCGATAAGCATCAACAACAATATCCTGACTAGCACTAAAAAAGGCTACAGCTGCCGCTAAATAAGCAACAGACCAAATAGATAAAACAGGATCTACAAAGCCAAATAAGGCAATGGTTATGAAGAGAATAATTTGGGTTAGTAGCATCCAGCCGCGTCGACGACCTAAAAACGGTAAGCTAAAACGATCTAAAGCGGGCGACCAAACAAACTTCCAAACATAAGGAATACCAATTAATGAAAATAGTCCAATTTCTGCGAGACTAACGCCTTCAGATCGTAACCAACCAGGAACTAATTGATACAATACAAATAATGGTAAACCCGAGCTAAAGCCAGTAAATAGACAAATTAGCATTCGGCGATTAAAAATCGCCTCTTTCATCGATAGTTTGGTCATTATGGCCTTTTATGTTTGAGAAGCTGTTTAGCCTTCAAAAATTAATCTCTAAAGTTTTCAAATTGAAATGGCTGCTCTAAATCAGTCTGTCTAATTAAGGCCATAGCCGCTTGTAAATCGTCACGCTTTTTACCAGTTATACGTAATTTTTCACCTTGAATAGCCGCTTGTACTTTAATCTTTGAGCTTTTAATTTCTTTGACTAATTTCTTAGCAACTAAAGGTTCAATACCTTCTTTAAATTTTACATTTGAAGAAAATGTTTTACCGGTATGTGTCGGTTTTTCATCAACTTCCATTGCTTTAGTATCAACATTTCGACGAACAAGATTCGCACGAAAGATGTCTAGCATTTGATTGATTTGAAAATCATCTTCCGCTTTTAATACGGCTACTTCACCATTTAATTCAAAGCTTGCTTCTTTACCACGAAAATCAAATCTGGTGGCTAATTCACGGGTTGAGTTTTCAACAGCATTTCTTACTTCTGTAATTTCAATTTCGGATACAACATCAAACGAAGGCATAATAGTTCTCTAAAGATTTATAACAAATTAATGAAGCGATATTATCAGGTTTATTATCAATAAACAGGCACTAAGGTAATAATTAACACAAAAATTAGTAGTTTGTTATTGAAGTCCTTATGATAAAGTTGCTTGATAAAGAAGTTATCCATTATTTCAGGAAAGCCTGTGAAAAATTTAATAAAAAGTATATGGCAGAGCCGCCCTCTTTCAATCGCTATTCTAAGCTTGTCTGTTATCGTATTTTCTTATTTATTTTTTAGCCCACAAAGCTTACCTGATAATATTCCACACAGTGATAAATACGGACACATCATTGTATTTTTTTGTTTGAGTGTATTGGTTTATAAATGTATTAACATAGCTAAGCGCTATCAAATTACTTTATTAGTAGGTTATGGGGTTGCCGTAGAGTGTGTTCAGCATTTCATTTCTTATCGTTCTGGCGGTGTTGATGATGTTATTGCAGATGCTATTGGTGTTGCTTTATTTTACATATTAACGCTTGTTCCTGCTTTTAAAAGGCTTTTTAATAAATAATGAAAAAGCATATCGTTATTATTGGTCATGGCGCTATTGGATTGTTGTGGGCACATCATTTTCATCAAAGAAGTCATCAAATTACGCTATTGACTCATCGAGAGTTACTACCTAATAAGAAGCAATATTTAAAAAATATTGATGGTGACAGCAATCATATCGAATTTACATTCTCCAAAACAATGCCTCAAGATGTCGATTTAATATTAGTAACAACTAAAGCCTATCAAGTTAAAGATGCTTTATCACCTTGGTTAAATGAAATCAAAGCCCCTATTATTTTATTACACAATGGAATGGGGTCTGTTGATCATTTAACACTTAATGAAACACACAAAGTGATCTTAGCAACAACAACTCATGGGGCCTTATTAAAAGATAATACTATTATTCATACAGGACTTGGCCAAACAGTTATTGGTAATTACCAACACAACACTCCACAACAATTAATCGATTGTCAGGCGCTTCTAGATGGTGTTTTGCCTCCCGTTAAAACACACTTAAGTATTCAACAACCCTTATTACTAAAGTTAGCGATTAATTGCGTTATTAATCCATTAACCGCGCTTAACCAATGCCAGAATGGAAAATTACAAGCAATTGAGTTTCAATCTCAAATCGACTTAATAATTAAAGAATTACAACAAGTTATTCCGTTACTAGAACCCACATGGATTTACACAGCAGAAACTCTTAAAGAAACTATTATGAGAGTTGTTATTGCAACGGCTGATAATTACTCATCGATGGCACAAGATGTGAAATTTAAACGTGAAACTGAAATAGATTTCATCAATGGTTATATTGTGCGAGAAGGGCAAAAGTTGGGTTTTGAAATGATAGAAAATAAAAAACTGTGGAACAGTATTAACGCGCTCTATTAAAACTATTAACGTACTATTTAAAATTAGTCCTTAATGAAAGACCACTTTTAATACAGTACGTTTAAATAGCACGTTAAAATAATATGTTAACAAACGCGATTAACGACGACTACGATTCCCACTGTTATTGCTAGAGTTATTACCATTATTACTACCACGACGTTTGTTAGAAC
>CALJMY010000031.1 GCA_937981905.1 uncultured Enterobacterales bacterium
ATATATTCTAGAGTTACGGAGCCAACCAATATATGATGAGCTATATAATCAAGTAGGTGCATTATGTATTGGCCGGAGAGTAGAAATTAACACTCAAAAAAATCCTACCAATAAACACACTTCGTAGTGTTGTTTTAGATATGCTAGCTCATAACAAATCAATCAAAAGTATTTTTTAATACATCATTACCGAGATACAATTACAGCTTGATAATACTAAAGTTTCAATCACATTAATCAGCAGTTTAAAAACATAAACAATGGCAAAGCGACATTAAAAATTAAACAAAAGAATGCGGTGACTATTGGACAATGACGAATATCTCCCCTATTTTAATAGACCAAAATGAAATCAATCATTTAGTTTTTGTCTTTTCAGATATTACAAAAATTAGCCAAAGTATTAGTCGAATTAATTATTACAATAACCATGCTCCATTAACTAAACTTTATAACAGACAAGCTTTTTATCATCATCTTTAATACTTATTGATGAAGCCAAAGGGAAATATCCGAACACATAGTTTGAGCGTTATTAATATTGATCAATACCAACAAATTGAACAAGAATACGACAGTGAAGCTAGCGCTAGTCATGTTGAAAACAATCACATAATAGATCTATTATGTGATTGTAAAATAAACTATGTTCAAGGTTTTCAATTACGAGAACCATTTTTACTAGATAATATAATATCAAGTTATTATCTAACGATTATTTGCATAAGTATTGATGTCTAGTAAAGGTGATAAATGTTTAATTGGAACCAATGTATATTAAATATTCTGTGGGTAATGATTAGTGTTCTACTCATTATTGGTTTTAGCTGCCCAATGTTTACTTTTAGTCACTTTTACTTTTTAAATGATACATTTTCACTCGCAAAAGGTGTCTTTCATCTAGCACAACAAGGTGAATATATATTATTCATTTTATTGTTTACTTTTAGCTTACTGATGCCTGTCATAAAAATGTTGATGTTATTTTATACCATTAATGCTTCTACAATCTTTAATCATATTCAACAACAACGACTTGATAAATTAGCAACAATGAGTAAATGGTTTATGTTATCGCTATCTTAGCAGTCACGATTAAATTAGGAATGGTTGCAACCGTTCATATCCATTTTGGTATGATTGCATTTGCATTGTCAGTGGTTTTTAGCATGCTACTCACGTGGTTGATTAGTTATTTTCATAAAAATCGATTCGCGAAAGATCATCAGAAAAAAATTCATAATTTAGTCGTGGTTTTAAATAAAGACTCGATTACGATCACGTTATGCATGAGTCAATTAGCCCAATTGCTTAATAAAGGAAATATGAATATCAACCATATAGGTTGTAGCGATTTAACATTGATAGATATAGTAGATAACAATGGGCTATGGCGCGCAAAAGCGCAATATAATACAACATCAACACTTTACTACCTTTCATTGATTGCTAAGCGTTAACCATTCTGTTGATAGTCTAATCGCGCTTTATATTATATTGATAACCATTATTTTATATCCATAGTTACCATTTTTAATTAATAGTTATCACTTAAATTAGGTCGTAAAATAAACTTATATTTACGTGAATAATTATAAATAGACCATGGGATAGAATTAGAAAAATAATGTGGAGAATACGATAATTTGATTTTAAGTAAAAAGCTAGCCAAATGCTTGGCTAGCTTATTAGGAAATAAATACTAGAGATTCATTTCTTCTTGATCTTCACCTTCTTTTTCAACCTCAACAGGCATTAAGTCTTCTTTAGTAATACCTAAAGACAATGCAACTGATGAAGCAACGTAGATTGATGAATAAGTACCAATAAACACACCAAATAGTAATGCAGTAGCAAAACCATGAATTAATGCACCACCTTTTAGAAATAAGGCTGTCAATACGATGATTGTCGTTAATGAAGTAATTAACGTACGACTCATTGTTTGTGTTAGTGATATATCAATTATTTCACTTGGTAAACCTGTACGTAATTTACGGAAGTTTTCACGAATACGATCAGAAACAACAATCGTATCATTTAGTGAATAACCAATTACCGCTAGAATAGCCGCTAATACCGTTAAATCAAATTCAAGTTGTAGTAAAGAAAATAAACCAATGGTTAGAAATACATCATGTACAAGCGCTGTAACAGCCCCTAAAGCAAAACGCCATTCAAAACGTAGTGCAACATATATCATGATACAGATAAGCGCAGCAATCATTGCTAAGCCACCTTTTTCAGCGAGTTCATCACCTACTTTGGGGCCAACAAATTCAATACGGCGCATACTAACTTCTTGATCTAAATTATCATTCAATACTTTCAATATATCAGAACCAATAGTTTCAGCATTTACATCGTCACGAGGTGCTAAACGAATTAATACATCTCGTGTACTACCAAAGCTTTGAACAATAGCATCTTCAAAACCATTAGCACCTAATGTATCACGTACACTTTTTAGATTAGCATCGTCACTGAAACCAACTTCAATAACAGTTCCTCCAGTAAAATCTAATCCTAGGTTCAAACCTTTGGTAGTAACAATTCCAACACTAGCAAGCATGATAACAGCAGAAAATACAATCGCTACTTTCCGCCATGCCATAAAGTTGATAGTACTTTTAGTTTTTAATATTTCAAACATTATCTATCACCTATATAGAGATTTTATCAATGCGCTTACCGCCAACCCAAAGGTTAACAATTGCACGTGTTACAACCACCGCTGTAAATACTGATGTAACAATACCAATCGATAACGTTATCGCGAATCCTTTAATTGGACCAGCACCAAACGAGAAAAGAATAATAGCGGCAATTAGCGTCGTAATATTAGCATCAAATATTGTTGAAAATGCAGAATCATAACCATGATGAATAGCTTGTTGAACTGAACGTCCAGCCCGTATTTCTTCACGAATACGCTCAAAAATCAGTACATTAGCATCAACTGCCATACCAACAGTTAGTACAATACCAGCCATACCCGGTAGCGTTAATGCTGCACCTGGAATCATCGACATTACGCCAATAATGAGTACTACATTTGCCGCTAGTGCAATATTAGATACCACACCAAATCCACGGTAATAAACTAACATGAACAATAGAACACCCGCCAAACCTAATACAATAGCAGTTGCACCTAATTCAATGTTTTCTTTACCAAGACTTGGGCCAACAGTACGCTCTTCAACGATTTGAATTGGCGCGCGTAAAGCACCGGCACGAAGTAACAACGCTAAATTGCGAGCTTCTGCAGGACTATCAAGACCAGTAATTCTAAAGTTACGACCAAGTTGCGTACTGATATTAGCGACACTAATAACTTCTTCAACTTTTCTTAGAATTTGCTTACCGTCAGCATCAACTTTACCAGTCGGTTTGTATTCAATGAATACACTCGCCATGGCATTATTAATATTGTTTTTAGAGAACTGAGCCATTTTGTTGCCGCCTTTGGCGTCCAACTTAATGTTTACTTCTGGTGTACCATTCTCATCAAAGCCAGATTGTGCATCAGTAATATGCTGACCACGTAAAATAACTTTCTTTTTAAGAACAACCGTACCACCTTGCTGGCGATTATATAGCTTTGAGCCTGCAGGAATGTTAGTTGGTGATGCTTGATCATCAGCTAAACGAAATTCAAGAGTCGCTGTTGCGCCTAAAATTTCTTTCGCTTTAGCTGTATCTTGAATACCAGGTAATTGAACAACGATACGATCTTCACCTTGACGTTGTACGTCAGGTTCTGCAACACCAAGAGCATTAACACGAGAGCGTATGATCGTAATATTCTGTTCTACAGCTGACAATTTAATTTCACGCAATAATTGCTCGCTCATCGTAGCGCGAACACTTAGCGGATCAGATCTTAATTGTCTGAAAACTGTTGTTTTGTAATTATCTTCAAGTAACACCAATGCTTGCTCAAGTGTTGCTTCATCACGAAACTTTAACGTCACACCATCAGGTAATAAACGTATAGTACGATAACGAATTTTCTCTTGACGAAGATCAGTTTTATAATCCAACACCATCTGTTCATGAGTTGTCTTAAGCAAATCACTCATATCTACTTCCATTAAGAAGTAAATACCACCCCGTAAATCCAAACCAAGGCTCAGCGGCGAAGCACCGATAGCATTCAACCAACCTGGCGTTGTATGAGCCATGTTAAGCGCTATATTGTAATCTTGCCCTAGTAAGTCAGTAGCAATATCACGTGCTTTAAGCTGTGAGCTTGAATCTTTTAATCGAACCAAAACCTGACCATTTTCTAAAACAGCCGATTTAACATCAAGTTGCTTCGCTAACTTAGTTTGAATACGCTCAAAGGTCGAGACTTGAACATCTCGACCTTTGATGCCTGATATCTGCAGTGCATGATCAGGTTCATATAAGTTAGGCGCCGCATATAGAAAACCAATAATTACGGTTAACGCAATCATCAATGTTTTCCATAAAGGATACCTATTTAACATGCAATTTCCTTAGCCTATAAAGACTTCATTGTGCCTTTTGGTAAAACAGCTGAAACAAAATCTTTCTTGATAGTAATATTCAAATCAGTACTGATTTCGATATTGATATAATCGCTGTCATCACTAATTTTAGAAATTTTACCAATGATGCCGCCATTTGTTAGCACTTCATCGCCTTTAGACATTGATGACATTAAACCTTTATGCTCTTTAACACGCTTAGCTTGAGGACGGTAGATGATGAAATAAAACACCAAACCGAAAACTGCTAACATAATTAAACTACCATATTCGCCACCAGGAGCGGCTGAACTTGCTGCGTGTGCACTTGAAATAAACATTACTTCCCCTATATTTTTCTTATTAAGTTATTAAAATATTGTGAGAACAGAAATAGCTTCGTATTCTCAAAATTTGTATTACATTAGAAATCTAATGCTGGAACTTCTTTGCCTTGACGACTGTAAAACTGGCTTACATATTCATCAAGTTGATTATTGTCTATTGCATCACGTAACTCTTGCATAATACGTTGATAAAAACGTAAATTATGAATCGTATTTAAACGTGCACCTAAAATTTCATTACACTTATCTAAGTGATGTAGATAACCTCTTGTGTAGTTTTTACAGGTGTAACAATCACATTCACTATCAAGTGGTGAAGTGTCAGTTTTGTGCTTAGCATTACGAATCTTAACGATTTCGAACGTCGTAAATAGATGACCATTACGTGCATTACGCGTTGGCATAACACAATCGAACATATCAACACCACGGCGAACGCCTTCCACTAAGTCTTCTGGCTTACCAACGCCCATCAAATAGCGTGGTTTTTCAACGGGTAACTTAGGAAGTACATGGCGTAAAATACGGTGCATATCTTCTTTAGGTTCACCAACAGCTAAACCACCAATGGCATACCCATCAAAACCAATATTTTGTAAACCATCAAGTGATACATCACGTAAATCTTCATATACACCACCTTGGACAATACCAAATAATGCATTAGGATTTTTACGTTTATCAAATTGGTCACGAGAACGTTGTGCCCAGCGAAGTGACATTTCCATTGACTGTTTAGCTTCATCCCACGTTGCAGGATAAGGTGTACATTCATCAAAAATCATTGCAACGTCAGAATTCAAATCATATTGAATATCCATAGACACTTCAGCGTCCATAAATACTTTTTCACCATTAATTGGCGATCTGAAGTGAACACCTTTCTCTGTAATTTTTCGAGTAGCACCAAGACTAAATACTTGAAAACCACCTGAATCAGTTAAAATTGGACCTTCCCAATTCATAAACTGATGTAAACCACCATGAGCACGTATTACTTCCATACCCGGACGTAACCATAAATGAAAAGTATTACCTAATAATATTTCAGCACCACTTTCAGTAACATCTTCAGGTGTCATACCTTTAACTGTACCGTATGTGCCTACAGGCATGAATGCGGGTGTTTCGACAGTCCCTTTTTCAAAGGTCAATCTGCCGCGGCGTGCACGACCATCTGTTTTGTTTAATTCAAATTTCATAATATTTCCTGCCAGAAAAACAGTCTGACAATTCTCTGTTAATAAATATGTGTGGACTCAACCTTGATATTTCAAGGTGTGTGTTAAATTGATTTCATTTATCATCAATTTAATTTTTTATTTGTCATTATTGAGTTTTCTCAATAAACATCGCATCACCATAACTAAAGAATCTATATTCGTTTTCAATGGCATGATGATAGGCATTCATTACATTATCATAGCCAGCAAATGCACTAATTAACATAATGAGTGTTGACTCAGGTAAGTGAAAGTTTGTAATCATTGCATCGACAACTTTAAATTCGTAACCTGGGTAAATGAATATATCGCTATCACCATAAAATGGTGCAATTAATTGATCATTATCAAGTGCTTTCATGGCCGCACTTTCTAATGATCGCATTGAAGTACTACCCACAGTAATAACTCGTTTGCCAGCCGCTTTTGTTGCGATAACTTTGTCACTAACCTCTTGTGATACCTCGATGTATTCTTTGTGCATGATATGTTCGTCGAGCGTTTCAACTTTTACAGGTTGAAATGTACCAGCACCAACATGCAATGTAACAAAAGCAATTTTAACACCTTTGTCTTTTAATTTTTCCATCATTGCATCATCAAAATGCAAACCAGCGGTTGGTGCTGCAACTGCTCCAGGATTTTTATTATAAACTGTTTGATAACGTTCTTTATCGCTGTCTTCATCTGGGCGATCAATATAAGGGGGTAATGGCATGTGGCCGATATTTTCTAAAATATCTAACACATTACGTGCATCGTTAAATCGTAATTCAAATAACGATTCATGACGCGCAACCATGGTGACATAAATATCACCGTCTAAAATAATTTTAGAACCGGGCTTAGGAGATTTAGAACAACGAACATGAGCTAGTACAGTATGTTCATCAATCATACGTTCGACAAGAACTTCTAGCTTACCGCCACTTTCTTTTTGACCAAAAACACGAGCAGGTATAACTCTAGTATCATTAAAGATCATTAAATCGCCAGCGTTTACTTTATCTAAGACATCAATAAACTGTCCATCGGTCAAAACGCCATCATTACCATTCAAGGTAAGTAAGCGGCTTGCGCTACGTTCAGGCTGAGGATAACGTGCAATTAAGTGTGGTGGTAAATCAAAGGAGAACTGGGATACTTTCATGATATTTAATCGTCAAATTACTAGTGCGGCGCTAGTCTATTATTGCCTTAAAGAATAAGCAAGTTTGAAGGGCTTTTTATAGTTAAAAGGTTCTTAGAATATGATTAATGACACTTAATCATTATTTACTATGAAGAGATACTAATAGTTCAGCTTCGCCACGTGTTAAATCGCATTCTTTAACAAGCTCATCAACTGATGCACCTAATTCTACCATTTTCATGGCATGGCCATAATGTTTAGTTTGTGGATCATCATTAACTGTAGCAAATTCGTTTTGACGTTCAATAGCCTGTGCAAGTTGACCTTCAACATTTTGTACACGAGTACCAACACCTAAGGTGCCACAACGCAATTCGTGTATTTCACTTTTCATTTCAGAAAGCTGTCGTTGTTGCTCAGTAAACAATAACTTTAACGCGCTAATTTGTCTTTTACGTTTTTCAACGGAAAAACATAACATTAAAATAACTATCAAAAAAACAGCAGGAATAATCCATAATACAAATTCGTTCACGTTCTACCCTGCTTGTTTAATTATTTGATTTTTGCTAATGAATTAAAATGAACCTACGTCATCCCATTCTTCGTCACTTAATAATTTATCAAGATCAACAAGAATAAGTAGTTCACTTTCACGATTACAAACACCTTTAATAAACTTAGCACTTTCATCAGTACCAACATTTGGCGCCAGCTCAATTTCAGACGCTTTCATGTAAACAACTTCAGCAACACTATCGACTAATATTCCGATAACCTGTTTGTCCGACTCAATAATTACAACACGTGTATTATCGGTAACATCAGCTGATTGTAATCCAAAACGTGAACGGGTATCAATAACCGTAACAACACTACCACGTAAATTAATAATACCTAATACATAAGATGGTGCACCAGGTACAGGAGCAATATCACTATATCGTAATACTTCCTGAACTTGCATTACATTCACGCCATAAGTTTCGCTTTCTAACTTAAAGGTAACCCATTGT
Source organism: uncultured Enterobacterales bacterium (assembly GCA_937981905.1). Taxonomy (GTDB): domain Bacteria; phylum Pseudomonadota; class Gammaproteobacteria; order Enterobacterales; family Psychrobiaceae; genus Psychrobium. Next base: position 8,215 of record CALJMY010000031.1, read on the forward strand.
AACATTTCATCACTGTCGACTGCGTTAACTGACATTTCGGTTTCTGCATTCATAATACTTTCCCTCTATTGCAATAATTCGTTACTTCGTTTCATTGCTTTCAAATAATTCGATTAAGGCATCAACGGCTAATAAACCACACATCCTTTGTTTTACCGTACCTGCAAGCCAAGGACTTCTAGTTACATCAGTACGCCATTTTATGTCATCATGCGATAACGTTATGCTATCAATTAAGCGATTACATTGTAATCCCCAATTACTTTCACCAATAACAATAATATACTGATAATTTGGTGAATATTCTACTAATCTGCCGTATTTATCAGGCATTAAATATAAAGCGGTATCAATTACATTAAGTCTTTGGTCACGTTCAATTTGTACACCATTAAACCAATCAGGTTTACCGATTAACTTTGATAATGATTTTTTCTTATAAATACCTTTTAATTTAACTAAAGGAACAGAATAAGTTTCGCCCATTGCTTCAAAAAATAAAACAGGAAAGCCAGCTTCTAATTCTGTAGAAAGTAAATTAGTTAATAATGGACTTTCCTGAGCTGCTATCTCTGTTTGTGATTCTACATCTAATTCAGGTTTATTATGTACAATTTCAGGTTCAATTCTTTCTTCTGAAATCGTAACTTCAGGCTCTGTAAAAATAGTTTCTTTTACTTCAGCGAATAAAGCTGGATCAATCAATTCAGATTCTACATGTATGTCTGGAGCAATATCGCCTACTTTTTCTAATAACTTAGCTAAAGGTTGCGATTCAATATCAACACCTTTAGTTGGTTCATCTAATAGCACATCAAAAAAATTTTTAACCGCTTTTGAAGACCGACTTTCCATAACAACCCTTACTCAACGCTTTATGCGCTATCTCTGTCTTGCTTTAACAAGGTATCTAATAATAATCCATACGCAACAACACCGCGGCTACGGGGTGCAAATTGTGGTAGTGGTAAATGACGCTCACTAGCATCTCTAAATTTAGTATCTACAGGAATTACTTTATCCCAGACTCGATGTTCAAATTGCTCTTTCATCGTTTTTAATGACGCTACACTTGCTTTAGTACGTCTGTCGAACATGGTAGGAACAATTAAATAATTATAAGGTTTTTTATTTGAACGTTGCATTATTAATAGAGTTTTAACCATTCGCTCTAAGCCTTTAAATGCAAGATATTCAGTTTGTACAGGAATAAGAACCCGACTCGAGCACGCTAAAGCATTAACCATTAAAACGCCCAATACCGGTGAACAATCTACAATCACATAATCATAACGATCAGACACGCCTGATAATATTCTCTTTAATATCAGTCCCATTCCTTCTTTATGCCCTAATTCACGATCTAATGTTGCAAGAGCCATTGACGAAGGAATAATATCAATAGCTTCTACACTCGTTTTATTAATAACCTTTTGAGTGAGGCGATCGATGAACTTTTCTGGACAAGTAAATAAATCATATAAGGAGTACTCTAAAGCGTCACAATCAACACCTAATGAAAAACCCATTGATGAATGAGGATCAATATCAACTAGTAAAACTCTTTTTCCACGTTTTGCCAGAATTCCAGCAAGAGTAAGCGCTGTAGTTGTCTTACCTACGCCACCTTTTTGATTAGCTATGCTCCAAACTTTCACATATTACTCCTGATTACGTGTGGTTATTCTTAGTCCACCACTGGGTAATTCAATAACCTGTATCTCGTCACTATCTGGGTTATTTAATATCGAATTAGTCACCTTTTCTTCATTGACAGGTAATTCGATTTTTTCAATTATTTCTTTATGCCAACCAAATTTACTAATAGCGATAACAACACGTCTATTCTTAGCTCTGGATTGTGCATCAACATTTTCAACTTTAGGTCTATATTGTCCGTATGCTTCGATAGCTAATCGTTGTGGTTCAACATTTAAAACCTGAAGCTCTTGTACTATTGCACTTGCCCTTGCTGAGGATAATTGCCAATTAGATTGGAATTGTTCATTATTAATGCCTTGGTCATCAGTATACCCCCTAACGTGTACATAATTATTAGCTGGAGCAATAGTGCCAATTACTTTTTTTAATACCGATTTTGTTACATTTCTTGTTACTGCGCTGCCACTATCGAATAGTAATCCACTACGAAATTCGATCGTTAACCAGTTATCATCTTGTTCTATTTTAGCAGAGCCATCTTCGATAACTTCTAATAAATCTTGTGTTAATTTTTCTTTCATTGACGAAAAAGGAGTTCCGACATACTTGCTATCTGGATTAACTATTTCACTATCTCCTTCAACAGGTTCAGTGCCTACAGCTTCTAATAATCCTTTATTATAATCATTATCTTTACTAATTTTATCGCCAGAAGTTAAAGGGGTATCGCTGCTATTTTGAATAACAACACCGCGACCTCCTTGCTTTTCGTTCCCTGACAAATGAAATATTTCACCTAAACTGTCTGATAATAGTGCATACTTTTCTTCTTTAACTAATGCAAATGCATAAAGTACAACAAATAATGCAAATAATAGCGTCATGTAATCAGCATAAGAAACTAACCATCGTTCGAGGTGAGTATCTTCGGTTACCGTCGATTTTAAACGTCGGTTATTTAGCATAAGCGACTTTATAAGCTTCTAAACGGCGCACTAAATGTTGAGGATTATCACCACGTTGAATCATTAATGTACCCTCAAGAATCATTTCATAATAAAGTGTATTTTGAAAAATTATATGTCTCAATTTGTAATGAATTGGTAAATAGATCAGATTGGCAAAACCAACGCCATAAATAGTTGCTACAAATGCTGTTGCAATCCCGCCCCCTAATGCTTCCGGCTGATCGAGGTATTGCATTGATTGAATTAGGCCTAATACAGCACCTAATATGCCTAATGTTGGACTGTATCCTCCCATTGATTCATAGACTTTAGCACTATGACCATATTCATCACGTTGAAAATATATACGTGTTTCCATAGTTTCTTGTAAAAACTGAGGCGTGGAACCGTCAATCAACATCATTAAACATTCACGAATGGTAATATCTGTTTCTTTTTCTAACTCATTTTCCAAAGGTAACAAACCATCACTTCTAGCAATATGACACCATTTAGTAAGTATTTTTATTCGTGCATTAATATCAAACTTCGGTGGAAATAAAACCCACTTTAATAATAAGAAACTACGAACAAATAAATGCCAAGGCGTTTGAATCATTACTGCGGCAACAGTTCCAATGACAACTATTAATAATGCTGGTCCATTATATAGAGCTAATAATGATCCACCTTCTAATAATTGACCACCTAAGATAGCAATCATTGCAAAAATAAGACCAAATAAGCTCAACTTATCCATGACACATCTCTTTTATAAGAGAATCAGCAATGACATCAATATGCATAATTTTTTCTGTTAATCCTGCTTTCATTACTGCTTGAGGCATACCGTATACCACACTTGATTCTTCATCTTGAGCCCAGATAGTTGCGCCTGTTTTAGACAACATTTTTGCACCATCACAACCGTCAGACCCCATTCCGGTTAAGACTAAGGCCAGTGGGTTGCCATCGTTATATTTCGATACAGTAGCAAAGGTAACATCAGCGCAAGGTTTATAATTTAAATTAGCAGGTCCTTCTGTTATTTTTAAACGATTACCGCGTTCTAATAGCATTTGCATTCCACCTGGCGCTAAATAAGCTTGTCCAGGTTTTATTACATCGCCATTTTTTGCTTCTTGTACACCGATATTACATAGACCATTTAATCTTTCAGCAAAAGGCCCCGTAAATGCACCAGGCATGTGTTGTACTAAAAGAATTGGATATGGGAAACTCGAAGGGAGTTTCTTCAAAACAGTCTGTAGTGCTACTGGACCGCCAGTTGAAGAAGCAATCACTAATAGGTTGTATTTTTTCCCACTAACACTATGAATACTTTTAACTCTAGGTGAATTTGTTGTTTCAACAACACGATTAGAACGGTTAATACCCGCTGATTGAGAAGCTACTGTTGAAGTACGATTGATTTGAGTACGCTCAACAGTATTTGTAAGTGATAATTGGTTTAATGAAGACCTAACACTTGATTGCCTTCTACTACCCAATGCTCTAATTGCAGCTGTTATAAGTTCTGCGGCAACCTTACCTGAACCAGCTATTTCTTCAAATTTCTTTGGTAAAAAATCAGCAGCACCAGCATCAAGTGCTTCTAATGTAGCTTTAGCGCCTTCATGAGTTAACGATGAAAACATCAAAATAGGCATAGGGCTCTTTGCCATTATCTCACGAGTTGCATCAATGCCGTTTTTAATCGGCATTTCTATGTCCATCATAATTACATCAGGTTGTAATAATAATGCTTTATCAACGGCTTCTTGGCCGTTTTTAGCATTATCAATAACCTCCATGCCTTCAGCTTTGGTGATTATATCTCCAATACAACGTCTAAAGAAATGAGAATCATCAACAACCAATACCTTAATGCTCATTTAAGGTAAACCTCCAACCAAAAAATTATGATAAATGTTATGCATATTGCTTAAGTAAATTACCGATATCAACAATTAATGCAATACTACCGTCACTAGTAATTGTAGCGCCAGATATCCCAGGAGTTCGACCATGGAGTAAAGCACCGAGAGGTTTTATTACAACCTCTTCTTGGCCTATAAGACCATCAACTACAAATCCAACTGATTGTGTTCCAATTTGAACTATAACAACATGTCCTTCGCCGCGCTTTTCATCATGAGAAAAATCTTTTCTTAACCATTCATCTAAATAAAATAATGGCACCGCTCGATTTCTCACTGAGATTGTTTTTCTACCATCTACTATATTAGTTTTAGATAAATCTAAATTAAATATTTCATTTACAGCGGCTAATGGTAAAGCAAATATTTGTTTCCCTAACTGAACCATTAATGTTGGCATGATGGCTAAAGTAAGAGGAACTGTAATTTGTAAATTGGTTCCAACACCCTTATCAGAAGATATCTTAACCGTACCGTTAAGTTCAGTTATTTTAGTTTTCACAACATCCATGCCTACACCACGGCCGGATATATCTGATATTTCAGTTTTAGTCGAAAATCCTGGTGCAAAAATTAATTCGTAAGCTTCTTCATTGCTCATTCTTGCGGCTGCATCTTCATCTAATACACCACGTGATATAGCAATTTCTTTAAGCTTATCCGCGTCCATACCAGCGCCATCATCTTTGATTGATAGCAAGATATGATCACCTTCCTGTGACGCAGAAAGTATTACTGTACCGTTTCTAGATTTTCCTGCAGCTACACGATCATCAGGCATTTCAATACCATGATCCACAGAATTACGAACTAAATGGACTAATGGATCCGCTAGTGCTTCAACTAGATTTTTATCTAAATCAGTATCTTCACCTTCCATCAATAACGAAATGTCTTTTTTAAGATTACGAGCCATATCACGAACAACACGTGGGAAACGCCCAAATACTTTTTTGATAGGTTGCATACGTGTCTTCATCACAGATCCTTGCAGATCTGCTGTCACGTTATCTAAATTTGCTACAGCTTTAGACATTTCTTCATCGCCACTAGTTAACCCTAAGCTAACTAAACGATTCCGAACTAATACTAACTCACCAACCATATTCATTATGTCGTCTAAACGAGATGTATCGACGCGTACAGTTGTTTCAGCTTGTGGTGCCGCAGCAGGTGCTTTTTTAGCAACAGGTTTAGGAGCTGGTGCAGCAGCTGGTTTTTCTTGAGGCTTACTTACGGCCGCTGGTTTAACAACAGGTGCAGGAGCCTTAGGTGCTTCTTTTTTCTCAATTGGCGCAGTTGTTGATTTTTTAGCATTAGCTAATTCATCTAGCAGTGCTTCAAATTCATCATCACCAATCTCATCATCATTAACAGGTGCTGGCTCTGCCGATTTAGATATTACTTTTTGTACTGATGAAGAATTATCATTTTTACCATGAATGTCATCTAAAAAAGCTTCAAATTCGTCATCACTAATTTCATCAGATGATGATTCTACAGACGGTTTAACTGCAGCTTTAGGGGTTGAACCATGTAATTCATCTAGTAAGGCTTCAAATTCATCATCAGAGATGTCATCAGTATCAGAAGAAGGAGCCGGTGCCGCTGGGGTAGGAGAACCTCCATGTAAATTATCTAATAATGCTTCAAATTCATCGTCCGAAATTTCTTCTTCACTATTATCAGAAGTAGGTTCCTCTATAACAGGTTCCGGTTCTGGTTCAGGTTCTGGTTCTGGATCAGTTCCATCGTCAGGTTTACTTAGGCGCGCTAATTCAGCTAATAATTGGGGTTCGGCTGGTGTTAATGGTTCACGAGCCTTAACTAGGGTAAACATATCGTTGACGCTATCAAGTCCCTCAAGAATTACATCCATTAATTCAGGAGTTACTGTACGTTTATTCATACGCAGTAAATCAAATATATTCTCAGCACCGTGACATACATCGACTAACTCTTTAAGGGACATAAAACCAGCACCACCTTTAATGGTGTGGAATCCTCTAAAGATAGCATTGAGTAAATCACTATCATCTGGGTTATTTTCTAATTCAACTAACTGCTCTTGAAGTAGTTCTAGTATTTCACCAGCTTCAATCAAAAAATCTTGGAGTATATCTTCATCAACATCAAACGACATAGTTTACAATCCTTTTAAAAACCTAGACTTGAAAGTAAATCATCAACATCATCTTGGCCTGAAACAACATCAGTACTCTCTTTTGCTGTAGGCATAATAGGCCCTTCAGCCTCAATATGATTATTAATTTTTTCTTTAGGTTCTTTGGCTTCTTTAGCTTCATATTGACCAAACAGTTTTAAAAGACCTATCAAGTCCTCTTCCACGTCTCTCATCATTTCAGAAATCTTTTGGAGTACTTGCCCCGTAAGATCCTGATATCCCTGAGCTAAGACAATATCATTAAGTTTAATATTCAGTGCTTCGGCATCATTAATTGATTCGTCAAAATAATTATCAATTTTATCTCGTAATAATTTGAATTCATCAGCTTTAATTTGGCAGTTTTTTAATTTATCCCAAGATGGAAGGATACCTCGTACTGTACTGCGATGCTTTTGAGCTAACGGTAAACATTCATCAACCGCATCCATTGTTTTATTCGCTGCATCTGCTGTCAGATCGACTACATACTGTAAACGCTCTTTAGCATCAGGCAACGACAAATTTACAATAGAAGAAAAACGCTCATCCATATTCATATTTGTAAACGAATCATGAAATTGGCGCGTCAATTTACCTACACCCTCAAACAATTCATGTTGTATATTTCTACTAGCTACTTCAAGTAATCTATTAGCATCTTGAACATTACCTTGTTCTAATGCTGCAACTAACTCGTGAGCTTGTTCTAACGAGATATGAGGTTTCTCATTATCAGTCATATTCTATCCTGGCTTATCTAATTAAGATTCCATACGTTGAAAAATTTTATCTAATTTTTCTTTTAACGTTCCAGCAGTGAAAGGCTTAACGATATAACCATTTACGCCAGCTTGAGCAGCAGCGATAATTTGCTCACGCTTTGCTTCTGCAGTTACCATTAATACTGGTAAATGTTTTAATTTATCATCAGCACGAATATGCTTTAATAAATCAATACCCTGCATGCCTGGCATATTCCAATCTGTTACTACAAAATCGAAATCACCATTTTGAAGCATAGGTAACGCAGTTTGACCGTCATCAGCCTCTTGCGTATTAGTTAACCCTAAGTCTCTAAGTAGGTTTTTGATGATACGTCTCATTGTTGAAAAATCATCAACAACCAGAATTTTCATATTCTTATCCAAAATATTCTCCAAATATTACATTGCAGCTATGCAATTAAGTCCAACTATTTAATCGACTTTTAAGTCTTACCATCGCTTGTGAATGTATTTGACTCACTCGCGATTCACTAACACTTAAAACTTGCCCAATTTCTTTTAAATTTAGCCCTTCGTCATAATACAATGACAACGCTAATGCTTCTTTTTCTGGTAGCGTCTTTATTGCACTACTTAATGCCGTTTGAAATCGTTCTGACATTGTATTACTAAATGATTCATCGTGTTGTTCTGTATCTAAATGAATAACATCTTCTGAAACACCAAGATCTTCAATGCCAATGATTTTACCTGAAGCTATATCATTAAGCATTTGAGCATAAACGTCTATACTTATTGACAATTTTTCTGCAATTTCATAATCCTTAGGGTCTCGCCCTAATTCTTTATGAAGCTCTTCTACGGCTTTCATGACTGCTCTACTATTACGATGAACAGAACGTGGTACCCAATCACCTCGTCTTATTTCATCAAGCATCGATCCACGAATTCTAATACCAGCAAAGGTTTCAAAACTTGCACCTTTACTTCCATCAAAGTTTTTTGCAGCTTCTAATAAACCAATCATGCCTGATTGGATCAGATCATCGAGTAACACATTTGCCGGTAATCTACCTTTTAAATGGTGTGCAATCTTTTTTACTAAACCAGCATGAATAACAACTAACTCATCATTATTCGGTCCGGCTTTCGTATAAGCAGACGCTTTACTCACTGGCATCATCTCGATTTTTATAACGATTCTCAATCAATTGCTCAATAAAGAATTCTAAATGACCACCTGGTTGATTTGGGACCGGCCAAGACATTGCTTTATTAGCCAATGCTTTATATCCTAATGTCGCAGGTGACTGAGGATATAACTCAGTAATTAATTTTTGTTTTCTCACCGAACGACGAACATTTTCATCAAATGGAATAGTCGCTACAAGTTCTAATGCAACATCTAAAAATCTATCAGAAACACGTGTGAGTTTAGCAAAAAGTTCTTGCCCTTCACGCATATTCCTAACCATGTTTGCGACTACTTTTACACGAAAAACACCGTGTTCACGTGACAATAACTTGATTAAAGCATAAGCATCTGTAATAGAAGCAGGTTCATCACAAACAACAGCAACGACATCTTGAGCTGCTCTTGCAAAACTAACAACCATATCTGATATCCCAGCTGCAGTATCAACAATTAAAACATCAAATTCATAACGCATTTCACTAAAAGCTCGAATTAAACCGGCATGTTGAGCAGGGTCAAGTTCTACCATTGATTGCGAACCAGATGTAGCTGGTATAATTCCTACCCCCAACGGGCCTTGAACAATAATATCATCTAATTCGCATTCACCAGATAACACATGCGATAAGTTTTTTTGTACACGTAATCCAAGCATGACATCAACATTAGCTAAACCTAAATCTGCATCTAATATCAATGTACGTTTACCCTGTTGGGCAAGATTAGCTGCAAGGTTTAATGAAACATTAGTTTTACCAACGCCTCCTTTACCACCTGTAACAGCAATTACTTTAATCATTCTATTTTGATTCATTTTTCTTAAACCACTCGCTTGATCCACTATGAATGCCTACCTGTTAAATCGTGCAAATTCTGATGTAGATCCTGAAGATATATCAATTCCAACCTTATCTACAACACTACGTATTAATTTCTTGATATCAGCAACGCCAATATCTTCTGGGACTCTTTGTCCATTTGTTAAGTAACCAATAGGTAATGAATTACCTATTGCAACACTTAAAATTTCACTTGCACCAATTGCTTCATCCATTTTAGTAATAATAGAGCCTGTTAATGGGATTTTTCTAAATTGAACAATAGCTTCTTCTAAAACTTTTCGCTGGGCTGTTGCAGGCAACACTAAATAACTTTTTATGGCGACATGGCTCGAGCTCATTAACGTTGTTAATTGTTCATTTAAGCGAGTATCTCTTTGCCCCATTCCTGCTGTATCAATTAATACTAATTTTTTATTTCTATACAGATATATTATATCGGCCAGTTGCTGTGCATCTTTAGCAACTTTCACTGGGCAACCCATTATTTTTCCATAAGTATTTAATTGTTCGTACGCACCAATACGATAACTATCTGTTGTTATCATTGCAACTTGGTCATGTCCATAACGCATAGCAAAACGAGCGGCTAATTTAGCGACTGTTGTTGTTTTTCCAACGCCTGTAGGCCCAACTAATGCAACGACACCGCCTTGCTCTAGAACATCATTACTTGTTGAAGTAATCCGTTCTAACATGGTCGATGCTAAAATATCTTTAACGTATTCAATATTTCCTTCACTAGAAATATTAACAATAAGCTGTTTAGCTACAGTTTCATCAAAACCTAATTTTACTAAATCATTAACAATCAATTGCCTAATTGGATCACGGCGATTCGCATCTTGATCCATCAAGCTACTCACTTGATGCTGAAGTAAATGTCTCATCGACTCCATTTCTTGACGCAACTCATTAATCGCTTCGTTATCATTTGATTGGTGAATAGGCTTGATACTTTCTTGCAAAGTATCAGCTTGATGAGCTACCGAAATATTATCATTCTGATGAGCCCAATTAGGTAAATTTGATTCAAAATTAAAGTCATTTGTAGATTCGGTCGCCGAAAAACTATGAGTTTTTATAGTTTCCTCTGGTAATTCATCTGCGGCATGTTTTGCTTGCTGCTTAATTAATCGTTGTTGAAAACCAGAAAGAGATACCTGATCATCATTAAATTCTTTATCAAATCGTGATGATAGACCTAAATTAAGTTCGTTTGTAGTAGAAGGTGCAACTGTTTCCGGTACAAAATTTGGTGATGAATTAATACTTTGTTGATGTGCCACAGATGGTTCAGGTTGTTTAATAACGGCATTATTATCTTCATCAATGGCCGCGACAATTTCAACGCCACCTTCTACGTTTTTATTAGACATAATAATAGCGTCTGGACCCAATGTAATTTTAATTTCATCGAGTGCTGCGCGAATGTCTTTTGCAAAAAAACGTTTAATTTTCAAAGAAAACCTCTACCTATTGTCCAACTGAACTTACAATTTTAATCTGCTTATCATCAGGTATTTCTTGATATGATAAGACTCGTAAACCTGGAATTGTATTTTTTACAAATTTTGATAACGTCGATCTTAATACGCCAGACGTTAATAATATAGCGGGGAGGCCTTCTAATTCTAATTGCTCAGTAGCTGTTGCTAAAGAGCTTTGTAATCGTTCAGCCAACCCTGGCTCCATACCAGCAGCATCTCCACCTGAGGCTTGCATAGTTTGGTGCAACATTTGTTCCAAATCTGGTGCTAATGTTATCACAGACAACTCAGTATCTATACCATTGATTTCTTGCACAATTAAACGCTTCAATGCAATACGAGTAGCAGCTGTTAATACGTCAGGATCTTGACTTTTACTACCATATTCTACCAATGTTTGAATAATAGTACGTAAATCCCGAATTGGAACACCTTCGTTTAATAAATTTTGCATCACTTTAACTACAGCACCTAACGGCAACATATCAGGTACAAGACCTTCAACTAGTTTAGGATATTGACGTTGTAAAATATCTAATAAGTTTTGGACTTCTTCATGGCCTAATAATTGTGCAGCATTATTGGTCAACAATTGACTAATGTGAGTTGCAACAACCGTAGCTGGGTCCACAACAGTATAACCAAGTGTCTGAGCATGCTCACGTTGGTCTGGTGTAATCCAAACAGCTTCTAAGCCAAATGCTGGATCGGTTGTTTTCACGCCATCAACATTGCCAAATACTTGTCCAGGATTGATTGCTAATTCACAATCATGCCTAATTTCAGCCTCACCGATTGTTACTCCCATTAGCGAAATCCTGTAACTGTTAGCGTTTAAATCAAGATTATCTCTAATATGTACTGATGGAATTAAAAAACCATATTCTTGAGATAATTTTTTTCGTACACCTTTAATACGTGCTAATAGTTCTCCATTTTGTCCAACATCAACTAATGGAATAAGTCTGTAACCAACTTCTAAACCAATTATATCTACTTGATTTACATCACTCCATCCCAACTCTTTTGCTGGTTTTGGTTTAGATGATTGAACGCCACCAGCAGCCGAAGCTGATTTACCTTTAGCGTTTGGTTTTTCATTATTTTTATGAACTTTATAACCAACACCTAATGCTAAACAAGCCATTGATATAAACGCAACGCCTGGCATACCAGGAATCACACCCATCACAAATAATAATCCACCAGCAATAACCAATGCTTTAGGGTTAGACAGCATTTGATTAAATACAATCGTTCCCATTTCTTTTGATTCATTTTGGCGGGTAACCATCAATGCTGCTGCTATTGATAATAATAAAGAAGGTATTTGCGCTACAAGCCCATCACCAATTGTTAATAACGTATATATTTCTACTGCTTCACTAAGTGAAAGGCCATGCTGAACCATACCAATAACAAAACCGCCAAGAATATTAATCACTAAAATTAATATACCGGCTATAGCATCACCTTTTACAAATTTAGATGCACCATCCATAGAACCATAAAAATCGGCTTCTTTTGTTACATCTTCTCGGCGTTCTTTAGCTTGTTCTTGATTAATAATCCCTGCATTTAAATCAGCATCAATAGCCATCTGTTTGCCTGGCATTGCATCTAATGTAAAACGAGCACTTACTTCAGAAATACGACCAGCACCTTTAGTTACAACAGCAAAATTTATGATGATCAAAATCATAAATACGATTAAACCAACGGCATAATTACCGCCGATAACAACAGAGCCAAATGCTTCAATGACTTTACCTGCGGCATCGCCGCCCTCATGCCCCTCTAATAATACGATTCGAGTTGATGCAACATTAACAGCAAGTCTCAATAATGTCGCAATAAGTAGAACACTGGGAAATGAAGCGAAATCTAACGGGCGTAATGAATAAATAGCGACTAGTAGGACAACTAAAGATAATAAAATATTAAAAACGAAAATAGAATCTAACAGAAAAGATGGAATAGGAAGAACAACCATAGCGAGTGTAGCTAATACAATCAGCGGTGTGATTATACTCTTCAGAATATCTTGATTCTGAGCAATCAGCTGAGTAAATCTCGCATTAATATCCATTTATAAAAACTGCCTTATAACTAACGTTCATTGTTATCTTGTAATAGTGATTAAAATAATAGTAACTTGATAGCAAAGAACAAGCCAATCAGATTATGAATAATTACATATTAATTGTATAGAAATAACAAGCAATTAGGAAATAGTCAAGACTTTAACATCACAGTCATAAACTTGACGCTGTCAATATTAAATCATAAAAAACATTAACTTGATGCTCTACAAGTAGATAGTAATAATAACGTTCGTTATATAAACAATATACAGGGTATTACTATAATTTTAGATGATTATTTTTCAATCTAATGTTGTAAGTCATTCGGGATTTCAAATTCTTTAGGTAAGTTAGTAGGTTTACGCCCTTTTCTTTTATGGAATTGATCTAATTGATAAACATAGGCTAAAACTTGTGCTACAGCACCAAATAAACCATCAGGTATTTGTTCGTTAATTTCAGTAGTGTGGTAAATCGCGCGCGCTAGAGAAGGACTAGCAATAATAGAAACATCATTTTCACGAGCAACCTCTCTTATTCTAAAGGCCATATGGTCTCCTCCCTTCGCAACAAGTACAGGTGCTCTATTGCCTTTAACATCATACTTAAGTGCTACGGAAAAATGAGTAGGATTAGTTACAATAACATCAGCGTCCGGAACATCTTGCATCATTCGTCGTTGTGACACTTCACGTTGTAATTGGCGCTGACGACCTTTAACTTCAGGTTTACCTTCAACATTTTTATGTTCGTCTTTTACTTCCTGAAGAGTCATTTTTAGTTCTTTGTGATGTTTAAATATTTGATATGGCGCATCAGCCGCTGCAATCAATAATAATGAGCAACACAACAAAATAAAAATCCATAATAATATATCCATTGCACCGAAAATATTTAAAGGGAATTCAGTTTGACTCAATTGTAAAATACTAGGGAAGTAATACATTAATAATAACCAAGCTAATGTCGCTATAACACCAAATTTACCCAGTGCTTTTAATAACTCAACAACAGCATTCATGCCAAACATTCGCTTAAGCCCAGCAGCAGGGCTCATTCTAGAGGCTTTAGGCATCATTGCATCTGTACTAATTGTCATTCCACCTAATACTGTATTACCAATAAACCCAGCAATAAATAATGAAACGACAAAGCCGGTCATAGGCCAAGCGAGTGACACCATTACTTCTGCCCACATAAGACCAAACTGATTAGTATCAAATGCTTCATGGCGTTTTATGCTAAATGCTCTTTTCATGATGTCATATAAGGCTGCCCCTATAGCACCACCGAAAACATACATACCAGCTGCTGAAGCAATTAAAATAGCCGCCGTGCCGAAATCTTTCGAACGGGGAACTTGACCTTTTTTTCGAGCATCTTCAATTTTTTTGGGGGTTGCGTCTTCTGTTTTTTCTTGACCACTTCCTTCTGCCATACGCCTCCCTAGAACTCACACTTAGTATTGATAATAGTACACATCATTTCAACACTGCGAGCCCATAACGAATCAAAATGCGACATAACGGTATCAAGCGTTAGCCATAATACTAAAAGGCCTGCCAACATGGTGACGGGAAAACCAATAGAAAAGATATTTAGCTGAGGTGCTGCACGTGTCAGAATACCAAACGAAAAGTTAATTACTAAAAGCGCGACCATGGCAGCAATAGACATCGCAAGTGACGAAGTGAACATCCACCCTCCCCAGTTTGCAATGTTGCTTAAAGTTAATTTAGTCAAACCATCTACGCTAATCGGTAATGTTTCAAAACTAACCACTAACATTTTTATCATAATTAAATGACCATCAATGGCAAAAAACATTAAAGTTGCTAATAATAAAAAGAATTGACCAACCACTGGCACAGTTTGACCAGAGCCAGGATCAATCATCGATGCAAAACCTAAACTGGTTTGCATACCAATAACTTGTCCTGCAACCACAAATGACTGCAAAACTAATATAGAAATAAAACCAATGGCTACGCCAATTAATGTTTGTTGAATGATAATGATATAACTAGCCACTGAAAATAGTTCAACATCGGGCATAGGTCCAATAACAGGAGCAACCACAACAGTAACAGTCAGTGCATAAAACAATCTAATTTTAACCGACAAATTACGACTACCAACACCAGCCATTACCATGAACATGCCAGATATTCGACAAAACGGCCATATATGGCTTGCTAAAGCCTCCATGATAACGTTTTCGTATAACACGATTAACCTACAACTTGCGAAATAGAATCAATCATATTGATAGTAAAATCCATTAGTAATTGAGTAAACCAATGAGCGCCAACAATAAGTGTTAATAACGTCACCATTAAACGAGGAAGGAAACTTAACGTTTGTTCATTAATTGAAGTTGCTGCTTGAAATATAGCAACCACTAAACCAATAATTAAACTAGGAACTACTATAACTGCCACCAATGTCATGACGACATATAAAGCTTCTCGGAAAATATCAACATAAACTTCTGGTGACATGAATTACTCCTTTAAAGCCTTCACAAGCCAAAGCTTTTCGCTAATGTGCCCATAACAAGCGCCCAACCATCAACGAGAACAAATAACATTAATTTGAAGGGAAGAGAAACAATCATTGGGGATAACATCATCATACCCATGGCCATTAAAATACTGGCGACAACTAAATCAATCACTAAAAATGGAATAAATAACATAAAGCCAATTTGAAACGCAGTTTTCAATTCACTGGTAATAAAAGCAGGAATAAGGACGGTTATAGGTGCTTCTTGAGGACTTTGAACATCAGTTCTGTTAGCTATATCTAAAAACACCATAATATCTTTATCACGTGTTTGAGACAGCATAAATTCACGAAGAGGACCTTGGGCTAGTTCGAGCGCTTTAATCGCATCAACTTCATCACTCATATAAGGCTGTACAGCGACTATATTAATTTTATCGAGAACAGGAGACATAATAAATAAACTTAAAAATAAGGCTAAACCAATAACTACTTGATTCGACGGTGCCTGCTGTAATCCCATGGCTTGCCTAAGAATAGATAGCACAATAACGATACGAGTGAATGACGTCATCATGATTAGAATGGCCGGTATAAAACTAAGTACTGTCATCAATGCTAATATTTGCAATGATATCGTATAGCTTTCCGTCCCATTATCATTAGGAGTCATGGTGATTGCTGGCAGACCACTCTCAGCAAATGCAGATGATGAAATAATGGTAATAAATACTAACAATAGTAGTTTTATCATGATGTCCCTTTCTTAAATAATGATTGTATTGTCAGTGGTTCATTACTCGTTGATTCATTTTTATCATTAGTATTATCCGTACTAATATTTTGTTCTAATTTTTGTAATAAATTTACATTAGTAGAAGTAACACCTAACATAAATTGTTCATTATTAACTTCAACAATAACAACACGCTCTTTTGTGCCAACAGACAAACTAGCGATAGTACGTAAGTTTTTTTGACTATTAGGTGTTATTTTAAGTTTTTTAACAATATAGGCGAGAGTAAAAATAACCGCTAATACAATGATTAGCGATATTCCCATGCGTAAAATATCTGGTGCACTATTTGTTTCGGCATAAGAAGGGAAAGAAGTTACAAATGCCAAAAATAATGTAACTATTTTACCGTAATTTTTTAATACGTTCTGTTTGACTAATAACATCTGTTAAGCGAATACCAAATTTATCATTAACAACAACAACTTCACCATGAGCAATCAACGTACCATTGACAAGTACATCTAACGATTCACCAGCAACACGATCCAATTCAATGACTGAACCCTGATTAAGTTGTAACAAATTTCTAATTGTAATATGTGAACGCCCTACTTCCATCGAAATAGTAACTGGAATATCTAAAATGGCGTCTAACTTTTCATCCCCCGAAGAGAATGATTCATTATTCTCACCTTCACCTAACTCTTCTAATTCTACTTTTTCAGCATCTTGTGCCTCAGAATCAGCTTGTTCTGCCATGGCATCAGCCCAATCGCTCATATCACCCATTTTCTTCCCTTCTCTATTTTTCTTCAGTCATTGTTCTCTGAAGTATTTGGAATTCTGATTTTTGTGATTCTGGTCTTGGAATAATTGATGTAACTTCCAAGCCAAAATTATCATTAACTTGTCCTAATTTACCTCTAAATGAAGGTAAACCTTCTGCTCTAATAATTAGTTCATCTGGCATGTCAAAAGGAATAATATCTCCTGCTTGCATTTCCATTATTTTACGTAAGGTTAAATCTATTTCGCCAAGACCAACGTCTAGTTCAATCTCAACATCCATGATTTCATCTTTAAGTGCTGCACTCCAGCGTTGATCAGTATCTTCTTTATCTGATTGAACACCAGCATCTAACAATTCTCGGATAGGTTCAAGCATTGAATATGGCAGTGCAATATGAAAATCACCACCACCACCATCAAGTTCTATATGAAAAGAACACACAACAATAACTTCAGTTGGACTAACAATGTTGGCCATTGATGGATTCACTTCAGAATCAAGATATTCAAACTCAACATCCATTACAGGAGCCCATGCTTCCATGTAATCTTCGAAAACAATCTTTAATAATAATTGAATAATACGTCGTTCGGTTGGTGTAAATTCACGCCCTTCAATTTTTGCAGGGTATCGGCCATCACCACCAAAAAAGTTATCTACTAAAATAAAAACAAGACGTGCTTCTAATGTAATTAACGCTGTTCCTTTTAAAGGTCTAAAACGAACCATGTTTAAACTAGTAGGTACAAATAATGTATGAATGTATTCACCAAACTTTAACATTTGTACACCATTAATTGACACTTCAGTCGTCCGGCGCATTAGATTAAATAAACTAATTCTTAAATGTCTAGCAAAACGTTCATTAACCATTTCCAAGGTAGGCATTCTACCTCGAACAATACGATCTTGAGACGAGAAATCATATTCAGCGGTATTATCACTACCACCGCCTTCACTATCATCTTCATCGACATCATCTACGCCATGTAGCAACGCATCAATTTCGTCTTGACTTAATAGATCATTCAACGTCTATTCCACCTTTGTTTAACATTAATTTTATAACTAAATAATTTTATTATGTTATTGCATTACAAAACCAATAAATAATATTTTCTCAACAACATTTTTACCAGCAATTGGTTCTAGTGCTTGTTGAACAGCGTCTAACGCATCTTTCCGTAATTCTTTCTTACCAGCATTCGTCGCTAATTTTTCTGCATTTGATTCACTAAAGGCTGTTAGTAATGTAGCTTCAATTAACGGTAGATGTTTACGAGCTGCTGTATCTTGTTCAGAACCTCGAACCAGTAATTGCACTCTTATTTCAACTAATCTATCACGTCCATATCCAGGAACATTAAAAACAAATGGCCTAGGCATTCCAATATAAAAAGCATCACCAACTGTCAGCTCACCTTCAGGTTCCCCTTCTTTGTCTCCCGCAGCCATATCTTCAGCCATTGATTCATCTTCCATCATTGCCATTTCTTCGGCAGTTGGTTCAGACGAACCTGATAGTAAGAAAAAGGCCGCGCCACCACCAATAACTAAAACAACTACAGCTATAATGATAATTAATAATTTTTTACTACCGCCTTCTGCTTTTTCTACTTCTTCATCAGCCATTACTATAATCCTTAAATTTAAACATTTTAAATGTTAATCAACCGATCTTATCATTCTATTATCTCCAATTGAACCCGAGATAAATCATCGGTTTAAAGCTAACACAATTTAAACTTATATCCTATATAGATGAGCCATTAGGCATAATAATCTATACCGTTGGATGATTGTTTGTTCAGAGTCATTGTTATTACTTGTGAATCGTCTTCATCTAACTCTTCAGCTAATTGATCATTGATAAGATCTTGTGCAGATTGGGCTTGGCCTCTTTGCTGATTTTGTTGCTCAACATCACTTTGATTTAATGCAATCCCTTGTTCTTGTAATGATTCTTTTAATTTATCCATCGTTTGCTCAAGCATTTCTTTTGCATTTGGATTTTGCACTTGGAATTGAACATTCATCTGATCATTTTGCATAACAATTCTTACTGACATAGCCCCTAATTCCTCAGGGTCTAATTGTAAAACCGCTTGATTAATGCCACCACGAGACATCATTATTAAATGCTCTTTTAATTGTGCTGCCGCCATAGGGCTATCATTAAGTGTCACTTTTTGAGGAATAATCTCAGGCGTTTTAATCGTACTAGTTTGTAGGCTATTAAGATCTTTTACCGCTTGTTGTTCAGCACGTGAAGAAGCAGTGGCAATATCTTCAGCAACTGCTTGTGCTTGCCCGGAGTTTTTAAAATTTGATTCTAATTGAGACAACATAGTATCAAGGTCAACACTATCTATTGATTCATCATTTGGTATCGAGTCTAATATCGCGCTTTTAATACCCTCATCTATGGATATTAATTTATCATTCGTTGAAAAGTCGAATTTATTTAATATAGCCGCTGTTTTATTACTCGTATCAGGTTTAGTAGCCAACGTATTAATAAAAGATACGTCATCAATTGCATCATTTAAAGCTTCATGACTTTTTTCAATAGTCATTAACAAATCATCAGTTGACAACTGATTTGACTCTACAGTATTTAAATTTTGTCGATACTGCGCCATTAATGCTTGTTGCTGTTCAATAGGTAATTTATTAATTAATTCAACAACTTTCTCATTAACTTTATCAATTGAAATTTCAGCATTAATAGGAAATAAGAGCTGTTGAATTTCAGCTATTTCGGATGAAATTTTTTCATTTTTAATGTCTAAACTGTCAATAATTTGATCTAACTTTTCTAATGCATCTTTAATCTCGACTAATAGTTCACTATTAGATGGGGTTATACCGCTATCATTTAAGATGACTTCGATATCTTTTAGATTTTTCTCTATCTCATTTATTAGCAGTAAATTATTATCTGCTGATATTTCATTGTTATCTAAAACATTCGATTTTACATCTTCAGGTATTATATTTTCTGGAGCATTTAGATTTACATCAATATTAGCTTCAGTATTGATAACATCAGACAGTTCAACATTAACTGTTTCTAATTTATTTTTAATGTTAACAGCATCAAGAGCTTTAGCATCCACTTCAAAATCGGTAACAACATCTTCGTCGAGTTTACCGTCATTAGTTATAATTAACGCTTCATCCGTCACTTGATCGTCAGTTGTAATTACTTTATTTGAAATATCACTTGATACAGTATTCTTTAACTCAGACAAAATACTCTTCATCGACTCTAATACGTTTTCAATCGATTCTTCATCAATACTATCAATATCACTAATTAATCTTTGGATATCTTTGAGATTATCGTCTGCTAATTTTAAATCATTCATTAATTTATTAATGGCATCAGTCTTTTGACTTGGAGATAAATTATTATCAATATTTTTTTGAACCGTATTCTTAATATCTTCCATTACTTCTTCAGCTAATGCTGTAAAATCTTCAATAGATAATTTAGCCTCATCAGAAGATTTAACTGGCTCGATAGAGTTCTTTAGATGTTCACTGAAAGAAAGGCGCGAGGTATCATGAAAATTTGACGTTTGTGTAACACTACCTGAAGTAGACAATGAATTTGATGTCATAGATGCGGCAAAAGTTGCCGTATTATTAACACTAGTTCCCGTATTTAAAAAATTAATAGATTCCAACGGCTAATTCCTTTCTCATCAAATAAAAAACATAGAAATAACAAATTAAAAAACAGTAACTTAAATAAAAGACAAATTTCGTTTTTTTAAATATTATTTACATTATTTTACGTGCTACTTTTGTTACTTAATTAAAAGCAATTATTAAGCCATAATTTATAAAATATATAAACGAAATAGAGAGAATGGTATTTATTGTCGTTGTTTGCGGTGATAAGACATCATAGCAAATTCATCAGATAATTTTTGTTGTTGCTTATCTTCTTTAAGCGCAACTTCATTATGTTGCTTATCAATTAAGAAAGTAATTGAATCACAATATTGCTTTGCTTTAGCCCATAGCTTTCTTCTTGCATCTACAGCTAAGGAAGCTTTAGCAATGACATCACGTTGCTGAAATATAGATTGATCAATTTTGGCTAAAAAACCTTGTAGCCTTATTAATTTAACCGCTGTAACTTGTTGGCTATTCTCGGGCTTCATTTGCAACAAGTAATCCGCTTTATATTGCGTTAATGATTCCATTTGCTGCTTTAATTGCGTGAGTTGTTGCTCAGCTTCGCTGTATACTTTTAATGCTTCTTGTTCTTTTTTATTAGCCATGCTCAAGACTATAGTGAGCTGTTTTATATTTGCCATTATTGCAGTGCATCACCAAGTTGAGTTAACGCTACCAAAGACTCGTCATAAGGATGACTTTCTTTCATTGTTTGCTGACAAAAAGCTTCAATCACAGGATAAAACTGAATAGATTTATCTACTTTAGGATCAGCACCAGGCACATAAGCACCAATAGCGATTAAATCCTTGTTTTGTTGATACAGTGAATAATTCTGTTTAACTAATCGTGCATATTGCATGTGTTTTTCACTAACAACCATTGGCATAACACGAGATATTGATGCTTCAACATCAATCGCAGGATAATGACCTGACTCAGCTAAACGGCGTGACAATACAATGTGCCCATCAAGAATTGCACGTGAAGCATCAGCAATAGGATCTTGTAAGTCATCCCCTTCGGTTAATACTGTATAAAATGCGGTAATTGAGCCTTTGCCATCACTGCCATTACCAGCACGTTCAACCAATTGTGGTAATTTAGCGAATACTGACGGTGGATAACCTTTTGTTGCAGGAGGTTCACCGATGGCGAGTGCTATTTCACGTTGCGCTTGTGCAAATCGTGTCAATGAATCCATTAACAATAAAACTTCTTGACCTTGATCTCGAAAATATTCAGCAATACTCACCGACGTTTCACACGCTTTTAAGCGCATTAATGGTGAAGTATCAGCAGGAGCAGCAACGACAACTGAACGTTTTCGCCCTTCCTCCCCTAATATTTCTTCAATAAACTCTTTAACTTCTCGACCACGTTCACCGACTAATCCAACAACGATAACATCAGCACTTGTGCCACGAGTCATCATGCCTAATAAAACACTTTTACCAACGCCAGAACCAGCAAATAAACCCATTCGCTGTCCTTTACCTACTGTAATTAGTGTATTGATCGTTCGAATACCAACATCAAGTGCATGCTTTATAGGCGTACGTTCTAATGGATTGATAGGTGCTGCTTTTCCTGATGAATATTCATTAGATTTAATAGCCCCCAATCCATCTAAAGGATTTCCGATACCATCAATAACTCGTCCGAGTAATCCAACACCAACAGGGAGTCCGCGCTGTTGTAAAAGAGGTTTAACACTGGCACCAGGCAATACCCCATGAATTTCTTCACTCGGCATTAAATACAATACGTCATCGCTAAAACCTACCACTTCAGCGGTAATATTACCTGTTAATGTCTCTACACTACATTGACTTCCGACAGGAGCTCTACAGCCAACAGCTTCCATTGTTAGGCCAACAACTCTTTTTAACTTCCCAGACATCACAGGTTGAAATTGATTAACTTGTTCACTGTAAGCATCAAGCTGTTTCGACCAATCAATCATAGGAGGTTGTTTATTCATTGCCTAACTCATTAAGCTTAGTATCAGTAACATTATTATTAATATCACCTTTATCATGAATATCATTTTCAGTGTCAATGTCAGATAATGAAGCTAAATCGTCTTGAGAGACATGTGTATTTGAGTCATCAGTAGATAATTCAATAGTATTATTTGTTGGTGTAGGTTGATTTAAAAAATCGTCAAACACTTGATTGATACGTTCTTCCAGTTGCAAAGATACAGAGCTTGATACAGCTTCTAATAAACAATCACCAGTAGCTAAACTAGGATCTGATTCTAATGTTAAATTTGATTTAGCTTGTTGCTCATCATTATATAACTCTTGAACAGCATCAATATCACTAGGATTAAGTTTAATAATAATAGGCTCTTGGAGACTAATCGTTTTTATCCCTTCATTAACAGCTTGAATGATTGGTTGAGAACTTTGAGTTATCTCACAATGAATCACTTTACGTGATAAAGTTAATGCCAGTTGCAATAACGATTCTTCAATCGCTTTTTGCTGTTGTGCTAATGGTTCACTGAACGAAGTGGTTACTTTATCTAGCATATCAATACGCTTTGAAATTTCAGGTTTTGCTTGCTCAAATCCCTGAGTTTTACCTTCTTCAAGACCTTGTTCTAAGCCTTGCTCATAACCTTCTTGATGTCCTTTAAGCAATCCTTCTTCTTTACCTTTAGCTAAACCTTCTTGATAACCTTGCTCTTGTGCTTGCTGTTTAATTTCTTGCAACGATTGAGCAGATAACGTTTCTGGTTCTATATCTTCGGTTATAACAACAGGTTCAGGTTTGGGTTTAGGCTGGTTTAACTCAGAAACTTTCATCCCTAACGCATTAGTGCGTTCATCACTTACAGACTCACCAACATCAGGTGCATACCAACGTTTAAGTAATGCTAATTCTTCTTCTGAAGGTTTATATATTTCACTACTCATCATCTAACCTATCAAAGCAATAAATGGTTTATTATAAGAACTCATCGCCACCGCCGCCGCCGCCGAGTTGAATTTCACCAGAATCACCCAAGCGTGTCGCCACTGACAGGATTTCTTTTTGAGCAACTTCAACTTCACTAACTCGTATTGGGCCTAAAGCTTCCAAATCATCAACTAACATTTCAGATGCACGTTTAGACATATTAGCAAGGAATTTGTCCTTAAGGGCTTCATCGGCACCTTTAAGTGCTTTCATTAAGTCATCGGTTTGAACATCACGTAATATAGCTTGAATACCACGGTCATCTACATCAATAAGATTTTCAAATACAAACATAAGATCTTGAAGTTTTTGAGCCATTTCTTCATCGGTATCACGAATAGAATCCATCAATTGCCCTTCAACATTATTATCTAGATAATTCATAATGTTAGCAGCAGATTTCAATCCACCCATCTTAGCCGCTTGAGCACCAGCTTGTCCGGCAAACTGTTTCTCCATAATATCGTTTAGTTCTTGTAATGCGGCTGGTTGTACTTCTTCTAAATTAGCAATACGCATCATAAGATCAAGTCGAATTTTCTCAGGGAATTGAGATAATATTTCAGCCGATTGTTCGGGATCTAAATAAGATAATACGATGGTTTGAATTTGAGGATGCTCACTGATAATAATATTAGCTACTTGCCTTGCATCCATCCATTTAAGTGATTCAAGCCCTTTAGCACTACCACCCAATATAATTTGATCGATAATATTAGAGGCTTTATCTTCACCTAATGCTTCAATTAATGCTTTACGAATAAAGTCTTCTGAGTTCAGTCCAATTGAAGAAAGCTCTTGAATATCATCAAGAAAACATTTTAAAACAGCTTGAACTTTAGCTGGGGTAAAGTCATCAAACCTTGCCATTGCTTGACCGACGTATTGAACTTCTTTAGGTTCAAGAGATTTTAAGATACTAGCAGCATCTTCTTCTTTTAAACTTAATAATAACAATGCTGTACGTTCAATTCCTTTAAGGCCACTAATATCAAACGTATCTTTACCTTCTTCTTGTGTAGCTACTTCATCAGGCATTTTTTATCCTTTAGTATCCATATATAGCCAATTTTTAACAACTTGAATTGATAAATCAGGTTCGTTAGCAACAAGTGCACGAACAGCTTTTAATAAATCATCTTCTTTACGTAATTCTGGGATTTTAATTGAACCATCATCAGCATAACTATAATCGCTATCTGACGCAGCCAACATATCAACGGTGTCTGAAGCGAATTGATCGTCAAAGTCAGCTAATTCGTTTTCATTCATGGTATCAAGCTCATCTTCAACATCTGGATAGATAAGACGATGTAACATAGGACGAACTAAGAAAATAATAATTGCAAGAATAATTAAACCACCAATACCTAATTTAGCTAACTTAAGAAACCATGGTTGTTCCCATGTTGGAGGTGCTTCTAACTCAGCAATATCTTCTTGATAAAAAGGTGTTGTCACAACTTCCAACATGTCACCGCGACTTTGGCTATAACCAATACTCCCTTGAAGTAAGCGTGTGATATTAGCCAGTTCTGCTGCGGTTCTTGGTGTTTGTGTGCTTTCACCACCTTCAACGGCAGGTAACGTTTTATAATCAAGCGCAACAGATACACTGACACGTTTGATAACACCAACTTGTTGACGGATATGGCTAATGGTTGTGTCTAACTCAAAATTACGAGTTGCTTCTTTTTGGAAGCGACCATTACTAGTAGATGTTTTATCTCCGACATTTAATTCACTAACTTCTTGTGGAATTTCAGACTCTAATGGCGGTTGATTACTTAATGCACCAACAACTCCACTGATAATATTACCAGTATTACTATTTTCAGAAGTACGTTCACTTCGAATAGCAGGTAAATCAGGATTATAACGTTGTTGCGTTTCTTCAATGGCAGTAAAGTCCATTGACACATCAACTTGCGCTGTATAATTACCGATACCCACAACTGGAATTAAGATTGAATCTATTTTATCGAGATAAGCATTTTCTTGCTTCTTTTCTTGCTCAAATTCTTTACGATTACGAATACTTGACGGGTCTTCATTACCAGATTTTAATGAACGGCCTGATTGATCTGCTATAGAAACACGGCCTGGTTCTAAAGACGGAACGGCTGATGCAACAATATCAACAATAGCATCAATCTCACCTTGTCCTAATTGACGCCCTCTATTTAAAGTTACAACAACTGTTGCACTGGCTTTTTTATCGCGTCTAGAAAAAACATTCTCTTTAGGAATAGCAAGTAATACACGTGTTCTTGATACATTTTTAAGCTCACTAATAGCACTAGCAAGCTGACGTTCACGGCTATGTTTTAATCGTTCACGTTCGAGCCGTTGTGAAACACCAAATCCCATATCTTTCATTAGGATTTCGTCGCCATTTTCAGGCGCGCTATCCATGCCAGCACGAACTAAAGCTAATTTTATTTTTGGGTAATCTTCTTGAATAACAAGAATTTCACGACCTTCAGTTTTATATTCGAATTTATTTTGATCGAGGAAATCTAACGTTGTAGTAAATTCTTCTGTATTCATTGTCCCCATAGGACGATATTCAGGTTCTTGTGCCCAAATAATTACCATAACGGCAATTGCCAAACAAACAGTTAACGCAACAACCATGATTATTTGGCGCATGGTGTCACCATCGCCTAATCCAGAGAATGGACTTGATTTTGGCTCATCAAGCGATGATGAATTTGTGATAGGATTATTATCATCCGAAACTATAATGTCTGTTGATTCACTTGCTTGCGCCACAGGAATACCTTTATCTTTTGATTGGTGCTAATACACTATCTATTAGCTATATAATGTCATAATTTAAAAGACATTACCTAACAAAATTTATTAAACTGGCATGCTCATTATCTCTTTATAAGCTTCAACAAATTTATTACGTACTTCAACCGTCGCATTAAATGCAACTCCCGCCTTCTGACTAGCGATCATAGCATCTGCAAGACTCACTGATGGGTCGCCCATTTCAACGGCTTTTTGCGTCACACCTACATTTTTTTGAATACTATTCACATTATCAACAGCATTTTTTAGCATTGCAGAAAAATCACTACCAGATGTCGCGCCCACTTTAGTTGTATCAGACGTATTAGTAGGAATTGCTGTGATATTAGGCGTTTGCATTTGTGTTTTAGCAATCATGCTTTGCATGTCATTAAACATTGAGTTTGCGTTAATATTCATGGGCATTTCTTCCGTTATTAATCTGTGACAAAAAATTGTCAATTAAGTGAGTTACTTGATTAATAGCAATAACCTTGCCAATAAAATTTAAGCACGAAAAAATCGATTGAATATAAATATTCAATCGATTAAACAATTAGTTATATGAATTTTATTTTAGATGTAAAATCTATTAGGCGGGTAATGCAATACCTTGTTCTCTAATCTTAGCGAGTTTATAACGTAAAGTTCTCGGACTAATACCTAATTTTTCAGCAACTGCTTTTCTCGAGCCATGGCATGAAGCCAACGTATCAATAATAATTTGATTTTCTTGTTGTTTTAATTCATTACCCAATAAATCATTGCCCGAAGTCACATTTGGTGACACTGGTGATGACGTATCAGTCATGTTAGTTGTTTCATCAACAGATGATTTATTAGTAGTAGCATTAACTGTATCTTTATTATCAACATTATCTAAATGTTCAATAATAAGATCTTGCGCTGTTATTTCATCACTATCAGACAAAATTAATGCACGTTGAATTACATTATCAAGTTCACGTACATTACCAGGCCAAGAATGTTGTTGTAACATCACTTTTGCATCATTTGATAAAGCAGGGACTTGTGTGCTCTCAGACCAATGACGTGTTAATAAAAATTGTGCAAGTGGAATAATGTCACCCGATCTATCTTTAAGTTTAGGCCAGCATAAAGGAAAGACGTTTAATCGGTAATATAAATCTTCACGAAATTCTTTGTTGGCAACACTATGACGCAAATCTCTGTTTGACGTAGCTAAGACACGAACATCAAGTTTGATTGTTTTACGTGAACCTAATCGTTCAACTTCTTTCTCTTGTAAAACACGTAATAGTTTAGCTTGTAAACCAATATCCATTTCAGTGATTTCATCAAGCAAGATAGTACCACCCTGCGCTTGCTCGAATTTGCCGGGACAAGCTTGAAGTGCACCAGTAAAAGCGCCTTTTTCATAACCAAATAATGTTGACTCCAACATATTCTCAGGAATAGCGGCGCAATTAATAGCAACAAAAGGTTTATCGCTACGTTTAGACTGATTATGAATATATTGACTAAGTACTTCTTTACCAGAACCAGATGGTCCACTAATCATGACTGATGCATCACTTTTTGCTACTTTTTTAGCAAGTGCTAATAATGCAAAAGATTTTTCATCACCAATAATAGGATCATTTGAATCAATAGTAGGTACAGGTAAGTAACGACTAACTAAGTTTAACAACACTTCCGGAGCAAATGGTTTTGCCATGTAATCAGAAGCACCGTCTCGCATCGCACTAACAGCATCATCAATAGTTGCGAACGCTGTCATTAATAACATTGGCAGTTCAGGCCATTTTAATTTAATACTACGTAATAACGACAAACCAGACATTCCGCCCATTTGTACATCAGAAACGACCATAGAAACATTAACTTTTTTCAATGTTAATAATGCTTCTTCACCGCTTGCACATTCAACACATTCATAACCTGCAAGTAATAACGTATCAACCAAGGCTTCACGTAAACCTGCATCATCTTCTACAACTAATATTTTATGGGGATTCATAATATTCTCCAATCAATTATGATTATATTAACCTGCAACAGCATGTTGCATAACAACAGCTGCTTCACGATGCAGTGGTAAAATAAGTGAAAAACAAGAGCCATGGCCCTGTTTAGATAATAAAGTCAGTTGACCGTTGTGTGATTTAGCGACCGACTGTACAACCGCTAACCCTAACCCTGTCCCTTGTGCTCTTGTTGTAAAGAATGGTTCAAACACTTTTTGTTGCTGTTCAACTGAAATACCTGGACCGTTATCAATCAACGATATTTCTACCTCATTATCAGCATGACGTTTTGCAGTCAAATGCATTAATAATCCAGATGGTTTAGCTTGAATAGCATT
>CALJMY010000032.1 GCA_937981905.1 uncultured Enterobacterales bacterium
TTAAGAAAACAGTGCTTGCAAGTGCAGAGGCTAAAAGTAACTTTTTCATAAAAATCTCTCTTTGTTTATTTTTGCCTGTATCCAAGCATTCGTTTGAGGGTGTTATCTTTACCGATAACATGATGTTTAATCGCGGCAGCCGCATGTAATAATACTGCAAACATAACGCTATAGGCGGCATATTTATGTAAAAATCCAGCTATATCATCTTGGTCAACAAATAACGTACCCATGCTGGGTACATTAAATATGCCGAATACATTGATGTCACGTCCATCTGCTGTTGATATTAAATATCCAGTTGCCATGATAAAAAATATTAAAAAATATAAAATTAAGTGAACTGCGTATCCTACTTTCTTTTCAAAATCACTATGATTAGCCAGTGGTTGAGGAGCTACTTGAAAGTACTTTAACAACACACGAATAACCATGATAATAGCTAGAATAATGCCTATACTTTGATGTAAATCAGGACCGTCTTGGTACCAAGGATCATAGTACCCTAAATCAACCATCCAAAACCCTAAACCAAATAATCCGAATATAATCACTGCAACAAGCCAATGAATAGTAATCGTCATATAGCCATAATGTTCTTTAGTATTTTTCATTGTGAGAGTAACTCACTGCAAAATGTATTCTTTAAATATAGCATTGTACCTACCTCAAATACTCACAAATGATCATTAATTACGACGATTTTGTAAGATTATATTTATTTAGTTTTATTGGAAATAAACATATTTACATTTAAACATTCCATCCTAAAGGAAACGTGGGATAATAGCGCCCTTATTTGCGCAGAGCGCTGTTTAATTATTTAGAGTTGAGGATTTTTACATGCATGATTTATATTACAAAGGCCGTATACATACGCGGAAAAACCATGTGAAATCAGGATTTAAAAAGAACCGTAATGCAAAATTAGGCACTCAAGAAAATCCCTTAACACTGATTGTTAATACACAAGAACGTAAAGTCGCTGTTAAGCTATTACTCACAGAACACGACTTAGCAGCAAATATCACGATTGATGAAGCTGTCGAAGAAAATATTAATGAATTAACAGCCATTACTGAAACGCCAAGTACAACAACTTTTGAAGTTACACCAGGTCGTAACGATCCTTGTTCGTGTGATAGTGGTAAAAAATATAAAAAATGTTGTGGTTAATTTTCTCACTTTAAATTAACAAGTAAACATAAAAAAATCCGATGAAGCAATTCATCGGATTTTTTGTCTCTACTCTAACTTTATTCTACTGAATAAAATATTTTATTTAGCAGGTGCTTCTTCAACCGCTGGAGTATCTACTGGTGCTGTCATTTTTTCAACTGAAATCAATTGAACTTCAAATAACAAAATAGAGTTAGGAGGAATCGGTCCGCCATCTCTTGCGCCGTAACCTAGTGCAGACGGGATAGCAAATTTGTAAGTAGAACCAGGGCTCATTAATTGAACACCTTCAGTCCAACCAGCAATAACACCATTTAGTGGGAAAGAAATTGGCTCACCACGTTCAATTGAACTATCGAATGTAGTGCCATCGATTAATGTACCAGTATAATGAACAGTAACCGTGTCTGCCGCTGTTGGTTTCTCGCCCTCACCAGCAGTAACTACTTCGTATTGAAGACCAGAAGCTGTAGTGATAACGCCTTCTTTTTTAGCGTTTTCATCAAAAAATTCTTTTTCAATAGCAGCGATTTTAAGTGCTTGAGATTCTTTCATTTTTTTATCAAATGCTACTAATGCCGTTTTCACTTCTTCTTCGTTAAGAAGCGCTGCACCATTAATTGTATCGCTAAAACCTGTAATAATTAATTCTTTATCAGCAACTACGCCCATTTCAGATGATTTCAACAAACTTTGATTCACGTAATTTGCAAATGAAACACCAATAGCATAAGCCGCTTTTTCATCATCAGTTTTCATTTCAACAACTGGTGCAGTTGCTGTAGCTGTTTCAGCAGCTTGCTCTTGATTACATGCAGCTACTGAGAATAATGCAGCAGCGATAGCAGATACTTTTAAGATCTTGTTCATTAAACTTCCTTTGGAAAGATTACAGACCGTTATAAACGACCATAATCTCTTTAATATTATTTTTAGTGATGATGTTTATGCCATAACTATGGCAGTTTTTACAAGCTTTTTAACGAGATAATTGTTGATTGCGCTGCATTTGAGCCCTATTATCGACAATATACCTACATATACTTCATCTGTAGATAACTAAAATGAGTAAAAGTTCATGTTTCAACGGATATTATTAATCTGCGTATTATTGACCCTTGCTGCTTGTAGTAATTCAGATGAACCTTTTAAAAAATGGGAACATGCAACTGATGGCGCATTAGCCTCGGCTATTTCACAAGATGGCAGCTTAGCCTTAGTTTCTTCGAGCTTTAATGAGCTTATTTTATGGGATTTAAAAACCAATGCTCAAAAATATCGTTGGAAGCAAGGTAGCGAAAATTTAGTATTATTTACGGCTATATCCCCTAATAATAAATATGCCCTTTCTGCTGACAAAGATTCTTTTGTGGTATGGGAAATTGAAACAGGAAAATCGTTAACCTATACTAAAGTACGTGAATCAACCATACGTGACATCACCATTGCTGACAATGGTAACCTACTGATTGGTAAGGTTAATGGCGTTGTTGTTCATGTTAATATTTTTACTGGTCGTCGTATTGAGTTTTTAGGGCATAACGAAAAGATAAACAGCGTTGCTATGTCACCAAATGGTCGGTATGCACTCACTGGTAGCAGCGATTATACGGCTTTATTCTGGGACACTAAAACGGCGCAAGTGATCCATCGTTTTATTCATCCAACGCGTGTTACTAAAGTCGCGTTAGATAAATCAGGGAAATATGCATTCAGCGCAGGTAGTCAACGTCAGTCATCTATTTGGGATATAAAAACAGGTAAAGAAGTGAGTAGATTACAATATCCATCACGTTCTAGAATTTTTAGCGCTGTCACTTTTTCTAATGATTCTAGCCAACTTTATACTGGTAGCCCTGGCCGTTTACTCAATCGTTGGAGTACTCAAACAGGAAAAAAACTTGAACAGTGGTCAGTGACACCAAGAAAAGACTCTCGTCCTGTTAGTTCAGTAATTTTTGCGATAAGTGAGACAACATCAGGTAAACTGGTGACTGAAAGTAGTTCAGGTTATGCCGAATTCTGGGAATTAGGCAGTGGTCACTAGGAAAGAATAATGAGTAATGTAGAACAACGTCTTATCGATTTAGAAATGAAAGTCGCCTTTCAAGAAGACACCATCGATAGTTTAAGCGATGAAATCGCCTTATTGAATGAATTAATCGACAGACAACGTACACAATTAGAATATGTTGCTAGTAAAATAGGTGAAATGTCTCAAACACCAGAAGGTTCACAAGCTCCAGAGCCGCCACCACCACATTATTAAATAGCAGTCATCTTCAGAAAACGCACGTATCAAATAAGTATTGCCAATAATTAACGTTATTAGCAATACTATCCAACAAAAAATAACTAGTTACATTTACAAGGAATAGTAATGTCGATTACTCGTATCAATAATTTCAGTGCCGCCGATGGCAAATGTGAAGAATTATCAACTTTCTTACAATCTCTTATTCTTTATATTACAAACTCAGCAGGTAATATTTCTTGTGAGGTTCTTCGTCATCAAGATAGTGAAGAAAAGTTCATCGTCATTGAAAAATGGCAAGATGTCGCATCACATCAATTATCTCTCGCTAATTTCCCCATCGATAAAATGCAAGCAGCGATGGAGTTGTTTGGCCAACCACCTAGCAGCGCAAGTTATTTGTCCATTTAAAAATAACAATCTCAATACATTCATTCACCAAACATTCAGAAGAAGCCGTTTACGCTATAGTTCCTAAACGGCAACCATTGACGGAATAATCATGAAACGGATATTTATACTCACGCTTTTATTAATATTAATGGCATGTGACGACAAACAAAGTACTGCACCTTCAATTGCACCTCCTATTAATAAATCGTCTTCAGATTATTCAGCCATTCAACAGTTTTCTGTCATCAATAGTGGTTATCGAGAATTTAAAGGGCAACCAGCAGCGTGGGTCATGTTTTCTAAACCTGTTGCCAGCACATTAAATATTAATCAATATTTTTCCTTAAGTAACCCACAAGGTTTAATGCGAGGCGCGTGGCAACTCGATAACGATGGCATTAATGCTTATTACGTTAATATAGAACCAGATACTAAATATACAATCGTAGTATCTGCCTCACTAACAAGTAAAGATAAGACCTTGTTAACAGCGCCTAATCAAAAAACATTTACAAGTCCAAGTGTTAGCCCTTCAGCTTCTTTTCTACAACAAGGTTCGATATTAAATCCTCAGTTTAGTGATGGTTTGCCAATTATTGCTGTTAATGTTCCTTGGGTAGAAGTCGATTATTACCGTATGAATACAGACTATTATTCAGATGTTCTGAGTCATAGTTCTAATAACAAACAATATGCATGGAATCTTGAATATACTGCAAAAAATGGCACGTTAGTCAGCACCCAAAAATATGAGACAAAATCTAATAAAAACCAAAAAATACAACGTATATTAAAAACAAGTCACATTGATGAATTAGCTAAACCCGGTATTTATATTGCGATAATGCGTACCCCTCAAAACTATGAAAGCTACCAAATTTCTCGATTTACAGTCAGCCAATTAGGCCATGAAATCCGTGAATACAAAAATCATTATTTAGTAACGGTAATGAACCAAAGTAGTGGTAAGAGTGTTGAAAATGTTTCTGTAGGGATGTTTGACCGTCAATATAAAAGCCTCAATAAAACACAACTAACCGATACGTTAGGACAAGTTAAAATATCAAAAGCAAATAATCTAGCTTTAGTCACATTCACTCTCGATACAGATTTTACCGCTATCAATATTAACCAGTCACAATCACTTAATTTAAATGATTTTAATTCTAGTGGCCGCGTTAATACTCAATTAGATTTATTTGTCTTTGGTGCTCGTGACTTGTATCGCCGTGGTGAGAGTCTTACTTACTATGCTCTATTGCGCAATCAAGATGGCCGACGAACTCAAGACGTGTCATTAAAAGCTGAACTAAGCGATCCTAATGGCAATGTTGTAAAAACAACAATATTAAAATCTGACAACGGATTGTATCAATTTGACCACCAGCTAAGTGTCGATGGATTAACAGGTCATTATCAGCTTAACTTTAAGCTTGCTAGTCAATATTTCAATCATGACTTTAGTGTTGAAGATTTCATGCCACAACGTCTTGAAATTAAGCTCGATAATTCAGAAATCCCATTAACAATTTCAGGTAATAGTGAACAACCTCTAACAGGATTATTTCTATATGGTTCACCAGCGAGTAACCATAAAGTCGAAGGGCTATTACAATTAAAAACAACTAATAAAGCCATAACATCATTACCAGAGTTTTACTTTGGTGAGTATAAATCACAGGGCATTCTCGATAGCTATAACATTGATAAAATCACCCTTGATAACGATGGAAAAGGGTCATTACCTCTTGAAGATCGTTGGAGCACATATAATCAAGCATTAACACTAAATGGCTTTGCTTACTTATATGAAAAAGGTGGACGTAAAGTCACTAAGCAATTCAATAAATTGTGGTGGCCACACAAAGAAATGCTCGGTATAAAACCTCATTTTGACGATTTAACCAGTGACAGAGAAACCAACGTAACTTTTGATATTGTGCGTAGTGATGTAGACGGTAATTTGGCTAGTGACAACATAATGGTGAGTTTAATTCGTCATTATAAAGAATATTATTGGGAACATAGTAACCAAGGTGGTTGGCAACGTCATCATCGTAGTAACGTCTATCCTGTATGGCAAAAATCACTTACGCTATCAGATGATAAACCTCTCACCATTTCAGCCCCTGTTGAATGGGGTGAATATGAATTAGAAATAAAATCGACTAAAGACAATACGGTTTCACGATTATTTTTTGATGCAGGTGAACAATGGTATTGGCGCTGGTCGCAAAACAATAATGGCGCTGTACGTCCAGATCAAATCGACCTTGCGTTAGATAAAGCCGCGTATAATGGTGGTGATATTGCCAAAGTAAAAATAGACTCTCCTTATGCAGGACAAGCATGGCTTAGACTCGAATCAGACGATTTATTATGGCAGCAACAAGTCACGTTAACTAAAGGATTAAACAATGTTGAAATCCCGATTAAAGATTGGCAACGACATGATGTTTACTTAACGGCTTATCTTATATC
>CALJMY010000033.1 GCA_937981905.1 uncultured Enterobacterales bacterium
CCTTGATAGGTGTACTTTGACATTAGATAATAATCTTCGGTAAAAACAAACAAGCTGGTCCACCTATTAAAAACAAGCATACTAATAATATTTGATTTTTACCTTCTTGCTTATTTTTTGGTGCATATTTATTGATATAAAAAGAAATTACGTCATCTTTATATGTCCGTTTCAAAGCAAATAAAGTAAAGAAACTTACTAAAAAATAAACACCCATAAAAATGTTAACAAAAGTATCGCCTGTTATATATTCCTTGAATAAGTCTAACAGGCCTATTCGGTTAGAAACAACTAAAGCACTTAAAAGAAATCCTGCTAAATATAAATTTAAAAACATGCATAAAGCGTAAATTCCTCTCTTTGTTCTAGAAGCTTCGGAATAAGAGGAATACCGCCTAGTTACAACTAAAACCCATCCAAAAAAATCTTTCATTTAATCTACTTAATTTTGTGGGAATAAGATTATTAATTAAGCGCATCATTATTGAGTACACCTAAGGCCTGTTAACAGGCTAAATATTGTTGGCTAAAATGTTGAGGAACGAAAACAGCCAACTGTATTTTGTCCTTTTTTAATTAGATATTGGACAGATATAAAAATATAACTGATTTATAAAGCTTTTGTAATCATTAAACTAAAAGTTTACAAAACAGTTAAACCTAAAAGTAATCACATAACAAAAAGGCCTCATTTTCATGAAGCCTTTATTGTTTTAAACTAGTTTAATTAAGCGAAAATAGTTAACTAATTAATCAGCCAAGCTAATAAAAAATGCCATTTCTAACGCTTTTTCTTCCAAGCTTTTAAAGCGACCAGACGCACCTGCATGGCCACTTTCCATATCTGTTTTAAATACTAGTAAATTATCGTTAGTTTTAAATTCACGTAATTTGGCAACCCATTTCATTGGCTCAAAATATTGAACTTGAGAATCGTGTAACCCCGTAGTGACTAATAAGTTTGGATAGTCTT
Source organism: uncultured Enterobacterales bacterium (assembly GCA_937981905.1). Taxonomy (GTDB): domain Bacteria; phylum Pseudomonadota; class Gammaproteobacteria; order Enterobacterales; family Psychrobiaceae; genus Psychrobium. The sequence goes on from CALJMY010000033.1 coordinate 974, forward strand.
GCGTGGCAACGTTGTCCATTGGTGAATAGGCTTTAATAGCTTCATAAGCGGCTAATTCGTTTGGATTACCCCATTCGTCATATTCATTAGTCGTTAGCGGAATAGTTTCGTCAAGCATTGTGGTGAGTGCGTCAACAAATGGCACGTGCGCGCCAACGCCGCGATAAAGTTCTGGTGCTTGGTTGATAACAGCGCCCATTAACAAACCGCCAGCACTGCCGCCGCTAGCAAATAATTTTGCAGGGTGCGCATATTTTTGGCTGACTAATGATTTACTCACATCAATAAAATCATTAAAAGTGTTTTGCTTGTGAGCTTTTTTACCGTTTTCATACCACGCTCGGCCAAGCATTTCACTGCCGCGAATGTGGCTGATGGCGTAAACAAAACCGCGATCTAGTAAGCTTAATGTGTGTGGGCTAAAGCTTGGATCAATCGTTAATCCATAAGCGCCATAACCGTATTGTAATAATGGGTTGGTGCCGTCTTGTTTGAATAAGGCTTTGTTATAAACCAATGATACTGGGATTTGGGTATTATCGCGGCTAGTTACAAAAATACGTTGTGAAGCGTAGTTGTCGCGGTTGAAATCACCCAATACTTTTTGTGATTTAAGAAGTGTACGTTCAATAGTCGCTAAATCGACTTCGAATAATGAACCCGGTGTGGTTAATGATGAGTAGTAGATACGCGCATTGCTTGAGTTTGGCTCTGGGTTGTCGGCAAGGCAGGCGTAGTAACATGGATCGTCAAAATTAATTGGGTAGCTGTCGCCGTTTTTAGGATGGATAACAAAACGAATTTGTCCCATTTCACGTTCAACAACAATTAGGTAATCATTAAATAATTCTAGATCTTCAATTAATACGTCATCGCGATGCGCAATAAGAGTTTCCCATTGTGATACATCGTAAATAGTATCTTTGGTAGCGGTCATGACTTTGAAGTTTTTAGCATTGTCGTTTGAAACGATGTAGAACGTATCGCCGAGTTTGTCGACGCTATACTCATGACCTACAAAATCGTCTTCTTCGTCAAACTCTTCTTCAAAAGCTTCACCGTCAAGTTCTTGATTTTCTAGGTTGCTTTCTAATTCACCTTCAAGCTCATCATCGTATTCACTACCAAGGCAATCAATCAGTTGATTGAATTCACTGTCTGGCTCATTAGCATCAATAAACCAAGTGTCTGACGCTTCTGTCGCTTCAAGATTGATAAATATAAGTGACTCGTCGCGGCTTTTACTTAAACTCATGTAAAAACTATGGTCTGCCTCTTCATAAACCATCACGTCGTCGTCTTGGCTGGTGCCTATAACGTGTCTGAATACTTGAGTGCCGAGTAATGTTTGGGTGTCTTTTTTAACGTAGAACACTGTTTTGTTATCGTTGCTCCAAACAATTTGACCTTCGGTATTAATTAACGTGTCTGTAATTAATTCGGCAGTCGTTAAGTTTTTAAAGAAGATTGAATAAATGCGGCGACCGTCTAAGTCTGATGAATAACTTAGGAATTCATCGCTAGGGCTAATCGACATATCACCTAATTCAAAATGGTCATGCGCAGCAGATAATACATTTACATCAAGTAATAATTGTTTATTTTTACCTGCACTGTCGTCTGCACGGTAATAACGTGAATGTTCTTCAGCGCCGCTAATTTCGCTGTGATACCAATAGTTGCCATCTTTTACGGGAACAGTGTTGTCGTCTTTGGTGATGCGGGCTTTTAGTTCTTCAAATAATTCATTTTTTAGTACTTCTTGCGGCGCAAGTGTCGCATTGCAATAATCATTTTCAGCGGTTAAATGCGCTAGAATTTCTTTGTCTTGTCGCTTGTCATCACGCATCCAATAGTAGTTGTCGATACGTTCATCGTTATGATTTATTAGGGAATGGGGGATTCTTTTAGCAATGGGAGCAAGCAATTTAGTCACAGAAAACCTTTAAAACAAATAAGAAATTAAGGTTAGTGTAACGGTGATTAACGCTAGATACTATCCCTACTGATGAGCAATGAGATAACGAACCTACAGAGTAGATTCGCTGGTGGAGTTGCCGAGATTAAATAGGTTGTATATTGGCCTAAATATTTTAGTTATTGCCTAAAACATTTAGCGTTGATACATAAAAATCTTTATCAACCACAAATGTTGGATTAGCTATTTTAGTCTTTGTGGCTAACTTGGTATTTACTGGTAACTTTTCCCATTGCGTTGTCGGTGTGATCCACTGTATTTTTCCACCGATAGCGACTTTAATTGGCATGGCAAAAGTTTTAATAGTATTAGCCCAACGCACTTTGATTGTTTTATTTTTAACAAAATATTCAAGACGAGGAAGACGATAATCTCGCAGGTATTGATCAAATATTGTCGTTAAGTCTTTGCCCGATTTATCAATGATGTATTGTTCAATTTGCTTTGTTGTGACTACCTGATGATAAAAGTCTTTACCAAGTCCACGTAAAATATCACGCCATAAGACATCGTTATCAATAATTTGGCGAATGGTATGAAGCATGTTTGCGCCTTTATCATACATGTCGCTTGAGCCATTTCTGTCGGCGTTGTAATCACCAATTATAGGTTTGTCATTGGCAATATTAATGCGTTTACCACGAATGTATTCATCGCCAGCAGCTTTGCCATAATGATACTCAACAAATAGATTTTCAGCATAACTAGTGAAACTCTCATGAATCCACATATCTGCCACGTCTTTGTTTGTTAGATTGTTCGCAAACCATTCATGACCTGACTCATGAATAATAATGAAATCAAATTTTAATCCCCAGCCGGTTTCACTACGATCGCGTCCTTTATATCCATTTTTATAACCGTTGCCGTAAGTTACCCCGCTTTGATGTTCCATACCAAGGTAGGGCACTTCAATAAGTTTGTAGCTGTCTTCATAAAAAGGGTAGGGGCCAAACCAATATTCAAACGCTTGCATAGTGCGTTTAACATCTCTAAATTGTTTTTTTGCTTTGACTATATTTTCTCGTAATACAAAATATTCCATATCAAGTGTGCCGTTTTCACCAGCGTATTTTTCTGCAAAATGGACGTAATCACCAATATTTAAACTAATGGCGTAGTTGTTAATTGGGTTAATAACTTTCCAGTGAAATGTTTTAGTTTGGCGGTCTTTATGGTCGTCGATAGCAATTAGGCGACCATTAGAAATGTTCATGAGTGTTTCAGGCACTTCAACTGATAGATCAATACCATTATCTGGTTCGTCATAAGGGTGGTCTTTGTTTGGCCACCAGATGCTAGCGCCATTACCTTGATTCGATGTAGCGATAAACGGTTTGTCGTTACTATCAGTTTTCCATGTTATGCCGCCATCCCACGGTGGGCGTTTTGCTACTTGAGGTTTGCCATTAAATTCCATGGTTATGGTATATTCTTGGCCAATAACTTGAGGTGTTATTGTTTCAATGAAATATGTGTAGCCATCTTGCTCCACATTAAGGATTTTACCATTTTGCGTGACCTTACCTAGTACCATTGGTGATTGAAGTTCTATTTGTAAACGTTGATGCTTTACTAATTCATTCGTTGAAAGTACTGTGTAAGTCATCACGTTAGTGCCAGATAAATAACGTTTCTGAGGATTAACAGCTACAGATAAGTGATAATGTTTTAAATCCCACCACTGACGCTCTGGTGTAATACTGCCACGTAATGTTTCTTGATGAGATATTGGCTGTGAATGATATATGTTGGCGAATGACGTAATTGGTAATAAAATCGAAAATATAATAGCGAGCATGTTTCTTTTAATTGTGAACATTTATTTGTTACTCTTTATAAAGCTTGTAAAGTTTAATATATCAATGAAAAAGATAACATTCCAAATAGATACTGTGAATTTGAGGTATTAATTAACAGTTTTCTTTGTAACAATATAATTTACATAATAAAGAGTATAAAAATATGCCGCATAAGCTGGCCAATTCATTAGTTGTATTAGATTTTGAAACCACAGGTTTATCACCCGAAAAAGGCGACAGAGCTATTGAAATTGGCGCTGTAAGAATTGTCGATGGTGTTATCACTGAACAGTTTCAAGCATTAATGAATCCAGGAAAGCATATCACGGCATTTATAGAAGATTACACTGGTATTACTAATGAAATGTTAGCTGATGCTAAGCCTTGTAGTGAAGTGATGAGTGATTTTTGTGACTTTATTGGTGACGACAATTTACTTGCACATAATGCTTCTTTTGACCAAAAATTTCTTGAGCATGAACTCAGTTTAATCAATCGTCATTACAGTGGTGAATTTACGTGTTCTTTATTAGCCTCACGACGTTTGTTTTTAGACGCACCAAGTCATAGTTTAGGCAACTTAGTGAGTTATCTTGAGTTATCTGGCGATGGAAGTTTTCATCGGGCATTATTTGATGCCCAAATGACGGCAAAATTGTGGGTAGCCATTTTAGATAAAGTGACTACGCAATATCATATTAAAAATATTCCATTATCACTCATGCAACAAATCTCTTGTACGCCGAAAAAACAAGTCAGCAACCTGCTTCAAAATTATATTCTGCAACAATGTTCTTATATTTAATCGTCGCTTTTTATTAGGGCTAAATTCATAATTATTCGTTTGAAAATATCTATTATTTACTATTAAAAAAATTAATTCTTAATGTTAATTAATAACTTGTAAATACTTAACTTATATTTATATAAATTAATTATCTTGCTGATTTTTTTGATAAAACCAACTGTTAATTATGTGTTGAATTTATGTTAAATAATGTTTTTTTGCTATATAATATATTATATAAGGTTAATTCGAAGCTTGAAGTGACTTTTAATAGTCTAGCCAGAATAAGATATTGTATGAGAGAACAATGAATATATTCAAAATAATAGTATTAGTTGTCATTGCTTTATTAGCTGTTTGTGCTGATGCTGCAACACTTGCTATTCATAATGCGACTGATTCTGGTCATGGTCATAGAAATTACCCAGCATCAAATACTATTGATGCTAGCCTACATTGGTCTTCTCGTTGGGCTGCATCTGGTTCCCCTGTTAATTTAAAACTCGATCTTGGTTCTATTCAAAAAGTTACTGAAGTTGGCATTTCTTGGGGACGCGGGGGCGAGCGTGTTTTTACTTTTGAAATATGGGCTCGTAAAGTAATTGGTGAGAGTTGGACAAAAGTATATGACGATGTATCCACTGGTATAACATCTAGTATTGAAGTTTATAATATTACCGACATAGACGCTCAAGAAGTGCGTATCAAAACGTTTTCTAATAGTGCTGATACTAATTGGACTGATATTAAAGAAGTTGAAATCTACGGTATTTCAACGACGAAGCGTGAAAGTAAAAAGCCTGTAACGTTAGAAACCATTAATAATGAGTTAGCTATTCATAGTGCTTTTGATGATGGTACTAGTCATCATAACTTTCCGCCTAGTAAGGTGATTGATGGAAGTACAGACTGGTCATCGCGTTGGGCTGCTGAAAATAATAGTAAAGCTGTTAATTTAACCATTCAATTAGATAAAACAAAAAACGTGACAGAAGTAGGTATTGCTTGGGGACAAGGCGATTCTCGCACTCATACATTTGAAATATATGCGCGTTCAGGAATTAGTGGGGTTTGGACAAAGGTTTACGACAACGTTAGTTCCGGTAAATCAATTGGTATTGAAGTTTATGATATTAGTAATCTTGATGCTCAACAAATACGTATTAAAGGACAATCAAATAGTACGAGCAGTGACTGGATTAGCATTACTGAAGTAAAGATTTACGGCACAGAAAAATAGTAATATCTATTTTAAAATGATTAAAAAAAAGCAGAACTTAATCGTTCTGCTTTTTTGTATCTACTTTTATTAAAGCTATATAATAATTATTATGAAATGACTATTAAGAGCGATACAACGTTTTAATCAGATGGAAACCAAATTGAGTTCTAACAGGCCCGTGAACTTCTAAAATTGGCTTTTTAAATACAACATTATCAAATGCTTTTACCATTTGACCCGGTGTAAATTCACCTAAGTTACCGCCTTTCTTACCCGATGGGCAAGTTGAATGTTTTTTAGCAAGATCTGAAAAACTCGCCCCTTTTGATAATAATTGTTTTAGCTTTTCAGCTTCTTGTTCAGTTTTGACGAGAATATGTACTGCACTAGCTTTTGGCATGTTAAAAACTCTTTGACTAATTTTATTGGCCGAGAGTATATAACAATTTTCTAGTTTGGTCGTGTTTTGGGTGTTTAAATACTTGTTCGGTATCGCCCATCTCAATAACACAACCCTGATCTAGAACCATGACTTTATCACTAATATGGCGAACAACATGAATATTATGCGATACGAAAATATAAGATAATCCCATCTCTCTTTGTAGGCGTAGTAATAAATTAATTATTTGAGAGCGAACAGACATATCAAGTACTGATAATGCTTCATCAGCTACAATAATATGTGGGTCAAGCATTAGTGCTCGTGCTACTGCTATTCTTTGTTTTTGACCACCGGAAATCATGTGTGGATAAAAATGAGCGTGTTCAGGCAATAAACCTACTTGACGTAACTTTTCGTAAACGATTTGTTCGCGTTCTTTAGCTGACATATCGGTTGTAAATTTTAATGGTTCTTCTAGTAAGTTACCTATACGCATACGAGGATTTAAACTGGTATTAGCGTCTTGAAAAATCATTCTAATTGCACGACAACGCTGTATATGATTTTTACTTTCTAGTTGCTCACCTTCAAGAATTATTTCACCTGAAGTTCGTTGTTCTGCACCGACTAAAATTCGAGCTAATGTTGTTTTTCCTGAACCTGCATTCCCAATAACAGATAACGTTTGTTGTTCTTTTAGTGTAAAAGAAATTGGGCCTAAAGCGCGCTGATATTGTGGGATTAGCCAGCGATGACCATCGCGGAATGACTTGGTGAGATTGTTAACTTCTAATAGCGTATTCATTTATGGCTCAATACTTTCAGTCAATGGGAAGTGGCAGCTAAAATAATGACCACGAGATTTTTCCATCATAGGAGTTTCAACGCATTGTTTATGTGCTCTAGGGCAACGAGGACCAAGGCGACAACCAATCGGTAAATGTTGTAATGATGGTACTGAACCTGGCAATGTTGATAATAACGATTTATGTGTTAGTAAATCATCAAAATGAGGCATGCTTTGTAGTAAGGCCATTGTGTAAGGGTGAAATGGCTGTTTAAAGATATCTTTGGTGTATCCTGATTCTACTGTTTGGCCGCAATACATTACTGTGACTGTTTCGGTCCAATCCTCTACATGTTGTAAATCATGCGTAATGAGTAAAATAGACACGTTATTGAGTTGATTTAATTTCTTGAATAGTTTGAAAATTTGAGCTTGAGCGCCTGCTTCAATAACGGTAGTAGGTTCATCGGCAATCAATAATCTTGGTTTGTAAGCAATGGTCATAGCTATCATGACTTTTTGACAAATACCTTCCGATAATTCATGTGGGTAACTTTTTAATACCCGTTCATGATCGCGAATACCAACCTTGTGCAGCAAGCCTCTAATTTGTTCATTACGCCATTTGATACGTTTATAGAAAGGTTCTTTGCATTCAGTCATTGGCAAAGATTCATGGAACTGGTGACCAACGGTATCATTGGGATCAAGACTTGATGATGGTTCTTGAAACACCATCGCTATCTCACTACCCATGAGTTTTCGGCGCTCTTTGGCGCTTAAGCCGAGTAAATCTACACCATTGTAACGTAAGCGATCGGCAGATACTGTCCATCTATCATTTAGAATGCCCATAATGGCTTTAGCAACCAAACTTTTCCCTGACCCTGACTCACCCACTAATCCTAAAATTTCTCCGGGATTAAGTGATAAATTAACACGGTCAACAGCTCTAATACGGCCATGTGGACTTTCTAGTTCAATGCTGAGGTTACGAATATCTAATAATGGCATTTAACCAAGTCCTTCTTTTACTGCGCGTTGTAGTCCATATCCAATGAAATTAACAGCCAGTACGCTCATAAAAATAGCAATACCAGGAAAAGCTACATTCCATGGGGCAATAAAAATAAGTTCAACACCATCAGCTAACATGGTTCCCCATTCAGAGGTTGATGCTGGTGCCCCAATGCGTAAAAAGCCTAAGGTTGCAATATCGATTATAGCGATTGAAATTGCTAAGGTGAACTGAACGACAAGTGCATTTAATATGTTGGGTAAGATAACGTTATAAAACATTTGAAAATTATTCGCGCCATCTAATCGAGCAGCAACAACATATTCTCTAGATAACTCATGGTGTACGGCGGTGTGGGTCGCTCGAACAAATTGAGGGACTAATGCTATGCCTACTGCAATCATTACATTTGTTAATGTTTGACCGCTAATCGCAACTAAAATAATGGCCAATAATAAAGACGGTATAGCTAATGTCGCATCTAAAATATGGTTAAGAATACTCGATTTTAAGCCACGTGACATACCAGAAATAATGCCTAAAAACACGCCAATAATAGAAGCACAAATAGTGATAATAAGACTCGAACCAAAGGTTGTTCTTATGCCATGTAATAGATTAGATAATATATCTCGGCCTAAATCATCTGTGCCTAAAAAGAATCTAACTTGGCCATCATCGTGCCATGACGGTGGAAATAATAAAGCTTCAGGATGTTGTAAGTCTGGTGAATAAGGCGCAACAAATGGCGCAATAACCGTTAATATAAGAAACCCAATGAAAATCCACAAACCAATTACTGCGACTGGGTAACTGATAAAGTTTGTCCAAACTTGGCGAAGGGGAGTTGGAATTATATCTTCTTGATAAATACTATTAGCTCGAGCCATGCACAGCACTCCTTCTTTGAGGGGTTGTGGCAATTAATATCACATCAGTAGCTACTGAAATTAAAATAACAAAACCTGCACAAATTAAAATACCAGCACTAATCGTTGGGTAATCTTGCTGATAAGTTGCTTGTATAAGCCATTGACCAATGCCGGGCCACGAAAATATTACTTCAGTTACCATCGCGCTAGTTAATAACGTGCTTAGTTGTAAACTAATTTGCGATAAAACAGGCTGGATTGCATTGGGTAGCGCATGATTAAAAATGATAATAAATGGATGTACACCACGAGCCTTTGAAGCCTTAATATAATTAGCATTAAGCTCTTCCAGCATACTTGTTCTTGTTATTCTGATTACAACAGTTGCTGGAATTAAAGCTAATGTAAGAGTGGGCATAATTAAATGGGCTAATGCATCATGATAAGCTAAATTTTTGTATTGTATGTCAGATAAATAAATATCCAAAAGGGTAAAGCCAGTGACGGCGTCTACTTGATATAAGAGGTTAAGCCGTCCTGCGACAGGAAGCCATTGTAAGTCTAACCCAAAATACATAATGGCAATAACACCAAGCCAGAAAACAGGCATTGAATAACCAACTAAACTAGCGCCTATTATAAAAGAATCACTTGTTTTTTTATAATAAACAGCCGCAATAATTCCTAAGGGAAGTCCAATTAATAACGCAATAAAAATAGCATATACACAGAGCTCTATTGTTGCTGGTAGTAGTGTTAACATTTCATCAAATATAGGAGATCCATTACTAAAAGAAACGCCAAAATTACCGTGTATTCGTTGATTAATGAATGATAAATATTGATTTATCCAACTTTTATCTAATTTATATTGTTCAACAATTATGTCTGTCTGAGTAATTGTAGGATTTTTTACACCGCTTAAATTTGTTGCTAAATCGCCTGGTAATGCACTCATCATTAAAAAAACTAACAAGTAAAGCACAGCGACTGTGAAGACAAATAAATTAATACGCCTAGCTATATAAAACCACATATTATTTTTTTACCTGCTGTTTGTTTTTTTGTTTTTTACGATAAGCTTTTGCAAAAGATATACTGCCATAAGGATTAAGTGATACTCCGCCAATATTACGATTTTTAACTTGAAAACGAAGCGCGTGTGCAATTGGAATTAATGGCATTAATTGATTTAAAGATTGTTGTGCTTTTAAGTAATGAGGTACTCTTTTTCGTTGAACAGAAAATTCAATCGCTTTATTTAATTGTTCGTCAAAATCATTGTCACACCAATTTACTTTGTTGGCTCCAGATAGTAGTGCTGCGCAGCTAAATAATGGCCTAAAAAAATTATCAGGGTCATCATTATTGGCTGTCCATCCTGTTAATACTGAGTCATATTGATAATCTTTAAGTTTTGAAGTAAAAATATTCCATCCAAAACTTACTATCTCAACCTTAATACCAACAAGTGATAATTGTCCTTGTATTAATTCCGCTGTTTTTTGTGAGTTAGGATTATATATACGCTGTTCAGGGCTTGTCCATAAAGACATAGTGAACCCATCTTTAAAACCTGCTTGTGTTAGTAGTTCTTTCGCTCTGTTAATATCATAATCATGAGGTTTTAAAGAGCTATTGTAAGCCCAAGATAATGGAGGAAGGATACTATCGGCAATGGTGGCACTGCCATAATATACAGCTTCAATAATAGCTTTTTTGTTAATTGCATGAGCAAGTGCCTGACGTACTTTTAAGTTATTAAATGGTACACGTTCAGTATTTAACCCTAAATAAGATATGTTAAAGCCTGTTTGAATTTGAAGTTCAAGTGTAGGATTTTTTCTAATAACATCTATTTCACTCGATTGTGGTAAAGCTGATACATCACAATCACCAGTCATTAATTTTGCAATACGGTTCGTGCTTTTAGGCGTAATATTAAAAACTAACTGCTCAATTTCGGGAGTACCATCCCAGTAATCGGAATTAGCTTTGTAGCGTATGTGATTGTTATGAAAGTAAGAGTCATAAACAAAAGGACCTGTACCAATTGGAACATTGTCTAGTTCATTCATACGATCTTGAGCTATTAATTGATCTGCATATTCTTTTGATTGAATAATCATGAAATTAGCGGCTATATTAGCGATAAATGAAGCATCTTTTTCAGTTAAGTGAATGGTAATCATATAATCATTCACTTTGACTATTTTGTTAATGATGTCGGTAAATCCAACATGTTGAAAAAAGGGATAATCACCACCAGATATATTATGGTATGAATGTGCTGAATCGATAATTCGATTTATGCTAAAAATAACATCGTCAGCATTAAAATCTCTAGTCGGAGTAAAATTGTCATTACTATGAAATTTAACATTTTTTCGTAAGTAAAATGTATATCGGGTGGCGTCATCACTTATAAACCAACGATGAGCAAGGCCTGGAACAATAGTGCCTAATGAAGGAGAGTATTCTACAAGTCGATTATAGAGTTGGTAAGATGAAGCATCAGTTGTTGTTTCGTTGGTTGTTAATTGAGGATTAAAAGATGTTGGGTCACCTTCTGAACAATAAACGATACCCGGCGTTAGCGAATTATTATCAATATTGGGAGTACAACCAGCCAACGCGATTACAGCGATAAAAAAATACGATTTTAAAATTAAATTTAACCAATTTTTCATGGCGATACGCTGATTTTGATTGATATTTGCTAATGTAACGCCAAGAGGAAATAACATCAATAGTATTATCTCCTACATGGCGGTTTTTATGCTTTATTTGAATAAAAGTAGGTAAAAATTAGCAAAAACATATAAAAATACGCAAAAGCTATTCAGAATCAGAACTCGATTCTAATAAGTTATATTTCTTCAATAAACCACGTAATTGATGATAAGTAATACCTAACAATTGTGCCGCTTTCTTTTGGCTAAATTGAGCACTGACTAAAGACTGTTTAATGATGTCTATTTCAAAGTCTTGAGTTACTGTTTTAAAGTCTAATGGGAATGTTGGTGATGAATGCAGATTTAATATTTCGTTCGAATTCACATCATCGGTTTTTGTTACATTAACAGTGTTAACTTCTATATTAGGAGTCACTGATGATGCAATTGATTGTGTTGGTCGATAAGGTGATTCAAACGGATTGATTAATATTTTTTGTAGCGGTAACGCAGCATTGTCATGGCGATATAAAGATCGTTCCACAACATTTTTAAGCTCACGTATGTTACCCGGCCAGTCGTAACTGAGTAATATTTGTTTTGCCTTAGCGCCAAAACCACCAAAATATTCTAATTCAAGTTGTCTTGCCATATTGATAGCGAAGGTCTCACTTAATAATAAAATATCTTCTTGTCGATATCTAAGCGGGGGCAGGGTGATAACATCAAAAGCTAATCGATCGAGTAAATCAGCGCGAAATTTCCCTTGGGCAACTAAACTTGGCAAATCTTCATTGGTTGCACAAATTAAACGTACATCTGTTTTAACGGGGCGAGTACCACCTACACGTTCAAATTCGCCATATTCAATGACGTTCAATAGTTTTTCTTGCACATTTAATGATGTATTAGCTAGTTCATCTAAAAATAAGGTACCGCCATTTGCTCTTTCAAAGCGTCCTTCATGTCGTTTATTAGCCCCTGTAAATGAACCTGATTCATGACCGAATAATTCACTTTCAAGTACACTTTCAGATAATGTCGCGCAATTGAGTTTGACGTAATTTGATTCCCAGCGTTTTGATAAGAAATGTAAACGCTCTGCTATCAATTCTTTACCTGTACCACGTTCACCAATAATTAATACGGGTTTATCAATAGGTGCAGCGATGGATACATGGTCTAACACTTCTAAGAAACTAGTAGCTTGACCAATTAAATTATCTTTTTTGTCAAAACGGCTCATGAATACACTTTTATTGGTTTAATTAACTAAATTTTAGTCTAACAAATAAAAAGAGTGAAAGTAAAATATAAATAATATTTTATAAATTAATGTATTTCAGTAAGTTAACTTATATTTGTTAGGCTGGCATTATTCGTGAATAACATAAGATAATTAAAAGCAGTTTTCGATAAAGAGGAAGTAAATTATGGGTATTTTTAGTCGTTTTGCAGACATTGTGAATTCAAACATTACATCATTACTTGATAAAGCCGAAGATCCTAAAAAAATGGTGCGTCTAATTATCCAAGAAATGGAAGACACATTGGTTGAGGTTCGTTCAAATTCAGCAAGTTTAATCGCACAGAAAAAAGAACTACAACGCCGTATTACACGTGCTACTAATCAAGAAGCTGAGTGGCAAGATAAAGCTGAATTAGCATTAAATAAAGACCGTGAAGATTTAGCACGTGGTGCATTGACTGAAAAACAAAAATGCGCAGAGCTAGCTGGCCTACTTTCAAATGATATGGAGCAATTAGAAGAGCAGCTTAATTTATTGAAAAGCGAAATTGTTCAATTACAAAGTAAATTAGATGAAGCTCGTGCTCGTCAAAAAAGTATGGCACTGCGCACTGAAACTGCAAGTTCACGTTTACAAGTTAAAAAACAACTTGATTCAAATAAAATACAAAGCTCACTTGATAAGTTTGACCAATATGAGCGCCGTGTTGAAGATTTAGAGTCACAAGTTGAGGCACAAGATTTTGGTGCCCGTTCACTTAATGATGAATTTGCAGAGCTTGCCGCTCAAGATTCAATTAGTAATGAGTTAGAAGCGCTAAAAAAGAAGATGAATAATAAATAAGCTGAATTTTAAATAAGCAGAACCATAATTAAGGAGTAAGTAATGGATGATAATTTAGTACCGATGGTTATTGTACCCACTGTATTATTTTTAATCTTTGTGGCACCAATGTGGTTATTTTTACATTACCGTAGTAAGCGCCAAGTGAGTCAAGGATTGACCGATGAAGAGTATCAAGAATTAACTAGTTTAAGCCATCAAGCTGAAAAGATGGCTATTCGTATTGAAACACTAGAATCTATTTTAGATGCAGAGGCACCACAGTGGAGATCTAAATAATGAATAATCAAATGACTAAAGAACTTTATCGTATTCCTCAGCAGGGAAAAATAGCGGGGGTTTGTGCAGGTGTCGCTGAGCGTTTTAATTTAGAAGTGTGGTTAGTGCGTATTGTCGTGTTATCAGCTTTCTTTCTTGGTGGTACGGGGTTTGTTTTTCTTATTTATGTTGCTGCTTGGTTTATGCTTGATAAAAAGCCACTCGTTAAGCCTAATATTGGCGGATTAGCTCATAGTGTGTCTGTGAAATCTAAAGTCTGGCAACAAGGACAACCGCCTAGTGAAGCTTTTAGAGAAGTTAAAACTCAATTTCGACAAATTGAATTACGTCTTCGTAATGTTGAAAGTTTTGTAACATCAAAAGAGTTTGATTTGGCAAGACAAATAGATAGTTTGTAAAAATTATTAAAATGCCGTTAAGTTTATAATGACTTAACGGCTTTTTTTAGGTTTGATTCAAATTACTGATTTAAATAATCTAAAACTACTTGATGATGTTCTTTCGTTTTGAATTTATTAAATAAATGCTCTACAACACCTTCTTCGTTAATTAAGAAACTTAAACGATGAATCCCATCATATTCCTTACCCATGAACTTTTTAAGTCCCCAAACACCAAAAGCGTCTGCCACACTATGATCTTCATCTGAAAGCAGTGTGAAGTTTAGATCGAATTTTTCAGTGAACTTCATTAAACGTTTTGGCGC
>CALJMY010000034.1 GCA_937981905.1 uncultured Enterobacterales bacterium
CCAATAGAATTACCTACTTTACCAACCATAGAATCAATACTACGTTGTAATGTTTTAGCTTGGTCAACGGCTTCATTGTGAATATGCTTTTTATACAATTGTTCGGTTTTAAATTTCGGACAAGTATCATAGAGTTGAATAATAGCATCTAGCTCTTTATTTAAACTTGGTACTTCATTAGAGGTATATGTAAACCATAACGCATAATTTGTCGGGTTAACCGGCACACTATATTTCATCATTAATGGTATGGTTTTTTTTAATGTTTTAACCGATTCATCAAAATTTAGGTTAGTTGTCATTATTTGAAATCCTTGACCTTAAACTTTTCGTAAGGTTAATGCTTTATTAAAGCTATCGAGTGCGCCAGAATTTTCACTCAATTGTTGTTGAACGTTTGCTAAAGCTTCATAACGCTGAGCTGTTGGCATAATTTCAATGGATTTAAGTAGCCATTCTTTAGCTAGTTTCCATTGTCTGTCTAATAAGCTAAGAGTGGCTATTGTATCAATAAAGAAAACATCGTTATGGTGTTGCTTCATCATAGTTAAACGGCCGAGCCAATCAGTGGCATATTGGCTATTACATTCATTAACAACATTTAAAATATCACGATCACAATTTTTGGATAATCGTTGGAATAATTCTTTTTCAATTATAGAAGAGTTTTCAAGTTTAATACTTAACTTAGCATACTGACAAAATAGATCGATATGATTACGATACTTTTTAGGTAATGTTTTATATGTATTTTTTACAGTATCAAAATCTTTATTAGCACTCTGATCTAACATGCTCATGTAACAATTTCTCACGACAAGTTCATGCTCGATCTGAGTGTGTAATTTTTTCTTAAGTAATAATTCACTCGCTTCTATAACGTTTTCATAATCTTTGAGTTGTTGAGTAACGATCAAAATTGAAGGTAGTATATCTGAATGCTCTTTAATAGCTGAAGGCTGAGCATTAAGCCACGTTTGAGCCTCCTCAAAAGCATTCTCTTCAATCATAAAACGTAATTTAGCAGATAATAAACTCACATTTGAACTATCAACAAGTAATGCTTGCTTCAGATATTCGTCTCGTTCTTCATGCTTACCTTGAGTGGAAGCAGCATTAATTGCTGTCAAATAATTAACTAATGGCTGTTTACTATGTTTGGCATTATTAACACTTAATTGCTCGGCATTAGCATAATGACCCGAAATAAATTCCATCACACCGTCTAATGTTTTTTGTTGAGCAATATGCTCTTTACGCCACCCAAACCAATGACGAGTACGACTCCACATGGAAATAGTATTAACTAATGACCATTCAAAAAAATGTAGTAATGCATAAAAAACAATAATAAAGCATATCGTCACGTTAATATCACTTTCAAGTGACCAGCCGTTCGCTATCACAATAACCTGACTGTCAGTGCCAAATAAATAATGTCCGAGAAACACACCTAATAATGTGATGCAGACTAAAACTAATAACCTCACCATAATTACTGCTCCGTCGCTGTCGCTGAAATGATATTTCGACGTACTAATTCATCACCAATCATATTTCGGCTTAATAAATCTCTTGGATATTCAACATTGATATTAGCTTTTTCTAATTTTTTAAATTCATTAAGCATAAATTTTGTAGCGCTATCTTCACGGTCAAAAAATTGTAAAACCCAAGTATTACTTAATTCGATTGAACGGCTGAACGCTTGTTGTTGTTTACGATAAACAGCAAGCTGTGCTTGAATGAGTTTATTCTTTAAATTCTCTTCCAAATACCATTGTTGCTTAGCTGACATTAAAGGCATCGTGCGACCTTCGTGACGACGTACTTTCACAATACCATCAAGAAAAACCTGCCAGTTTTTCTTTAAATGAGCAAGACGACTAGCATCTGGCGATAATTCTTGTGAACTTTCTTCATTGGTTTTTTCAGATAACGTAATAATATTTAATTTTAAATTATCAATTTGAGCAATCAAACCATCAATAGCCAATGCTATATCTTGTGATTTGTCTTTTGGTAATGCCGATAATGTTGCAATGTCTTTTGCTAACGCTAAACGTAAATTAATTAATGATTCATCATTCATTTCTGAAATACGTTTATCAGCCGTTACTAATAATGCTGCCGCTGTTTTTTGATCTTTCTCTTGCCACAATTTTCGACCAGCCATTGTAACTAGATAGTTAGCTTCAGCTAATAACCAATCATTGGGTCTACGACCAGACAACTCTGCAATTTTTTGATTAATGATGCTCTGAGTTTGCTGTTGTTTTGATAACTGTCTTTCTACCGTATTTACAACGTTAGTATTATTACGTTGATTAGCTTCTAATTGCGCTTTAAGCTTTTTATCAATTGTAGTGATTAATGCTGCTTGCTTAATCACTAAAGCGTTAATTGCTGATTGCTCTGAATTTTTATTTTTAAGATAATAATCAATTGAAAAACCAATGATAATAGCCAAAATCACCGTTAAAATTAGTGATAAAATAGCCAACTTACTAACAGGCCTTTTTTTCTTATCAGCAACTAAAACCGACTCATCATCTACTAATGGAATGTCATCAACCTGTTCAGCTTTATCAATAACAACAGCATCTATTGTTATTGGAGCTGTTTCTTCTATAGAATTATCTATTGTCGATTTATCATTATTATTTGATTTCATTTCAAACTCATTCATTTAATAGTATCTTTAAAATTGACGCGTTATCCGCACCATTACTCATACTTACATTTTTTGCGCCTAAACGTTGAGCTATCTTAGCAACCCTGTCACTAGGAACAACTAACCATAAGCTTTGTAGCCAAATTTGGTCTTTATCGCCGATGTTCGAGTAAATATGCTCTAACATTTCACCACTTGTCACTACTATAGTATTTATTTGATGTTGTTGCCATTGCCTAATACATCTGTTTTCTTTTATTTCAATAAGTTGGCGTTTATAAACTTCTAAATAATTTACATTAGCACCACGTTCAACTAATGATGTAGCCAACAGTTCGCGACCACCAACACCTCTAATTATACTAATATTCTTATGCTTAACGTTAGTTAAACAAGCTAGTTCAAGTAACCCTTCTGAAGTCGAATATTTAGGAATGTCAGCATTAACATTTAAAGACTTAAAAGCATTCTGTGTTGCACTGCCAACGGCTAAATACATTGCATTTTTAGGCCAATGTTTAATTTGTTGATTTAAAAAGTTAACAGCATTTTCACTAATCGCAATAATAATATCGGCGTTATAAAAACTAGAATCAGGTGATGAGTTCTCAATATTTATATTAAGAAGAGGATGACAATGACTAAATATCTCTTTATCTGCCAAGCGTAAAGCAAGTGATTCACACTTGGCATTTGGGCGTGTTAATAGCACACGCCTTTCATGTAATAATGGTTTATTGCAGTTAGGCTTGTGCATAAACCTGTTGCAATATTTCACGCCCACCACGATTTAATAATTTATCAGCCATTACAATAGCTGTCGTTTCTGCATTCTCTAATGAACCACGTGCTTCTTCTGTCAACATAACACTACCATCAGGACGGCCAACTAATGCTCTAAGCCAAAACTGATCGCCTTCAATAACGCAATAACTACCAATTGGTACCTGACAACCGCCTTCTAAACGTTTATTAAGTGCTCTTTCAGCAAGTACACGTTGACGTGTTTCTTTATGTTCTAATGGCGCAAGTAGCGCTTTGATTCTGGCATCATCTATACGGCATTCAATACCAACAGCACCTTGACCAACAGCTGGTAATGATTGTTCTGGTTCAATAAAAGAAGCAATACGTTCATCCATTTTCAAGCGAATTAAACCAGCAGCAGCTAAAATAATAGCGTCGTATTCGCCGTTATCTAATTTACCTAAACGCGTACCCACATTACCACGCAAATCACGAATAATAAGGTCTGGGCGTGCAGCTCTAATTTGGCATTGGCGTCTTAAACTCGATGTTCCAACAATAGAACCTTTTGGTAATTCTTCGAGATTTTTAAAAGTATTTGATACAAACGCATCACGAGGATCTTCACGCTCACAAATAACTTCTAAGTCGAGTCCTTCAGGGAAATCCATTGGAACATCTTTCATTGAATGAACAGCGATATCAGCACGTCCTTCTAACATTGCTGTTTCTAATTCTTTAACAAATAAACCTTTGCCGCCAATTTTAGCTAATGGCGTATCTAATATTTTGTCGCCCTTGGTAACCATCGTCACCAATTCAACCTGAATATTAGGGTGAAAATGTTCAAGTTGTGCTTTAACAAACTCTGCTTGCCATAATGCTAACGGGCTTTTTCTCGTGGCAATGCGCACAATATCTACTGACATAATGATTCCAAAAATGAATATATATTTAATAAAGACAATACTACCATCACAATAGCTATTGTATACCTGTAATCATTGAAAATACTGGAATTTAGAACTGCAAAAAAATGCTAAGTATGAAACGTGTAATCAATCAATAGCTGGCGATTAGGGCTAAATACAACACTCTAATTAATATTTTATAACACCACTTCAAACTTAATTGATTTCAAAATATTTTCATCTTCATCAAGCACCTGAACAAGCCATTGACCAACCATGGTTCTGTCAAAGTTTTTACTTGAAGAAGTTCGCCATTGATTGCTCCCAATATTTAATGCTACTTGTGCCATTGTTGTCTGATTAAAAACCCATCGATGATAGATTTTTTGATTTTTCTTCTGAAGGATTTTAGTAAAAAGATATAAATGCTTTTGAGAGGCTAAACTCAACACTTCAACATTATTTATCGGTTCCCTATTTTCAATAGCTAGCGTGAGTTGTGCTCGGTCTATAAATTGAGTGTTTGGCACAGCGGGGCTTGATAAAAGCACAGTGTTGGATTCAATATTTTCTGTAGCAGTGCTTTCTATGGCTGTCTTTTCAATAACAGTCTTTTTAATAACGGTTTTTTCTATAGCAGTGGTTTCAATAGCTGCCTTTTGAATTTTGGTCTTTGTTAATTCAACAGCTGGCTGAATGTCATCGACAACGTCAGAATTAACAGTATTAGAATCAATTGTATTTGTAGGATTTAAATTGGCCTCGTTTAAGTCCTTTTTAACTTCTTTAATAGCAATAACATTAGAAATTTCAACTACTGATTCTACTTTAGTAGATGATTTAACGTTAACTATTGGTAATTTAGAATCAACCTCTATAGTTTCAAAATCGCTGTTTTTATCAGAAATACTATTTTGAGAAGTCGCAATTGGAGAGATTAAAATAGGTTGTTTCGGCCCACTACTCCACGTGTAATCAACAAGAAAATAAATAAGGGTCGACAACGCAATAAGCATTAAGCAAAAATTTCTAATTTTTACAAAATCATATGGTGCAGGTTGTTCAACATTTGGGGATATTGAATCTTTAATTAAATCAA
>CALJMY010000035.1 GCA_937981905.1 uncultured Enterobacterales bacterium
AATCAACTATAACTCACATCAATAGTGCTTATTTCATCTAATGATTAGTAGTGGCTGGAAAGTCAGGTAAACTATACATATAGTCGTTAGTACTACATAAAATAATTACTACAATATCATCAGCATAAATAGCTATAGAGAGTAAAAACATGAGCTTATATTCAGATTACCTAAAAGAAATCGAAACCCGTAAAGCAGACCTTGGATTGGCTCCGTTGCCAATTGATGGCGCAGAATTATTGTCTGAGATCATCGCTCAGATTAAAGATGCAGGAAACGCGCATCGTGAAGAGTCTTTAAACTTCTTCATTTACAACACATTACCAGGTACTACTAGTGCTGCTGGTGTAAAATCTGCATTTTTAAAAGAAATCATTTTAGGTGAATCTGTTGTTGCTGAAATCACGCCAACATTTGCATTTGAACTGCTATCTCACATGAAAGGTGGTTCTTCAGTATCAGTGCTTCTTGACTTAGCATTATCTGACGATGCATCTGTTGCAACGCCAGCTGCTGACGTTTTGAAAACTCAAGTATTCTTATACGATGCTGATACAGCTCGTTTAGAAGAAGCATTTAAAGCGGGTAACGCCGTTGCTAAAGCTATTTTAGAAAGCTACGCACAAGCTGAGTTCTTCACAAAGCTTCCTAACGTACAAGAAAAAGTTGAAGTTGTGACTTACGTTGCTGGTGTTGGTGATATTTCTACGGATTTACTATCTCCGGGTCATCAGTCTCATTCTCGTGCTGACCGTGAATTACATGGCCAATGTATGATTACTCCTGAAGCACAACAAGAAATGGTTGCGCTACAAAAAGAACATCCTGGCAAAAAATTAATGCTTGTTGCTGAAAAAGGCACAATGGGTGTTGGTTCATCTCGTATGTCTGGTGTTAACAACGTTGCACTTTGGGCTGGTGAGCAAGCGTCTCCGTATGTTCCATTTATCAACATTGCACCTGTAGTTGCTGGTACTAACGGTATCGCACCTATCTTCTTAACTACGGTTGATGTAACTGGTGGTATTGGTCTTGATCTTAAAAACTGGGTTAAGAAAACTGATGCAAACGGCGACACAGTAACTGACGCTAACGGCGATGCTGTTTTAGAAGAAGCTTACTCAGTAGCAACTGGTACAGTATTAACGATTGATACTGTAACGAAAAAATTATTCAATGGTGCAGAGCAAGTAGCTGATATTTCATCTGCATTTACACCACAAAAAATGGAATTCATGAAAGCTGGTGGTTCTTACGCGGTAACATTTGGTAAGAAACTACAAACATTTGCTGCTGAAACACTAGGTGTTGCTGCACCAGCTGTTTACGCACTAGCAAAAGAAGTTTCTCATGAAGGTCAAGGTTTAACAGCTGTTGAAAAAATCTTTAACCGTAATGCGGTAGGTGTTGCTTCTGACGCGCCATTACATGCTGGTTCTGATGTTCGTGTTAAAGTAAACATTGTTGGTTCTCAAGATACGACAGGTCCTATGACATGTCAGGAATTAGAAGCAATGGCTGCTTCTACTATCGCAACAAGTGTTGACGGTGCATTCCAATCTGGTTGTCATACAGCTTCTGTATGGGACAACAAAGCAAAAGCAAACACGCCTAAGTTAATGGCATTTATGAACGCATTTGGTGTAATCACAGCTCGTGATCCTAAAGGCGTTTACCATTCAATGACTGACGTTATTCATAAAGTATTAAACGATATTACGATTGATGATCGCGCTATCATCATTGGTGGTGATTCACATACTCGTATGTCTAAAGGTGTAGCATTTGGTGCTGACTCAGGTACGGTTGCAATCGCACTGGCTACTGGTGAATCAGCAATGCCAATTCCAGAGTCTGTAAAAGTAACGTTTAAAGGCAACATGGCAAGCCACATGGATTTCCGTGATGTTGTACATGCAACTCAAGCACAAATGCTTAAGCAGTTTGGCGGCGAGAACGTATTCCAAGGTCGTATCATTGAAGTACATATCGGTACTTTATTAGCTGACCAAGCGTTTACTTTCACTGATTGGTCTGCAGAAATGAAAGCGAAAGCGTCTATCTGTATTTCAAACAACGAAACACTTATTCAGTCAATTGAACTTGCTAAGAGCCGTATCCAAATCATGATCGACAAGGGTATGGAAAACGAAGCGGGCATGCTAGGTGGTTTAATCACGCTTGCTGACGAACGTATTGCTGGTATTCAATCTGGTGAGCAACCTGCGCTTTCTCCAGATGATAACGCTCAATACTACGCTGATGTTGTTATCGATTTAGACGCAATTGAAGAACCAATGATTGCCGATCCAGATGTAAACAACGAAGACGTTTCTAAGCGTTACACGCATGACGTAATTCGTCCAGTTTCTTACTACGGTGAGAAATCAGTTGATTTAGGTTTTGTTGGTTCTTGTATGGTTCATAAAGGCGATATGCAAATCATCGCTCAAATGTTACGTAATCTTGAAAAACAAAATGGTTCAATCGAGTTTAAAGCACCATTAGTTGTTGCTCCACCAACATACAACATTGTTGATGAGTTAAAAGCTGAAGGCGATTGGGATATTCTTAAGAAATATGCTGGTTTCGAATTTGACGATACTAACCCGAAAGGCGCGGCACGTACTAAATACGAAAACATTCTGTACTTAGAACGCCCTGGTTGTAACTTATGTATGGGTAACCAAGAAAAAGCTGAACCGGGTGATACGGTTATTGCTACTTCTACTCGTTTATTCCAAGGCCGTGTTGTTGCTGATACTGCCGAGAAGAAAGGTGAGTCTCTACTAGGTTCTACGCCGCTAGTTGTTCTTTCATCTGTATTGGGTCGTTTCCCAACAATGACTGAGTACAAATCAGCGGTTGATGGTATTGACCTAACTCGTTTCACTCCTCCTACAGAAGAGATGACGACTAAGTACGTTTCAGCGGTTCCTGTAAAGCGCGTATAATTTTACCTGCTTAAGAACGCTAAAAGGGCTACTCATTGAGTAGCCCTTTTTTATGGCGGCGATAAAGTTTTATCGTGAACCGTTTCAGCTGGCTTTAGTTAGCTTACGTTTGATATAAAGCTTAGCCTTGCCAGTATTTCTCAAACAATGTTGGGTAACTTGTTTTTAAATGCTTACGTTTATCGTTGAAACGTTTACCAAATGGTTGGTTTTGACCAGAGGGAACATAAGGTAATTCTTGATCGGTACGTTCTTCAAATATTTGACCTGCGATTAGGTCATACTCTTCTAAATAAGGATTAAAGAAGCCGTCTTTGTCTAAGCCAATTTCTAAGCTAGATAACGTGTCAGGTTTTTTGAGTGCTTTCTCAAATGTTTCTTGGCCACGTGAAATTAACCAACACCTAAATTCTGCAAACGCATATTCGCTGTTACAACCAGAAATAATATAAGCCGCACCCCATAAGCGCCATGTATAACTATCACGCATTTTTTGACCAAATAGTTTGTCAAATGCAGCCAGTTCTTCATCGTCTAATGGAGTAAGGTTTTTGGTGAGTAATGCGGCGAGTTCGTCTGAGCTAGCCAATGGCTCAGTGGTAGTTACCAGTTGCCAAAATTGAGTTTCAGTCATCATAAGTTATCAATAGTTGTTAACGATTAAATTATGACGACATGATAACTTATTTTAACATTCTTGCGCAGCTTCTAATACTTTTTGTCTGAACCACATGTGACTTGAATCGTGATGTAGTAGCGGTGACCAAATCATTTTTAATTCGATGTTTGGAATATCAAATGGCGGCGCTAATGAAATGTATCGAGGATCATCTATGTATAATGCAGCGGCTTTGGTCGGTAAAGTCGAAATAAGTTCGTCTTGTAAAGAAAGTTGCATGGCTACATTGTAGTTACGAGTAAACACTTTGATTTCACGCTTTTTTCCAATTTTAGCCAAGGACTCATCTACCCAACCTAATTTTTGGACGTCTTTAGGATTCATACCAACGCCAACACCAAAACCTGTTTTTGATACCCAAATGTGCTTCGCACGTAAATAGCTTTCTAAACCAAAAGGTTCTGCTCTTTCGTTTTTTGATGCCATTAAACAGGTGAAACTGTCTTGCCATAATGTTTTTTGATGAAAAGATTGCGGCAGATCTTCAAAACGGTTAATTGCCATATCGACTTTGCCAGCCTCAACATCATGAAAATTAATATCACTTGGCGTCATAATATCAAGACTAATATTAGGCGCTATCTTACTAATATTACTTAATAATCTTGGTACTATTGTGGAGGCTGCATAGTCACTCGCCATCAGTCTAAACACACGGTCGCTGGTGGTTGGGTCAAAGCTATCTTCGCTTTGCAGGGCTTCTTCTAATTCTAATAGTATCTTTCTAATAGCAGGTGCTAATGCTTGCGCCCGTTCAGTTGGCGCCATGCCACCTGATGTCCTTACTAAGATCGGATCATTAAATAAACTTCTTAATCTTTTTAACCCATTACTCATTGCAGGTTGAGTGATGTTGAGCTGATTTGCTGCTCGGGTTACGTTTTTTTCGCGTAGTAATACGTCGAGGTAAACAAGTAAGTTAAGATCGATATTATTAATATTCATTTAATTGATACGAGAGATAAAAAACATAACTTACATTAATAGTGATAAACGTGAAAGTGTTGATTGATAAAAATATTAAATAAGGCTTTTAAAACCAGAAATATAGATTGAATAAGCATGTTATTCTGTGGGTTATTAATGATAATAAATAGTTAGGTAGTATGACTAAATCTAGAGTTTTGATTGTTGAAGACGAAAAGTCGATAGCAGATACGCTTATTCATGTATTAGAAAGCGAAGGCTTTGATGTTCAATGGGTTACATTAGGCGGTGATGCTATTGAACTTGTTAGCCAGCAATCGTTTTCATTAATGATTCTAGATATTGGTTTGCCTGATATGACAGGGTTTGAGGTCTGTAAAAAAATACGATTAATCAGTGATATACCTATTATATTTTTAACAGCACGTAATGAAGAAATTGATCGCGTGGTTGGATTAGAAATTGGCGCTGATGATTACGTGACTAAACCGTTTAGCCCAAGAGAGGTAGCTGCTCGGGTTAAGGTGATTTTAAGGCGCATGAACTTTCAAAACAACAATCTTCAAGAAAACCAATCGATAGTTATTAATGATGACCGATTGAAATTGGCGCAATCAGGTTGTGATTTTCTTATTGGAGAACAATCGCTTGGATTAACGACTATTGAATTTAAGTTATTGAGTCGTTTATTTGAACATTCAAATGTAGTGTTAACACGAGAACAATTATTAGATGCTTGTGGTTACGCTAGTGATGTTGGATATGAACGTAATGTTGATACTCATATTAAAACAATTCGTGCCAAAGTTAAAAAGCAATTACCTGATACTGAGTTGATTAAAACCCATCGAGGTTTTGGCTATTGTTATAACTCTGGTAGTTCATCATGAAATGGCCAAAAATTCCTTTAGGTATCAGAATATTTCTGCTGTATATCGGTTTTGTTGTTGTTTGTGGTTATATCGTGACTAAAACGGTGACGTCTGAAGTGAAACCTGCTGTTCGTCAAACCATGGAAGAAACATTAGTCGATATGTCGAGTTTAATTGCTGTAATGGTTGCCGATGATGTTAAAAATGGCACATTACAACAAAGTCAGTATCCTGAATTATTGAGCGATTACAGCTTATTAGAATCTAAAGCGTCAATTTGGGGATTAGATAAAACAGCGACAAATAAACGTATTTATATCACTGATATTTCAGGAACTGTGATTTTAGATTCTAACGGCAAAGATGTTGGTAAAGATTACTCTCGTTGGAATGATGTGTATTTAACATTACGGGGAAAATATGGCGCGAGAACGACAAAACTAAATGCCTTAGATGAAATGTCGACAGTCATGCATGTGGCTTCTCCGATCATGAATGGCTTAGATATTATTGGGTCGGTGACCGTGTCTAAAGCGAACAGCGCCATGCAACCGTTTATTGAGCGTTCTCAAAATCGATTAATTAAATGGGGCGTTATATTAGGATTAATTGCCATTCTTATTGGTGCTTTACTGGCATGGCGAATTACTCAGGCGCTTAATCGTTTAAGTTATTACGCCGAACAAACCATTAAAGGCGAGAAGATAGCAGCACCTACTTTTAGAATGTTTTATGAATTTGGTGAGTTAGCGTTAGTGCTAGACAAAATGCGTCATCAATTAGAAGGGAAGAACTATGCTGAACATTACGTTCAAACATTAACCCATGAATTAAAAAGCCCATTGGCTGCCATTAAAGGCGCTAGTGAAATTCTACAAACACCTATTTCAGATGAAAGTCGCCAACGTTTTTTAGAGAACATTGAAAACGAAAGTAACCGTGTTCATTTATTAATTGACCGCATGCTGAAATTGTCGATTGTAGAGCAACAGCAAGTAATTGAAGATAAACAATCTATTGATATTAATGATGCTTGTGAATTAGCTTTTAGAGGCTTAGAAAGCCGATTTACCTCAAAGAATATTTCATCTGCTTTACAGTTATCTTCAAATGATAAAATCTCAGGTGATTCATTTTTATTACAACAAGCTATCATCAATTTATTAGAAAATGCTGTTGATTTTACACCTGAGAATGGCACGATTAAATTATCTGTTATTAAAGAAAACACGCAATTTAGTATTGTTGTTTTTAATAAAGGCGAAGCTATTCCTGAATATGCGTTAACTAAAATAACTACTAAGTTTTATTCACTGCCGCGTCCAGATACCAATATGAAAAGTACAGGCTTAGGTCTTAATTTTGTTGACGAAATTGCACAACTACACCATGCAAGATTACACATTAGAAATGTACTTGAAGGTGTTGAAGCCAAATTAGTTTTTAATGAATTAACATAATACACATAAACCACACACTAACTTCATATTGTCCCCACATAGCGCTTTTATAGTTCTCCTATATTCTAAATAGGAGAACCATTAAATGATGCAACTACGATATAAATTGATTGCGATAGGAGTTTTATTGCTTGTTTTAATCATCGCGTTAACGATGATTAATGGACTGGTAGAAGAAAGGCAATCATTGCAAGTTGATGTACAACATGAAATTGCACGAAGTAGCAGTGGTGAACAACAAATCATCGGACCTTTTTTGGTCGCGCAGTTTAAAAAGAAAGTCCCTGAGATATTAGCCGATGGTAAAACAAGGCGAATGAGAACGAAATATTTCTATAAGAATTTACTACCAACAACGTATAAATTTGATAGTGAGCTTGATACACATTATCGCTCATTAGGCATATATAAAGCTTTGCTCTACAAGGCTGACAGCGTTATTTCGGGTGGTTTTGTGATTCCTGATAAATGGTTAGAAGTTTCGGAAGGAAGCTTAGAAAAAATTTCGATGGTAACAGCGATTACTGATGTTCGAGGTATCCAAAATGGACTCAATATGACGCTTAACGAGAAAGAATTTGAATTGTTGCCTAGTACTGGCTTGAAGCAATTTAAACATGGTATTCACAGTGTTATTGATCAAAATTGGTTAGAAAAGCAGAAAAATATTAAATTTAATATGGCGTTAAATTTACAAGGTATGCAGCGACTTAACATTGCGCCAATAGGCAAAGAAACGGATGTTAATTTGAATGCTAATTGGCGTCACCCTAGCTTTATTGGTAATTTTTTACCTCACAAACCAAGTATTACTGAACAAGGTTTTAGTGCCAATTGGCAAACCACATTCTTCTCTACCAATATGTCTGCTATTTTCGAGGAATGTATTGTTTATTCGAGATGTTCTGATGTTCGAGATTCGACGTTAGGTGTGTCGTTAGTTGACCCTGTTAATCAATATTTAAAAACAGAGCGTGCGATTAAATATGCTGTGCTTTTCATTATGCTCACCTTGCTCGCTTTTATGTTGTTTGAGTTATTTAAAGGGCTTGCTATTCATCCTGTTCAATATGCGTTTGTTGGTATAGCGATGGCGATTTTTTACTTGTTGTTGTTATCATTGTCTGAGCATGTAGCGTTTAACACAGCGTATTTTATCTCTAGCTTTAGTTGCGCCGCTGTACTTGGCGTATATATCTCTGGGGTGTTAGGTCACATTAAACATGGCTTAACGTTTAGTGGCGGCATTGTGATTTTATATTCTATTTTATTTGGTTTATTGGTCGCAGAAGATTTTGCACTATTGATGGGCTCAATATTTGTATTTTTCGTTTTAGCGACAGTGATGGTTGCAACAAGAAAAGTGAATTGGTATCAATTAGGTGGAGTAAATTCTAAGTAAGGATTAGAGTAATAAAAAATGGAGCACACAATAAAGTGTACTCCATTTTATTTGATTAATTAGTTAGTTTACGGCTAACCAATTAACTCATTAATAATAAGAATGCTCACCAGCTTGATGTTCAGTCATATCTTTTACAGCGGTTAATTCGCCTGAGAAGATTTCTAGCATTTCTTTTTCAATGCCTTCTTTCAACGTAAGATCAACCTGTGAACAACCGTTACAACCACCGCCAAACTGTAAGATAGCAACGCCATCATCAGTAATTTCCATCAGCGTAACTTGACCGCCGTGGCTAGCTAGTTTTGGATTGATGTCTGATTGAATAAAGTAATCAACACGATCAACTAATGGCGCGTCGTCATTTACTTTACGCATTTTCGCGTTAGGCGCTTTAAGCGTTAATTGTGAACCCATTTTATCAGTTACATAATCAATTTCAGCTTCATCTAAGTAAGGAAGACTTTGCTCGTCAATAACAGCTGAAAACGCATCGTATTCGATATGTTTGTCTGATTCTTCACGTGCTTCTGGCGGACAATAAGATACACCACATTCCGCATTCGGCGTGCCAGGGTTTACGACAAAAACACGAATGGCTGTGTTTTCTGGTTGATTACTCAGTAATTCACTAAAGTGAACTTGAGCTTGCTCTGAAATTGAAATCATTGGCTACCTCGAAATATTGTCTGTTATTTGACTAAAATGCTCTTGCGCGCATTCTATCGTGTTAATGATGGCGCGGATAGGCTATTTAAATACTAAAATAGTATTTTTTATAACATGCCACGTTGTTAATCATGAATGATGGTCCGAGCAATAGCCCAATGTTGAATTTTAAGATGTTGATGTTGTTTTAAAATTTCATCGCTCATCTCACGCATTGTAGCGCCTGTGGTGTAAACATCATCAATAATTGCAATGGATGTAACATCAATATATTTACTCATTTTAAATGCATTATCTAAATTATGATTACGCTCTTGTGCGTTTAAACTCGCTTGTGAGGTAGTTTTCTTAATACGTTTAATTGGATAAATAACAGGGATATCAAGATAACGACTAAGTTCTATAGCAATTAATTCAGCTTGATTGAAACCTCGACTATAACGTCGTTGCCAATGAAGAGGCACAGGTATTAATGCTTGGGGTTTTTCGATGAGAGACTGATCTAATAATTTAAATATACGACGAGCAAGATGCTTTGCTAATTCATGACATACAATCAGTTGGTGGCGATATTTTAATGCACTTAACAACTGCTTAATTGGCGGCTGATAATAACAAGCAGTTACTAATGGAAAAGGAGGTTGTGAGTTTTGACAAGCTCCACACCACTTGGTGTGACTCATTAATAATGGTAAAGAGCAACCTATACACAATTGATCAGGAAAGGGTAAGTCGTCACGGCAAACGTCACATAGTTGGTTTTTGTAATGATTAGTTTGTATGTTGCATAACATGCAGCAATGGGGCATAGCGTGACGAAAATTGATAATATATTTCGTTATCTGCCGTAATAAATTGAATGTTATAATACGATATCGATTAGTCATAACTTAAGTGTAGTAGAACGAAATGAAAGCAACGTTAAAAATAGAAAAAATAGGGCAAGGGCCTGCGTTAGTATTACTACATGGTTGGGGATTAAATAGTGCTGTTTGGAGTCAAGTGATTGATGATTTAGCACAGTATTTTACGGTGTATTGTATCGATTTACCCGGTTTTGGAATTAATCATGAAATTAATGTTGAATCGACCATTTCAGCTTGGGCAGCATCTGTGGCAGAGGTCATAAATGAACCTGCTATATGGTTAGGTTGGTCATTGGGTGGTTTAGTTGCAACACAAGTTGCTGTTGATTATCCCAATAAAGTGTCAGGTGTTATTACGGTTGCGAGTTCTCCAAAATTCACTGAAACGACTGATTGGCCCGGGATTAAAACTGATGTCATGTCGATGTTTACAAAACAACTCAGTGAAGATTTTTCTTTAACATTAGAACGCTTTTTGGCAATTCAAGCAATGGGTAGCACAAGTGCTAAAAAAGATATTAATGCATTGAAAGCCGTTCTTACACAACGCCCATTACCGCAAGTGTCGTCATTACATGATGGATTGAATTTATTAAATGATGTTGATTTACGTGAATCGTTGAGTCGTATTAATGTGCCATTTTTACGAGTTTATGGAAAACTCGATTCTTTAGTTCCTAAGAAGGTAATCCCGTTAGTCAATGATTTAGTTGAGAATAGCCAAACGTATATATTTGACAAGGCATCACATGCGCCTTTTATTTCTCATACCCAAGAGTTTATTAACGTAGTGAAAGACTTTGGTTTGGCTCACGGTCTTACTAATAACTAGTTTTATAAGTGAATTAAAGCTTTCATTTTAGGCTGTATTGGTTAATAATTAGACTAACCATTTGCTAATGAAGAAGGGGTTAATGATGAATATACAATCTGCGTACAATTCTGGTGTTGCTGGCTATAATCAAGCAACCGAACGAGTAGCTGAAAGTGCAAATAATATTGCACAACAACAAGTGAATAAGCCTCAAACAGAAGAAGCTACCGAAACACAACGTGCCGTTTCACAAGCAAGACCAATTGAAGAAAGTTTAATTAATTTACGTGTCGCTGAAAATGAAGCTAGAACTTCTGCAAACGTGATTGAAACAGCCGATGAAGTGATTGGTAGTTTGATAGATACAAGAGTTTAAAAGTAAGTCTATTATGAATATTATCACTAACTACTCAAATGTGAGTATCGTAACAACAAACCCTGCAACTGATAGTGCCGCTAGAGATAGCGCTGTTAGACCTGTAGTGCCACCTGTTGCTACGACTAGTGCGACCAATTCAGAAACAGCGAGTGATAAAGAAAGACAACAATCAACAGCCTCAGTTATACCTTCAAAAGATCCTACTTATGAGCAGCCACAGAATGTAGCAGTTAATACGGCTGAAATTAATGGTGAAGAAGTAAATAATTCTGACGTTAATGAGCAGCAAGATTCTGAACAGGATGGTTCTGAACAAGAGAATGATTCTGATGAGAATCGTAATAATGAAGAGTTTACTGAAGAAGAACAGCAACAAATAGAAGAATTAAAAAACCGTGATATTGAGGTTGTTACACACGAATTAGCGCATGCTAATGCTGGTGGACAATATGCTGGTTCGCCTAGCTATACTTATGAAACAGGGCCTGATGGTGTAAAATATGCTGTATCAGGTGAAGTTCAAATTGATACTTCAAAAATTGAAGGCGATCCTGAAGCGACTTTATTGAAAGCACAACAAGTAAAACGTGCTGCACTTGCTCCTGCTGAACCTTCAGGCCAAGATAGAGTTGTTGCTTCTGTTGCAGATCAATTAGCTAGTGAAGCTCGTCAAGAAATTATTGCTGCAATAAATGATGTCGAAGAAGATACAGAAAATACTAACGGATTAAACAGCGATAATAATATTGAAGATGACAGTGTTGAAGATGACAGTGTTGGTGAAAGTTCGTCATCAGTTGAAGATGATGCTTTTCAACAAACTATCGCTAACCGCAGCCAACATATTAATAATTTCTATCAACAGTCTAGCCAAGCTAGCGAAGCTCCATCATTTCAACAACAAATCTAATTTTTCTTTCTAGCCTGCTTAAACGCATCAGCCATTGAGCCGTTCCGGTTTGGTATTGATGTTTGGGTTTTATTCTCAGGTTTGTGTACGACTTCTTTTTTAGCTCTATCTATTTTATTAGTACTTTCTTTTTTCATTGATAAAGCAATACGTTTTCGTTCGACATCAATACTGGTGACGCGTACTTCTACTATTTGGCCAACTTTGACTACTTTGCGCGGATCGCTAATAAACGAATCGGTCATTTCAGAAATATGTACTAAACCATCTTGATGAACACCAATATCGACAAATGCTCCAAAGTTAGCAACATTTGATACAGTCCCTTCTAAAACCATATCTAACTCAAGGTCTCTTATTGTATCAATACCTTCTTTAAGTTTTGCTGTTTTGAAATCACCACGAGGGTCACGTGCTGGTCGTTTTAATTCTGAAATAACATCGATAACAGTTGGTAATCCGTATTGTGCACTTACAAAATCTGTTGCGTGTAATGGACTTAATTTTTCTTGATTAGCAATTAACTGCGCCGTAGGAATCTTACAATGCTGTGCAATAGATTTAACAACACAATAAGACTCTGGATGAACAGCACTAGCATCTAGCGGTTCATCACCATGACGAATACGTAAAAAACCCGCGGCTTGTTCATAAGCTTTCGGGCCCAATCTTGCTACTTTCAATAATTGCTTACGATTGGTGAATTTACCAATGCTATCGCGATGGACAACAATGTTCTTAGCCAGCGTAGCATTAAGACCACTTACTCGTTCAAGCAAAGGCGCTGAAGCTGTATTGAGTTCCACACCCACGCCGTTCACACAATCTTCAACGACTTCATTAAGACGCGAATTTAATAGTGTTTCGTTTACATCATGTTGATATTGCCCAACACCAATTGCTTTGGGTTCTATCTTAACTAACTCGGCTAATGGGTCTTGTAAACGTCGAGCAATAGATACTGCTCCACGTAACGATACATCTAGCGTTGGAAATTCATTGGCAGCGAATTCAGAAGCCGAATACACCGAAGCACCGGCTTCACTCACTATTACAATCGTTATATTTAATTGATGAAGCTTTTTACATTCTAAAACAAGCTTTTCTGTTTCACGAGAACCTGTGCCATTACCAATACTGACTAATGAAATATTATGGCGTTTTATCATTTTTTCTAACGTTGAAATTGATTGTGACCATTGATTTTTCGGTGCATGAGGATAAATAGTATCGGTACTTAATAATTTACTACTGGCATCAATAACGGCTGCTTTTACACCGGTACGAATACCGGGATCTAAACCTAGCGTTATTTGATTACCAGCAGGGGAAGTCATCAGTAGATCATTTAGATTATTGGCGAACACTTCAATAGCTTGTTCCTGAGCGCTGTCTTTTGCACGATTTATTAGCTCTGTATTAATGCTGGGTAATATTTTAGTTTTCCAACATTGCTCTGCAATTTCAGATAACCATACTTGACGTGGTTGGTGATTATTACGGATTTTCAGATGCTGAGTAATAAATTCGAGGCAAGGATGATTTTTATTAGAATGTGCAACAGCGACATTGATTTGTAATGCGCCAGCGGCTTTACCACGAAGCATAGCCATCATTCGATGAGAGGGTATGCTTTTAATTTTTTCTTGATGTTCAAAGTAGTCACTGAATTTATTGAGAATTTGAGAATCAATTGGTGGCGTTTTTTTACGAGCAGGTTTAGTGCTAATTACACTTTGTTGCCACATCAAATGACGAGCTTTGGTCAGTAATTCAACTTCTTGAGCAACCGACTCAATAATAATATCACCAGCACCTTCTAATGCTTGTGTAATATTATCTATACCTAAATTGGCATTAATAAATGAGTGAGCTAAACGCTGTGGTGACTCATTAGTGTCAGATAATAATTGAGTAGCTAAATCAGCTAAACCAGCTTCTATAGCTAATTGACCTTTGGTTTTACGGCTACTTTTGAATGGTTTATAAATTTCTTCTAAATCACCTTTATGCTGACATTGTTCAATTAAATTTCTCAATGATGAAGTAAGTTTTCCTTGTTCATCAATCAATTTTAAAATACTTGTTTTACGGGTATCTAATTCGCGTAAATAGTTAAGCTGTCTATGTAACAGTCTAAGTTGTGTATCATCTAATCCCTGTGTCGCTTCTTTTCTATAACGTGCAATGAAAGGCACTGTAGCGCCTTCATCAAGTAGTTTTATGGTTGCATCAACACGTTGTTGTGACACATTTAGTTCTTGAGCAATTAGATGAGAAATAGAAAGCATAACGAAAATACACATAGTTAAAAAATTGAGTATACCCAATTGATGTTTTTAGATCTGTATATGTGAATTTATTTAACAGGAAATTTTACAAGAGTTATTGAATTAATTATGTGTAATTGTGATAGGTAACTATGAAGAGTAATTTTGATTGGAATTTAAAAGGCAAACGCGCTGGGCGTTTGCCTTTTAATATTTAGTGTAAACCACCTAAATATTTAGATAATGCATCAATTTCAGCATCAGTTAATTTTTTCGCGTTATCACCCATCATGCCAGATGGATCATTTGCACGTTCACCGCTACGGAATGCTTTAAGTTGAATTGCAATGTAGTCAGCATTCTGACTAGCAATTTTTGGAAACTTAGCTAAACCACTGCCGTTACCACGAGGACCGTGACATGCAATACATGCTGCGATGTTACGTTCCATATCACCACCTTGATAAAGGTTTTTAGCAACATCTAGAACACTTTCAGGTGCGGTACCGTCTGTAATTTGTTGAGATGCAAAATAAGCCGCTAAATCTTCCATATCTTGAAGTGATAAGCCCGCTACCATTCCTGCCATAATTGGATTCTTTCGAGCGCCAGATTTAAATTCTACAAGTTGTTTTACGATATAATCAGCGTGTTGTCCTGCTAATTTAGGATAGATGGTAATTGCTGCATTACCGTCAGTACCATGACAAGCCATACATGTTGCTGACTTTGCTTTCCCTGCTTCTACATTACCAGCGGCATTTACGGTGCCAACTATTCCAACTAATAGTGTTAATGCGATTACTAAATTTTTCATGTCGTCTCAACTTTTTACGGATTTATTAAGATTGCTATTACTCACATGCTATCGAGGCATGCTAAACTTGTTTTAATATTCATTATTCTACATGAAAAAATTAAAAAGTAATCAGCTCTTCGTTGATTGACTTCGGTTTTGGAGCAAAAATTGTGTCAGATCTAAAAATAAATTTTGAAATAGCGTCATTTCTTACCAGTGCGCCTAATATTGCACATATGCATATGCCTGCAGACGTAGGTTATGAAATTGCCTTTGCTGGTCGTTCAAATGCAGGTAAGTCTAGTGCACTAAACACGATCACTCGTCAAAAAGGTTTAGCTCGAACGAGTAAAACGCCTGGCCGAACTCAATTAATCAATATTTTTGAATTAGATCCTCAGCGTCGTTTAATTGATTTACCTGGTTATGGTTTTGCTAAAGTGCCTTTAGACATGAAAATCAAATGGCAGAAATCACTAGGAGAGTACTTGCAGAGTCGTCAGTGTTTACGTGGTTTAGTGATTATGATGGATATTCGTCATCCATTAAAAGATCTTGATGTAAATATGATTCGTTGGGCAATTGAGAGCGATTTACCAGTTTTAGGTTTATTAACGAAATGTGATAAATTGAAATCAGGCGCGCGTAAAGCTGCTGTACTTAAAGCACGTAAAGATTGTGAGCAATATGGTGGTGATATCACTATTCAAGCATTTTCGTCGCTTAAAGTGATTGGTAAAGCCGAAGCTGAAAAAGTGATGAGCGCTTGGTTACAGCCTGATGCAGAGTTAGTTGATCTTACTGAAGTGATTGACGAAGAAGTAGTTGATGGTGACAGTGAGTAAAAATGATTGGTCACAAGCGTTTGACCAAATTGATTCTTTACTAACAAAAACACGGGAATATTGGCAAATATCCCCGTTTGAACATATCGATATGCCATGGCTATCTAATGTAGCATTACAATCTGACTTGTTGTTATTAACCGATGACATATTGGATGAGTTAGAAAGTTCAGATCAAAAAGTTAGACAATATATCGAGCCCTTTATCGGAATAAAGCTCGATATATTAGAAAACCTTCCTGTTATTACTAAACCATTAAAATCTGTACCTTCTTATTTTAAAGCAGGAATTAAAGGCCGTAAGTGGTCTCAAATTTCTAGTTTTGAATCGATGTTGCCTGTAAATACTTCATCTATCTTGGAATGGTGTGCTGGGAAAGGGCATTTAGGACGCTTAATTGGCTTTCAACGTCAGTTGCCCATTATTAGCTTAGAGTGGCAATCAAATTTATGCCAACAAGGGAACTTGCTCGCTAAGAAACACGAAGTTCAACAAGAATTTATTGAAGCTGATGCTTTTTCATCTACAGTCAGTACTTTATTAGACCCTTCTCAACATGTCGTAGCGCTACATGCTTGTGGTGCATTGCATACAACGTTGTTACAACGAAGTAGTGAACAGTTAGTTTCTGGCTTAACTATTGTGCCTTGCTGTTATCATTTAATTGCTGGTCAATATTATGAGCCATTATCAGCAAACGCTAAAAAAAGTAAATTACGTTTATCTCGTCAACATTTAAGTTTATCTATGCAACAAACTGTTGTCGCTGGTAACCGTGAAGTAAATCATCGTGTTATTGAAGTTGCATGGCGTTTAGGTTTTGATTTATTACAACGAAAAATTAGACAGCAAGATGAGTATTTACCACTCCCAACGATCAAGCAATCGTTACTCAGTGGTTCGTTTGAAGACTTTTGTGTATGGGCTTGTACTATTAAAGGTTTAACTTTAAATAAAGATACAGTATTGAATGACTATGAAGAAAAAGGATATCAACGCCAACGTATTAATAAGCGTATTGAGTTAGTGACTCATGCTTTTAGGCAGTTGTTAGAGCGATGGTTATTGCTTGATCGGGTGATATTTATGGAAGAGCAGGGCTATGATGTTGCTTTATTTAATTTTTGTGAATCGTCGATTACGCCACGTAACGCAATGATACAAGCGATAAAAAAGCCGATTTAACGTCGGCTTTATTTTTAAATTTTCAATTCTGATTTTTATCACATACTTGGTAAAGCTCTTTATTGGTGCGATTATAAAAAAGAAAATATTATTTCAATTTAAAGTAGTATTTATTCTGGAAATGCACCACTTAAGTGCTTATTTAAGACACAAGAATTGAATTATAAGTATGATTAAAATTGATAATTAATGATATGCCCTTTATTAGGGCGTATTGAGAGTTTAAATTTTTTTATAAAGTTTTTTAATATGTGAATTAAGAAAGGCGTTTTAAGATAATTATGAGGATTTAAGAGCAAGAAACATACGGAATGGTTAGTTATACACTGAAGAATAAAGAAGCTAAAGATTCAATAACTAGTCATATTTAAACAAATATTTGTATAAATAGTGTAGTGCTAGGACTGTATATTTAGCTTTTTACTTTTGTATAAACCTTGGCAGAACTCTTAACTGTTGACAACTATCTCGTACCAAAAACAACGATTGTTTTACCATGAGCTGATATTAATCCTTGTTCTTCCAATAACTTAAGAACTCGACCGACAGTCTCACGAGAGCAACTTACAATTTGACCAATCTCTTGGCGTGTAATTTTAATTTGCATGCCGTCGGGATGTGTCATTGCATCAGGTTGCTTACACAAGTTTAATAATGTTTGAGCAATACGACCCGTTACATCTAAAAATGCTAAATCGCCAACTTTTTCACTTGTATTTTGTAAGCGCTGTGCCATTTGCTTTGACAAACGCATTAATATTTCAGGGTTGGTTTGTACTAATTGTTTAAAGCGAGTAAATGAAATTTCTGCAACTGTACACTGTTCACGAGTTTTTACCCATGCTGTACGTTCTGGGGCATTTTCAAATAATGCTAATTCGCCAACAAAGTCACCTTTAGACAAATATGACAAGATCATTTCTTTGCCTTGCTCATCTTTAATAAGAACAGCGACAGAGCCTTCAATAATATAATAAAGAGTATCAGCCACGTCACCACGATGAATCAATGTACTTTTCTTTGGGTACTTATGTGAATGACATTGTGACAAAAACCAGTCTATAACTGGATCTTGTTGTGGTTTTTGGATAATAGACATACATTCTCTTTAGAATTTTGAAACAATAGCGAAATATTAGCTGATAACGCGTTGTTTATCTATCGTTAACAATCGCTTTAATCATTTTTTAAAAATATGATCATATTAATGAATGATAATATGGTGCAAGTAAGTCTATATGGGTGCGTCTTGCGCACCAATGTTGTGCATTAAATATCACAGCAAATTAACAAGATATAAAAATATGCATTAAAATCAATGGTTAATAATTTTGGTCTGGTTACTGCAGTGACCAGATATATTTTATTACAATTAGGCTTTATCCAATGAAAAACACAACTTTATTATTAAGCGCTATTACTTTAGCAACAGGTTTATTCGCAACTACTGCAGCAACTGCTGTTGAAGGTTTATCGGCTAACGCAGCTGTAAGCAACAACTACATCTGGCGTGGTCTTACTCAAACTGATGATCAAGCTGCTGTATCTGGCGGAATCGATTACGCTGCTGCTTCTGGTTTCTACGCTGGTGGTTGGGTTTCAAATGTTGATTTTGGTGATGAAACAAATTCAGAACTTGATTTATACGTAGGTTACGGTTTTGAAGTTGATGCATTTACATTTGATGTTGGTTACTTAAGCTACATCTACTCAGATGGTGAAGATTTAGATTTCAGTGAAATTTATGCAAGTGTTAACTTTGATTTCTTAACAGTTGGTTTTAATATTCTTACTGAATCTGACTACGGTTCAGATTTTGGTGATGACACTTATGCTTATGCTGATCTTGCTTTTGAAGTAAGTAAAGATTTAGAGCTTGGCCTACACATCGGTAACTCTACTTATGATAATGGTGGTGATTACCTAGATTACGGCGTTAGCTTAAGTAAAAACAACTTCACATTTGCTATCACTGATACAAATGTAGATGGCGAAGCTGTTAACTTTGCAATCTCTTATGCTGTAGATTTCGATCTATAATATAAAATAGCTAAATAGTTCTTATGTATGGTGGCAGCCTTGCCACCATAATTCACTTCACCCCACCGCTACACTCCTGTATTATTGCGCTTTCATTTATAAACCATGGATTAGCGTAATGCCTGATTATTTAATTGCTCCTTCTATTTTATCTGCTGATTTTGCCCGTTTAGGCGAAGATGTAGAACGTGTATTAACGGCTGGTGCCGATGTTGTACACTTTGATGTGATGGATAATCATTATGTTCCTGCGCTTTCTTTTGGTCCTGGCGTTTGCCAAGCTTTACGAAATTATGGAATAACAGCGCCTATTGATGTTCATTTGATGGTGACACCTGTTGATTCATTAATTCCACAATTTGCGAAAGCTGGAGCGTCAATTATTACGTTTCATCCTGAAGCGACACAACATTTAGATCGCACATTACAATTAATTAAAGATAATGGCTGTAAAGCTGGTGTTGTATTAAATCCGGCCACACCACTAACGTGTTTAGAATTCATTATGGATAAACTAGACGTTATTTTATTAATGTCAGTTAACCCTGGTTTTGGTGGTCAAAGCTTTATCCCAACAACGTTAGACAAATTACGCCAAGTTCGAAAACTTATTGATGACAGTGGTCGCGATATTCGTTTGGAAGTTGATGGTGGTGTTAATATAGAAAATATTGGTGAGATTGCAGCGGCTGGTGCAGATATGTTTGTAGCTGGTTCTGCAATATTTAATCAACCAGATTATAAGCATGTTATTGATAAAATGCGTGATGAATTAGCAAACCAACCTAAATAATAAATAGTTAATAAGAAGAGATAAAAACATGTCAAAACCTGTGGTATTAAGTGGTATTCAACCGTCTGGTGGTTTAACTATTGGTAATTATATTGGTGCAATTAATCAATGGTTACCTATGCAAGAAAATAATGAATGTTTCTTTATGCTGGCGGACTTACATACTATTACGGTAAGACAAGATCCTTCGATTATGCGAGAGCGTGTACTTGAATGTTTAGCTATGTATTTGGCGTGTGGCTTAGACCCTAAAAAGAGCACTATATTCACACAGTCTCAAGTGCCAGAGCATGCACAATTAGGTTGGATTCTTAACTGTTATGCCCAAATGGGTGAACTGAATCGCATGACACAGTTTAAAGATAAATCGAGTAAGCATTCTCAAAATGTAAACGTAGGTTTATTTGGTTATCCGGTATTACAAGCTGCGGATATTCTTTTATATCAAGCTGATAGTGTGCCAGTTGGTGAAGATCAAAAACAACATCTTGAATTAACACGTGATATTGCAACACGCTTTAATAATTTATACGGTGAAACATTTAAATTACCTGAGCCATTTATTGCTAAAGTTGGCGCTCGTGTAATGAGCTTACAAGATCCGCTTAAAAAGATGTCTAAATCTGATGAAAACGCTAATAACTTTATTATGTTATTGGATGAACCTAAAAAGATATTGAAGAAACTTAAACGTGCAGTGACTGACTCAGATGAACAAGCGCGTATTTACTTCGATAATAAAGAAAAACCTGGGGTATCTAACTTATTAACATTAATGTCTTGTACTACAGGTCGTTCAATTGAAGAATTAGTACCTGAATATGAAGATAAGATGTATGGTCATTTAAAGAAAGATACAGCCGATGCTGTGCTGTCTGTAATTGAACCATTACAAGAACGTTATTTTGAATTACGTAAAGATGAAACCGTTTTGTTAGATATTATGAAAGCCTCAGCGGATAAAGCTTCAGAGAAAGCATCATTTACATTAGATAAAGCTAAAAAAGCATTAGGTCTTATTACTTTTTAATAATAATCCTATGATTTTAAAAATAAAAAAGCTGCTTAAATTAAGCAGCTTTTTTTATACATATAGTTAAAAATCGAATCTAAACTAATCCATCAATTGATAGACTAAGGCATGTTGTTTCGCCCAGTTTAATAACTCTACACGATTACGGCATTCTGTTTTTCTAAAAATAGAATACAAGTGTGTTTTTACAGTATGTGGACTTATATTGAGCGTATCAGCAACTTCTTGGTTTTTATCACCTTGACAGACTAACTTAACGATTGTCTTTTCTCGTTTAGTTAAGCCTTCAGCTAATGGTTTAAGCTTTGGAATTTGAGATTGAATTTGCGTAGGCACAGTTTCAAATAAACTTGATAACGTTTGGCTTAATACCTTACGTGAGAACCACCATTCTCCGTTCATTAAACAGCGTATACCTTTTAATAATTGATCTGTTTCTATTTCTCTAGAAAAAGCCGCTTTAATACGCATTTGTACGCAGATATATTCATTAACAGAATCTTTAGTCACATTAATTAAGGCCAACTGATGTTTAGCGCTAATCTTTGATATTTGAACTGGAATACCGTGCTCATCAATGTCTGATTCTCTTGCATCCAATAATACAATGCCATCCGGAAGAGCATCAACTTTATCAATGTCAGTTTGAACAATTTTTAAGTCGAGAGTTTGCAAAATTAACGTTAATTTAGAGATAACACTATCTGGGACAGTTGAAACAATATATATCGGAGTTTTTTTCATCATTACCTTACGTAAATTTATATTCCTATAGTGCAATTGTAGGAATAGTTAATTAGTAAAAATTATTAAAATATAATTTAGCAGGGAATTGGGAAATAAAGTTTATTGTTTAATATTCAGCTAACCCATCCCTAGTTCCTAGCTGTTTTATACTGCATTGCTAATAATTCACACAAATATTAATGAGAAAATTAAAATCCTTTTCATTTACCACTTTAAACTAATAATTAAAGATTATGTATTTTGCATATTATATTTGATGCAATAATAATCAAAATTAATTATACATTAAAGTACAATTAACGAATACCATTACATTTAAAAGGGGAATATACAACCTCATAGCAATTATTGATACCATTAGGTTGTAATTAATACGATTTTTTGAGGTTTTAAAAATTAATAAGCATCTTTTTTAGCTTTAGCTGCGTCATGCTGTTGTTTCATTGCTTCTGCAATTTCAGGCGCAATATAATTTTCATCGTGCTTAGCTAATACTTCAGTGGCTGTAATAACATTATTTTCGCCAAGAACACCATTTGCTACAATACCTTGCCCTTCACGGAATAAATCTGGTAATAAGCCAGTGTAAGTCACT
The DNA here is from genome assembly GCA_937981905.1 of uncultured Enterobacterales bacterium. Classification (GTDB taxonomy): domain Bacteria; phylum Pseudomonadota; class Gammaproteobacteria; order Enterobacterales; family Psychrobiaceae; genus Psychrobium. The sequence goes on from CALJMY010000035.1 coordinate 22,241, forward strand.
GTTACGTTATGTGTGTTATCTAGTACAACAAAAGAGACTTCAAGATTTTCGTTATTTTTAACTAACGACCCTTCCTTAACCATACCGCCTATACGTAAGCGTTGACCAATAACTGGTTTGAGGCCTGAATTCTTTTTACCATTAATAATTTCGCTTGGTGTATAAAACAAATCAACACCATTACTTAAAGCAAAAAGAACTAAAGCAACCACAGCAGCAAAACCAGAAAAGATGATACTGATAATAGTTAAGCGTTTTTTACGTCTAGGATTCATTTTTTTTCTTGTCCTTTCTCATTTGTTTGAGTTTTTTTTCGTGTTCGTGTTGCTGTGCAATTTGGGTTAATAACGATTTACGTTTAATGACACTAACGACCGTTAATGTTATTAATAAAACAAATGTAATGCCATAAGACCACCATACATAAAAGGCATGGCCACCCATGGCAAAGAAATCACTGAGACTATCAAAGTGCATTATTTTATTCCTTCTTTAGTCGCTAGTTCTATGACCCATGGTCGCATTGAATTACGTGCCAATACTTCATTTTTAAAGCGTATTAATGTTAGTGTTCCAATCATAAAAGCAAAGCCTGTGATATTAATAAGCAGCGGCCATAACATTTCAGTACTCATTGATGGCGAGTCAAATTTTGAGATCGTGGCTGTTTGATGAAGTGTATTCCACCATTCTACTGAATATTTAATAATGGGAATATTTACAACGCCAACTAACGTTAAAATACCAGCAGCACGGCTTGCTAACGCTTTATCGTCAAATGCATTATTAAGTGCAATAACGCCTAAATATAAGAATAACAAAATGAGATAAGATGTTAAGCGTGCATCCCAAACCCAAGACGTACCCCATGATGGGGCGCCCCAAATAGCACCAGTGATTAACGCTATTGTCGTTAATGTTGCGCCAACGGGCGCAAGCGCTGCTGCCGTAGCATCAGCGAGTTTTAATTGCCAAACCATAGAAATTAATACGGCAGTTGCCATCGCCATATACACACTCATAGATAGTGTTGCAGCAGGCACATGGATATAAATAATACGGTAATATTCTTTTTGATAGGCTTCGCTTGGCGCAAATGCCAGTCCCCAAACCACACCAATCGTTAATAATATAACGCTTGAAATTGCAAACCACGGTAACAAGGTCGACGCTAGTTGATAACTGCGTTCTGGCTTTGCGTAAGGATGTAACCACTTCCACATAATTGTATTATCCAACTAAATGTTTAAATTAATTTGTACTAACTCGTAGCGCTGAACTCACCGCAAATGGGCTTAATGTTATTGCACCAATTAATAGCGCTGAAATTATAGCAAGATGGCTACCATAAGGCATACCTAATGAAGCTGCTTCAATAGCACCTGTGGCGAATATCAATAAAGGAATATATAAAGGTAATATTAATAAACTTAATAACACCCCTCCTTTTTTTAATCCCACCGTTAAGGCAACACCAATAGCGCCAATTAAACTTAACACTGGAGTACCAATGGCTAATGTTATCATGAGTGCAGGATAAGCGAGAGGCTCCATGTGTAGCATCAATCCTAATAAGGGCGCAATAATCAGAATAGGTAATCCAGTTAACAACCAATGCGCTGTTATTTTAGCAAGTACCATTATAAATAAAGGTTGAGGGCTCAACAGCATTTGTTCTAAAGAGCCATCAATGAAATCATTTTTAAATAATCGTTCAAGCGATAATAATGCCGACAATAATGCGGCTACCCAAATAATGCCGGGTGCGATACGTGTTAATAAGTTTGTTTCAGGACCAATACCCAATGGGAACAATGTAATAACGATAACTAAAAAAATCAGAGGATTTAAAATATCACCTTTATTATGAATCGCCACTTTCAGATCGCGATTCATTACTTTCATAAATAATTGGCCATAACTTAATGGGGTATAATTTAGTGATTGATGGTCGAGAGGAGTCATTAACTATTGTCCTCTAAATTAATATGAATTACTTGTTGGTTAGCTATGAGTAATTCTTGATGACTAGTAAAAATAATAGCACCGCCTTGTGCCGTATGATCAATAAATAATTGCTCTAACGCTGCCACGCCAGATTTATCGATAGCGGTAAAAGGTTCATCTAAAATCCAAATCTTACTCGTACTTTGCCATAATCTCGCTAATGCTATTCGTCGATTTTGCCCAGCAGATAAATGAGCAGCGTTTGCGTTTTCAAAACCAGTTAAATCGACATTATCTATCGCTTGGTCGATATTATCGGTGCGGTCGCCTTGAATAGATAAACTAAACGATAAATTTTGTAACGCGCTTAATTCTCCTTTCACACCGGCTAAATGGCCAATGAAAGTTAAATCTTGATAATATTCATCGCGACATGCTGTTATTGAAGATTGTCCATACAACACATCACCTTCATAAGGGAGAGATAAGCCAGCAAGAATTCGTAATAAGCTTGTTTTACCAGTACCGTTAGCGCCTTCTATTTGAATTAAGTCACCTGCATTTACATCAAAATCGAGTTCATCAAACAGAATTCGATTTTCACGAATACAAGTTAATTGATGAGCGCGTAACAATGACGTTGGCATAATGATTTACTCAGCAACCGAATCAATAACTAATTGATATGTTTGTTCGCCATTTGTAGCAGCGTTAATAATGCTGCCATGTAAATCACCCGGTTGAATACCCGGCGTGCCTGATTGAGAAATAACTGCAAATAAACGCACATTACTATGTTGACTTATTTTGCCTGCAGGCGTCATTGCATTACTGTCATTTAATGTAATATCAATAGGTAATTGCGCCGCTGTCAGTTTTATTGCAGCCAATGGCATTCTTGAACCTTCAAGTGCAATAGCATAAATAAAGATGGTTTGCTCAGGAGAGAATTTCTCTTTAAGGCTATCACTAATAGAAACGTTAGCAGACACGCTAGCCGAAGAAACCGCTGTTGGTTTCGGCATTTCTGGCATCGCCTCACCAGACATTGCTAAGCGTTCTTTCGCATTAGCAACCGCATTAGTTAATGTTACGGTATCAGTGCCGGGGCGTGCATTATTTAATACCTGTTGCCATAACATAATTGATTTAGCGTAATCACCGTTGACGAAATTATCCATACCTAATAATACAAGTGTTGATACATCATTAGCATCAAGCGCAAGCGCTCGTTTAATGAGTGCTTCAACCTCTGGCGTCATTTGTTGTTGGTTTTTGTAATACAACGCTTGTGCTTGTGGTCCAATAAACTCTGCATGCTCGCCTTCAATGGTAATTAATTTTTGAAAAGCGATGATAGATTTATCAAACTGTTGTGCAGTAATATAAAAATGCGCCAAGTTAAACAGCATTTCACTGTTATTTGGATTTTCTGCTACTTTTTGCTCAAGTTCAGTCAACGCTTGTTGAAATTGGTCTTTTTGAGATTGCATTTGAGCATGACGTTCTGCTGATTGTGCTAATTCGGTTGATGAACCAATCGATAAATAGAGATAAACAGATGCGATAATTAAAAAGATACTAATACCAATTGGTAAAAGAATAGAGTGCCCTTTAATTTGAAGTGCTTGTTCTTGACTCGCTTCATCTTGTAATAATTTACGACCTAGTTCTGCTTTTAAATCGTCATATTCTGCTTGCTCGATACGTTCTTCTTGAAATTGAGTATCCAGTTTTTCTAGTGAAATACGATAGCTTTGTGTATTGGCGTCACTACGAGCATTTTGAGAATTAGTGGCTAATTGTCCTTTTTTAGCAAACGGCCACCATAGAATAACCATCGATGCTAATAGAAGTGTACTAATACCAAACCAAAGTTCTGTCGTCATGTGCTGACTCACTGCAAATATGAAATATAAATTGAGACAGATTGTACGTTAATTTATGGCTAGTGGGGTAGTGTTCGAATCAATATTTATGTAATAAAACATATGAATTTTGATTGAAAAAATTAAACATCATAACAATTATTTATCTTTCGATTTAAAAGAAATTAACGTAATAGATTATTAAAAGTTATTATTCAAAATAATTAGAGATAAATAATAAGAAACCTGCGACTTTTTATTGAATCCCTCCGTATTGTGAATGAGACCGCAATATAACTAGTCATTAAATCCGATGATCAGTTATTATAGTGCTAGATTGTTATGCAGTAATATTTTCAATATTTGAGGAAGTAAAATGATTCCAGAGTTAGGCAACTTTGCGTTGATTATCGGACTGATGTTCGCTATTGCGCTAAGTATTATTCCATTAGTAGGCGTTGCACAAAGCAATTTGAGTTTAGTACGTTATGCTCGACCGTTAACCTTTGGAATGTTTTTCTTCGCAGCGGTAAGTTATGCGTTGTTAACCTATAGCTTTATCATGGATGATTTTTCGGTAGCGTATATTTCCCATCAATCGAATACCGAATTGCCAATTCAATATAAAATTGCGGCGGTGTTTGGTGGTCATGAAGGGTCGTTACTTTTTTGGGTATTAACACTGTGTATTTGGACGCTAGCATTAGCCGTTACCAGTCGTAACCTTGATGAGGCCTTTGCAGCACGGGTATTATCGATTTTAGGAATGATAGCTACAGGCTTCTTCTTATTCACGTTACTAACTTCAAATCCTTTCGAACGCATTTTATGGGACATCCCAACGCAAGGGCGAGATCTTAATCCGTTGTTGCAGGACATTGGTTTAATTATACATCCGCCGATGTTATACCTTGGTTATGTTGGTTTCTCTGTCGCCTTTGCTTTTGCTGTTGCGGCATTAATGAGTGGTCGTATGGATGCTGCATGGGCTCGCTGGACGCGCCCTTGGACATTAGCGGCTTGGTCGTTTTTAACTGGTGGCATCATGCTAGGTAGCTGGTGGGCTTATTATGAACTTGGCTGGGGCGGCTGGTGGTTTTGGGATCCAGTAGAAAACGCATCGTTTATGCCGTGGTTAGTTGGTACTGCATTAGTGCATTCGCTTTCTGTGACAGAGCAACGTGGTCAATTTAGAAACTGGACCGTACTACTGGCTATTTCTGCATTCTCACTCAGCTTATTAGGTACATTCTTAGTACGTTCTGGTGTGCTAAATTCAGTGCATTCGTTTGCCGCTGATCCGTCTCGTGGTATGTTTATTTTATTGATTTTAGCGATTGCGGTGGTTGGTTCGTTAACCTTGTTTGCCTTTAAAGCGAGTTCGTTACGTGAGCCATCTAACTTTGAATTATTTTCAAAAGAAACGTTAATTTTACTGGGTAATATTGCACTGGTTGTTGCAACCGGCACCGTACTATTAGGTACGCTATATCCATTATTAGTTGATGCATTAGGCTATGGGAAAATCTCCGTTGGCCCTCCATTCTTTAATACCGTCTTTAATCCCATTATCGGGGCCATGGTTGTAATTATGGCAATTGCTCCAGTTATCCGCTGGAAGAAAAACAAAGCGGGTACGTTAATTAATGAGCTAGGTGCTATTGCGGTTATCAGTGTGGTGTTTGGTTTAGCATTCCCACTAGTTTATGGCGATAAGTTTATTGGCTGGGTTGCTGTTGGAATGGGCTTGGCTACTTGGTTGATTTTAGCCACGCTTAAAAACACGCATACCAGCATTAAAACTCGCGATGGTAAATTGGATGTTAAAAAGCCAACCCAAAGTTATTGGGGGATGGTGGTTTCTCATTTAGGCATTGGTATTGCGATTATCGGCGTGACGTTAGTGAGTCATTATGAGTCGCAGCTAGATGTACGAATGGATCCGGGTGACAAAGTAGAATTAAGCGGTTATGAATTCTCACTATTAAACGTTAAACCTGTTGAAGGCCCTAACTATAGCGCGCAACGTGCAACCATTATCTCTTATGAAAATGGCATTGAAGTAGCACGTTTATATCCTGAACGACGTGTTTATCGCGTACAAACCATGGGTATGACCGAAGCGGGTATTAACAGTACTATGCAACGAGATTTATTTGTAGCACTTGGCGATCCACTTGATAATGGCGCGTGGGCTGTTCGAATCTATGTGAAACCTTACATTAATTTATTATGGTTAGCTGGTTTAGTTATTATGTTTGGTGGATTCTTGTGTATGACAGACAAACGTTACCGTGCGTCTAAAAAGACAATAACTCCATCTGCAACTGCTGTCGCTTAGGAAAAACAATGAAACGATTTTTACTTTTTTTGCCATTAGTTTTAGTTACTGTCGTAGGCTTTTTTCTTTATAAGGGATTGTCTTTAAATCCACAAGCGATGCCGTCTGCATTAGAGGGCAGGTCAGTTCCTGCGTTTAAATTATTGTCGTTATTAGATACTAATCGCGTGATGACCGAAACAGACTTGAAAGGTGAGGTCTACTTACTCAATGTTTGGGGAACGTGGTGTAGCGGTTGTAAAATAGAGCATCCAACGTTGCTTAATATTGCGAAAACGGGTGTACCTATTTATGGTATTAACTTTAAAGATGAATTACCTGCGGCGCAGCAATGGATTAAAAATTATGGCGATCCTTATAATTTTACCGTGTTTGACCCAGACGGTAAGCTTGCCGTTGATTTAGGCGTTTATGGCGCGCCTGAAACATTCGTAGTTGATCATAAAGGTGTTATTCAATTACGTTACGCAGGTATTTTAGATAACAATGCGTGGAATGCTAAAATATTACCACTCGTTACTTCTTTAAAAGCGAAAGCATTAGCGGATAAATCATAATGAACAGCCAGATTAGAAACGTAAGTAAAAAACTTATTACAAGTTCAGCTATTGTTTTCGCGTTGTTAGGCACTTTGATGTTGAGTAGCGTAACGCAAGCTTCTTCAGTTGAAACGTATACATTTACTAAGCCTGAGTATCAAATTCGATTCCACGAACTTAATAAAATATTACGTTGCCCTAAGTGTCAAAATCAAAATTTAGCCGATTCCAATTCGTCTATTTCGCAAGACTTACGTCGTGAGGTTAAACGGTTGATTGAAGAAGGTCGTAACGACGATCAAATCACTGAGTTTATGGTGATGCGTTATGGCAGCTTTGTACTGTACAAACCTAAGCTAGATAAAATCACTTATTTCTTATGGTATGGACCAATAGGTTTTGGGATTTTTGGTTTAATCATGGTTATTTTTATTGTGATGAGACAAAAACGAAAAAAACTAGAACAAGAAAGTGATACATCGACACCCAATTCAAACTTGTTAAATGCACAAGAACAAGCTGAAATAGATAAATTACTTAATAAATAATAGCTACTTTAAATCTTAAATAAGCGCGCTAAATTATTAACAATGAATGTTTTTTTATACTTTTATGTTATATAGCGCGCTGTCTATTCGTACTTTACAATCACTTCAATTTTTTACATCACCCACTTTACATAACGTCATTGTTAAGGTGTGTATAAAAAACAGCTTAAAACTAGTGAGTATAATTAGCTCAATAGCGCATGTTGCTGTACACTAGCCGCCTTTTTACAGCCACACATTCTTTTTCATCAATTGATGATCAATGACCACTATAC
>CALJMY010000036.1 GCA_937981905.1 uncultured Enterobacterales bacterium
ATTGTTACCGCACCTAAATCGTCATCACTAGATAGTTTGTTTAAACATGCCCAGCAATTATTAGCTGAATGTGAAATGCAATCGAATACATTGCACTGGCAAGGTAAAAAAATTGAGTTTGTTGCACCTGATGAATTAGTCAGTAACTTACCCATTTGTGATTTGTTATTAGTTGATGAAGCGGCTGCAATTCCAACACCTATGCTAACGGTATTAGCCACGCAATATTCGCGGTTAGTTTTTGCAACAACCATTCATGGTTATGAAGGAACAGGACGTGGTTTTGCATTAAGGTTTTTATCTCAATTAAAAGAAATTTCTCCACAAATGCGTTCATTTGAATTGTCATCACCGATACGCTGGCAAGAAAACGATCCCGTTGAACAACTAAGTAATATTATTTTAGGACTTAACTTTAAAGCGGTGAATGTAGATTCACACTTTAAAAAACTCGATATTAGATTAATTAATTATCAAAGAGTTAGTCAAAAAGAACTATTAAATAATGAGCCATTACTTGAACAAGTATTTGGATTGTTGGTTTTAGCGCATTATCAAACATCGCCATCTGATTTTAGACAATTATTAGATGCACCAGACTTATTTGTTTTTATAGCAACTCATGATGATGAAGTTGTCGGTGTGTCATTGGTACTCAAAGAGGGTGAGTTAGATAAGACACTCAGTAAAGAAATTGCATTGGGTAAAAGGCGTTTACGAGGGCATTTATTACCTCAATCATTATTAGCGCAAATGGGATTTTCTGGCGCAGCACAATATAGCTATGCGCGAGTGATGCGTATCGCTGTGCATCCACAATTACAACATAGCGGCATTGGTAGAGCATTAGACTCATTTGTTACCACATGGGCGACTGAACATAACATTGATATATTGGGCGCTAGTTTTGGCGCTACATCATCGTTGAGTCAATTTTGGTTTAATAATAATTATTCCCCTGTTCGATTGGGTCTAAATAAAGACAGTGCTAGCGGTACGCATTCTTTAATCGTGCTCAAACCATTGAATGATAATGTCAAAACACTAGTTGATGATTGCCAGCAACAATTCAATGAAAGCTTTAGATATGATATTGCTAATAATTTTAAGTATTTAGACTATTCATTAGTCATGACATTAATGTCTCAAAATTTAGATAACAAAGCACTTAATGAGTTTGAACATTATAATCTTGATATTTTTGTCAATGGAGCACGCCCATTTGAACAAATTGGTTATATTCTTGAGAATAATTTATGGTATTCATATAACAAATTAAACTCATTAACGGCTAAACAACAATCGTTAATTATCCAACGAGTATTACAACGAATATCTTGGACTGATATTACTAAATCATTGTCTTTTAGTGGTAAAAAAGAAGCCAATGCTGCATTACGTCAGGCTATTAAAGCGTGGTATCAATATTAATTTATACAGCTTCATCAATCTGCTTTTCATAAATACTAAATAGTACTTGCACTAACTTTCAAACAAGCGTTTAATTAATTCTATTGTTGTCAATAAAATGTACAACAAAGTAATAGACGTTATTGCTTTTCTACGCGTATCAGTCACGTTACTTATTCTAAAAATACTATAGTGCCGTCAATGTAACGAGCAAAAATAAGAATAATAAATAGTAATAGGAGCAAATTATGGAACGCGAATCGATGGAGTTCGATGTTGTTATTGTTGGTGCTGGCCCTGCTGGGCTTTCAACTGCATGCCGATTAATGCAAGCCGCTAAAGAAAACGAACAAGAAATTACGGTTTGTGTTGTTGAAAAAGGCTCTGAGGTTGGCGCTCATATTTTATCAGGCGCGGTGTTTGAACCTAAAGCGCTTAATGAGTTATTCCCTAACTGGAAAGAATTAGGTGCACCACTGAAAACTGAAGTCGTTGGTGATGATATTTTTCTGTTAGGTAGTGAGACTAAATCAACCAAAGTTCCTAATATGTTTGTGCCAAAAACAATGCACAACGATGGTAATTATATTATTAGCTTGGGTAATCTTTGTCGTTGGTTGAGTGAACAAGCTGAACTGCTTGGTGTGGAAGTTTTTCCCGGATTTTCTGCTGCTGAAACTGTTTATAATGACGATGGGTCAGTTAAAGGTATTTTAACGGGCGATATAGGAATTAGTGAAAGTGGTGAAGAGAAAGATTCGTTCATGCCAGGTATGGAGTTACATGCTAAATATACGGTTTTTGCAGAAGGGTGCCGTGGTCATTTAGGTAAGGAATTACAAGAACGTTTTAATCTAAATGAAGGCCGTAGTCCACAACACTATGGCTTAGGTATAAAAGAATTATGGAGCATTCCTCCTGAACAACATCAGTTAGGTAAAGTCGTTCATACAGGTGGCTGGCCTTTAGATAACGATTCTACTGGCGGCGGTTTCTTATATCATATTGAAGATAATCAAGTTGTGTGTGGCTTAATTGTAGACCTTAATTATTCTAATCCTTATTTAAGTCCATTCGACGAATTTCAGCGTTATAAGCATCATCCACAAATCTCCCAATATTTAACGGGCGGCGAAAGAATATCTTATGGTGCACGTGCTATTACTAAAGGTGGTTTGAATTCATTATCTAAAATGAGTTTTGCTGGTGGATTATTAATTGGGTGTGATGCCGGCACATTAAACTTTGCAAAAATTAAAGGATCTCATACTGCTATGAAATCTGGAATGATTGCAGCTGATGTGATTGTTGCAGAATTAGCAAAAGGTGAAGATGCCGTTAGCGAATTAACACAATATGCCAGTGAATTCGAAGCATCATGGCTGTATGAGGAATTATATAGTTCGCGTAACTTTGGCGCTGCGATGCATAAATTTGGTACTACGTTAGGTGGTGCCTTTAATATGATCGATCAAAATATCTTTGGCGGGAAACTGCCCGTTAACTTTAAAGACGACACTTTTGATCATGCTCAAATGAAGTTGGCGAGCGAATCAATAAAAATTGTTTATCCAAAACCAGATGGCAAATTAAGTTTTGATAAACTCTCATCAGTTTTTCTATCAAATACAAATCATGAAGAAGATCAACGTTGCCACTTAATATTAAAAGACGCGTCAATCCCATTAACCGTTAATATGGATAAATGGGCTGAACCTGCACAACGTTATTGTCCTGCTGGTGTTTATGAAGT
>CALJMY010000037.1 GCA_937981905.1 uncultured Enterobacterales bacterium
CGAATGCGTAATACCATTTTACGTGCTCTTTCCCAAGCACGACTTCGAGCGCTGACATTTACTTCAGCAATTGGGAGAATATGATCTACTGCGGTATTTTCATCAATACGATAGAAATCCCGGATTTTTTGACGAATTGGACAGTCGGTAATTAATGAACCATTAAAAAGCATATATTTGCCCTCTACTTACTATGTAATTATGAGTAATCTTTAAAAATGCACTATAAAGTCTACTGATTGTTTGATGGTAATAGTTATGTGCGTTTTTTTGTATGTAGATGTTTCAATGTGAAATTAGTTAATAATATTTTTCACTAAAAGCTCAGTTAATTGATAAGAAATGTCATTATTTAATAATTAACTAATACAAGCACAATTACATGTTACATAAGGAAAAGATAGTAATTAATAGAGTTGTTAGTCGTGATTAGTTTTAAAAGGTATACAGGAATATTTGATAGAGAGCCTTTTATGATTTTAAAGGCTCTTGGAAAGAACTAGATTTAACAAACTTAATTATTTATTGAAGAGAGTTTCTGTCACATGCTCAGCAAAACCACTACCGGCTTCTAGATAGAAGTTATAGGTTGTTTGAACGCCCAGCTCTTCTAACTCTTTTTGTTGATCGGGATAATTAGCAATAGCAGATACTTGACCGTCAAACCCAGCGGCTTGCAATTGTTCTAATGCTAATAAATTCTGAATATGTTTTGGCATAGCTAGCATAACCATTTCCACTTCAGAATGATTAACATCAGTCCAAAAATCTGGATCTGTTGCATCGGCCATTATCACGTGACGCCCTTTACTTTGATGTTTTTTAACACTATCAGGGTTAATATCAACCCCAGCTACTAAAGTTGGATAATTTTGAGCAATGGTTTCGTACGCACCAGAACCAATTCTTCCCATACCAAATATCAAAATTCTAGCTTGAAAAAAAGATACAGGCTTCTCATGTGACAAACGCTCTTTTCTTTCATAATTTAATAACCAATGCTCAAATTTGACATAGATACCATTTGACTGAGTGTTTAAGGGAGATGCAATAATAAAGGTAATAGAAACAGCTATTGCCATAACAGCTAACCATTCACCAGATATCCACTGTGAATTAGCAGCTAGTGCACATACGATTAAACCAAATTCACTGAAATTAGACAGAGTAAATGAATTTAATAGCGAGGTACGAGCACGTAACTTAAACATATTTGTAAAGATATAATATAAGCCAACTTTAAGCGGTAATGCTGTCACAATTAATATGGCAGCGAGTAATGCTTCCATAGACAATTGAGCATTCAGACCAATCGTTAGAAAGAATCCAACTAACATAAGATCTTTAAAATTAAGTAAAGACTTGGCTAATTCGCCGGCTTTTTTATGGGGTGCGAACAGCATTCCAACAATTAATGCACCCAAATCGCCCTTCAAGCCACAGAATTCAAACGCTTGATAACCAATAAGCAACGCGAAGAAAAAACCAAACAATGGCAACATTTCACCATGTTCTGATTTATTAAGTATTTTATATAAAAGAGGTTTTAACAGGGGTAACAATACAACAAGCAATAATGCCCACCAATTAGGAACTTTACCAGTAGATATAGCTAAAAAAACAACCGCAAATATATCTTGCATGACAAGGATACCAATGGATAATTTGCCATGTATGCTCGCCATTTCGCCACGTTGTTCTAATACTTTGACAGCAAATACAGTGCTAGAAAAGCTTAATGCGAACCCAATTAATAAAGATGTTTCCAGACTAAGTTCAGTAAACAAAGGTAAACCAAATGTGCCTAAAAGCAACATAAAACCAGAAAACAAGAGACTTGTTAACAGTAAGTGTAATGTCGCAGGAGCCCAGACATAGGGTTTTATCAAGCTTTCTATTTTAAGTTTTAAGCCAATAGAAAATAATAATAAGGTAACGCCTAATGAAGCAATTTGTTCTAACAAAGGCGTTGATTGATAACCGGCACCATTTAAAATGAAGCCTGCAGCTAAAAAACCAATTAACGGAGGGAGTTTCAATTGAAGAATAACTAAACCACATACGAAGGCAATTGAAAAATAAATCAGTTCCATAGTAAATTACCTAGCTTCTTATGGCTTAGGTACCTAACTAATTAATAAGTTTAATAATTCTATCACCGAAATAGATAATCACACATATAATTTCGACATAACATTAAACATTGATATTCATATCGCCCAATAGACTATTAATGGAACCCAAGGACACATCTTCAAACATGATACCCACCAAAATAGAACCGTGTTCGATACGGTTATTTTTGACATGAGCATTTACTAATAAAGGTTTATCATAGCCGACTAAAGTAATAGAGATATAAATTGGTAGTTTTTTTACACCAGATTGACCTAGCTGTGCTTTAAAAGAAAACTGACAACCACGGGAAGATATGTCAACTATATAACCATTAATGCAAGTGCCAGATATTTTTCCATCCATAACTTTATGGGATATTTGGGCTGGTAAATATACTTTTTCTCTTTGATAACTTCTTAATTGGCGATTTTCAATTCTTTCAGGGTAATTAAGAAATATTAATCGTTCTGGAATAGATAATACATGTTCGATTGTCGTTGAAAATGCAACACATTCACCATGTTGACCTTCTATAATGTAGCGAACAACTACATTACCGCCTGCAATAATAATATCTTTGTAATCAGCCGGATTTAACTTTGAAGGGAATTTTAATAAAATGTATTTTCCTAAATCGATACCAATCACTGTTGGCTTAATACGAATTCCAGATAAACCACCAAGTTGTAAATCAATCACTTTACCAGGTGTTAAGTAATTAATAAATTCATTAACGACTTCAGAATTGACATCCATTATATAATTGTCTTGTTCAGTTAAATTTCATTTATAGTGCATGAGTTATCGCTCAACTGCAATAACCCAAGTCTATGTTTAATAGAAATTTAAAAATTATTTGAAAGCAAATAATTCAACATCAAATATTAAAGTAGCACCTGCTTCTATTTTTCCTGCGGCACGATTACCATAAGCAAGAGATGACGGAATATAAAAACGTACTTTGTCGCCAACAGTCATTAGTTGAAGCCCTTCTGTCCAACCAGAAATAACCTGATTTAAACCAAAAGAAATAGTTTGTCCACGTTCAACCGAACTGTCAAACACAGTGCCATCTAATAATGTGCCATGATAATGCACAGTCACATTACTACGAGCAGTTGGGTGTTCAGTGCCTTCACCTTTATTTAACACCTTATATTGTAATCCAGATTCGGTTGTTAAAACCCCCTCTTTCTGTCCATTTTGAGCTAAGAATACTTCACCAATTTCGATATTAATTTTTGCGGCTTTTTTACCTTGGTCACTTCGATAAAATAACCAAGCAATAGCAGCAATTAATAATCCAATAAATATAATTTTTGACATGTTAAAATCCTTAATAAATATAATGCTAGAACGATACGTCAAAATCTTAATAACTGCTACTGATGTCTCTCGATTACCATAGAACGATTAACAGAGCACTCTTTGCAAAAACACAATTAACTATATTAAGAATGTGACTAAATATAATGAGTAATGTTTAAAAATTTAAGTAACTTTTAAACGATTATTGGTATCACGAGATTTAATAATAAGCCCATCACCTTGATCGAGAGGACCAAGTTTTGCCATCCGGTCATAAAGTACAACATTGACCGTGGCGGCTAAATTCATGCAGCCAACAGTAGGAATGTAAATGACGTGTTTACACCAAGCAACAACATCTTTCTCAAGTGACTTATCCTCAGGGCCAAATATATAAAATGCATTTTCAGGATGAACAAAGTCTACTAGTGATGTTGCCCCTTCTACTAATTCAATAGCAATTGGAATAGCACCAGCAGGAATCGCCTGTTGAAAACTTTGAATTGATGTTAGCGGAATTCGATCACTAACTTTTTTAGTATCAGTATGTAGTTTTTGTCCTCTGCTCATTGCTTTATCAAAGCGAACACCAGTATAGAAAACACCATTAGCGTGATAGCAGCCGGCAGCCCTCATGACAGCGCCTACGTTATCAGGACTTTTAGGGTTCGTTAATCCGATATAAGATTGACGTTTGAGATTAGATTGAGCTTCTTGAAAATTAGAATTCATTAATATGACGACTATATAGAGAATATAATTGTATTTTACCTAACAACAGTATCCCCGCATATACTTAAGATAAATAATCCAAAGAATATTTATCTTACAACAATCAACTTTAATACATTTTATAATGAATATTGCCAATTATAGTCCATTTGGCGAGCTGTTTTTATAGCCAACGCTGTTGATGATATATCAGCAATGAATGCTAAACTCATATCTATACCTGCTGAAATACCTGCGCTGGTTATAAACTTTCCATCTTTAACCCACCGTTTATCATCAACAACTGTCAAATCAGAATACTTAACACGTAAATCAACAATATCTTCCCAATGAGTCGTCACCGTTCTATTTTTGAGCAATCGAGCTTCTGCTAATAAAAATGCCCCAGTACACACGGATAATGTGTATTTCGTGTTATTTGATACATTATTTATCCACTCAATAACATGACTTTTTGATAGCTCAAACTTATGATCTCCACCAGCGACTATTAAAATATCAATATTAGGATGATTTTTTATATCAAAATGGGGAGTAACCTGAAAACCTCCACGCGCGTTAATTGTCTGCTTTGTTTCAGCAATTAAAAAGATATTCCATTTATTTTCTGAAAGCCGTTTCGCTGTACTAAATACTTCAAAGGGACCCGAAAAATCTAACACTTCTGCATCATCGTAGATATAAATTCCTATATTCATATAACCCTCTTTTATAGTTAATAATCAATTAATCATCTTTTTTATAGTCAAAAAGTGATGACATCATATGTTCTTTATATATCAATATTAGATAGTTACATAATAACTTAAACAGGAATAATCTCACCCAAACTGATAGTTTCATAAACTATGAATCATAAATAATAGTTGGATTTATAATCAATAAATATTGCAGAAAATTACATTTGGTGAGATATTGCCCACACAAAGAGCTTAAGCCCGATAAAAAGAGAGTAAATAAATATGAAAACATTAGAAAAGATGCAATATGTTGCCGTGATAGAAGCAGGAGGCACAAAATTCAACTGTGCGATTATTGATGAAAATAAAGAAATCATTGCACAAACCCGAATAGACACAACAATTCCTGATGAAACCTTAGCGCAGGTTATTGTTTTTTTTAATAAACAAAAGCAAGCTGGCTATAATTTTAACATTCTTGGTTTAGCTTGTTTTGGTCCACTTGACCTACATAAAAATTCAGCTCATTACGGTTCTATCACATCAACACCAAAAGCTGGTTGGTCTAATACTCCTATTGTTTCTTTATTAAAAGAAGCACTCAAATGTGATGTCGTAATTGACACCGATGTCAATGCTGCGGCAATTGCGGAAAATAAATGGGGAAATGCTCAAGGAGCCGATGTTGCTATTTATATTACTATTGGAACAGGAGTCGGCGGCGGCGTTGTAATCAACGGAAAACCATTACACGGTTTGATCCATCCAGAGATCGGGCATATATTAATTAATGCACCAAAAGGTATACAAGGCGTTTGCCCTTTTCATGAAAATTGCGTCGAAGGTTTAGCTTCTGGCCGTTCAATGAGTAAAATTTGGAATCAACCTGCCGAAACCTTAAGTGACGATCATCTTGCTTGGGATATTCAAGCGCAAGTACTTGGAACTTTTTGCCATAATTTACTACTAAGCTTTAGTCCGCAAAAGATTATTCTAGGTGGCGGCGTCATGAATAAGCCCGGATTAATAGATAAAGTAATCACTTATACTGAACATTCGTTATCAGAATATTTAACATTACCCGATAACGTGAAGCTTAAAGATATTATTGCCTCCCCTGGTTTAGGCCAACATTCAGGCCTGTTAGGTGCTTATGCATTAACACTTAATATCAGTTAGTTACAATAAATCCCATCTTAAATAATAGTAATTACCTTGTTTGTTAACAACGAGATAATTGCTATTTTTTTTATACTCTCCAAAACAAATAAATAACAAAAAAAATAAAATTGTTAATTAATTGTCTTTTTTATGTTCAAAAGTGTTGACTAAAATTAAATCAAATGGGAATATGCTCCCATCTTGAATTAATGCTCACTTGGGATTTTAGGTGTAATCATTAATTACTTTCTCTGGGAAGGGAAGAATATGGCAGGGTAACAAAACACATAAATTGCCATGTATTAACTAAAAAAATAAAAATAATTAATTGGAGAATATTATGTTTACAAGTACGGTTTCAAAAGCAAAGATTCAAAATAAAAATTATTCATCGTCAAAGGTTTGTAAACTAGGATTAATAGCAACAGCAGTGATGGCCTCTTTCGCTCCATCATTACATGCTGCAGAGTTTCTAGATGGCCGCGCAGAAGTTAATTTTCTAGCGCTACAAAATTACCAATCAATTCAGGCAAAAGATGGTGCATTTCGTCCAGCTGATGAAGAACAGTCTTCAGGTTTTGGGCGTCTTAGAGTGAACTTACAACTTAAATTCCACATTACTGACAATATCACTGCAGATGTTGATATCGCTGAAGAGCCAAATGACTTTGGTAACAACGGAGATAGAGACTTTTCTTTCCATCAAGACTTCGCTGGTATTGAATTTGATCTGCTTGGTATGTTGGACAAAGCGCGTGCAGATTCAGACTTAACGCTACGTGTTGGTAATATTGGCGCTGCACCATTTCAATTTAAAGGTTTTCAGGATGGTGCTGACAACCAAGGCAATGCGCTAATAGGTAATGGAATTACTGATTACGCCACAGCAGAGAATGGCGCTCAGTTAAGTTACAGCAAATCATATGACAGCGGTTTAATCCGTGCTTACAATGTCGCCGGCCATGTAACGACTTCAAGTTTTGGTGAAGCCTTTCAAGAAGATCGTGGCTTTAATTATCGTCTTCAAGGAACACTTGAATTTGAAGGTGGTTTTAAAGCTGGTTTAAACTTCTTTCAAGCTAATCAAGGTGATCAATTACGTTTTGATAATGGCGTTGCAAGTCTTGATGGCTTAACAACAACTAATTATCGATTCGGTGATGGTGAGAACTATAACTTCTCTGCGTCAGCATCGAGCGAACGTGATACCCATGTAGGTGCCCTACCGGGTCTTGATCAATCAATTGTTCAATTAAATTTAGCTTATCAACCTAATGAAAATACCAGCTTTATTTTCATGCTTGGCCAAACAACCGATGATTACTCATTTGCAGATTCGGCAGGTAACGCTGTTGCAGGTGTAACTTATTTTGGAACCGATGGCGTTGCTGACAGCAATGGAACTACGTTTGATTCATCACAAGTTATTAAAGGTGAGTCAAAGGTTGAATATTTCACTTTAGAAGCATCACACTACCTAATTCCGAAAAAATTCTTTATTGCAGCTCGTTATTCAGAAGCTGAAAATACTTCTGAACTAATTTCACAAACTGACAATACTGTTGAGCGTATTCAAGTTGCTGCTGGTTACTGGTTCAATGATAGTACTCTACTAAAATTTGAATACGTTGACCAAGATGAAGGTGTAAACTCAGGTGGTCAAATCGGTGCTGGTTTTGACGGTTTTACTTCAGAGATTTCGGTTAAATTTTAAATTATTTACAATAAGTAACCAGTGCTCAATCTATAATCATATGTACATTATTAAATGATTAATGCTTGGCCAGTTCGTTAATCTGGTTACTTAAGCTAGTTATTTAGTTACCTCTAATGTCGAATGTAAGCCTAACAATAATAAACTTACATTCAATTGATAAAAAGGAAAAATAATATGTTAAATAAAATAGTAATGGCTATGTGCGCAACTTGTGTATTAAGCCTACCTGTTATCGGAAAAACATTAACTATTGCAACAGTTAATAACGGTGACATGGTTATTATGAAAGAACTTAGCAGTGATTTCACCAAGAAGAACCCAGGTATAGAGCTAGAATGGGTAACACTAGAAGAAAACATCCTTCGCCAACGTGTTACAACAGATGTAGCGACAAAAGGTGGTCAATACGACGTGATGACTATTGGTACTTATGAAGTTCCAATCTGGGCAAAACGTGGTTGGTTAAACCCGCTAGACAAGCTAGGTGAAAATTATGACTTAGATGATTTACTACCGGCGGTTCGTGATGGTTTAACGGTTAACGGACAATTACACGCAGCGCCTTTCTACGCAGAAAGCTCAATGGTTATATATCGTACAGATTTATTGGCAAAAGCTGGTATGACTATGCCGACAGAGCCTACTTGGGACTTTATTGAAAAAGCAGCTAAGGCAATGACTGACAAAGCTAACAACGTTTACGGAATATGTTTACGTGGTAAGGCTGGTTGGGGTGAAAACATGGCACTTTTAACGGCTATGTCTAATTCATTCGGGGCTAAGTGGTTTGACGAAAGATGGGATCCACAACTAGATAGTCAAGCATGGCACGATACCGTTGAGTATTACGTTTCGTTATTACAAAATTATGGTCCTCCAGGTTCTTCATCTAATGGTTTTAATGAAAACTTAGCGTTATTCCAAACCGGTAAATGTGGTATATGGATTGATGCAACGGTAGCTGGTGCATTTGTTACAAATGCTCAAGATTCAGAAGTTGCAGATAGTGTTGGTTTTGCTCTGGCACCTAATAAAGGCTTGGGTAAACGTGGTAACTGGTTATGGGCTTGGTCATTAGCTGTACCAGCTAGTTCGAAAAAATCAGATGAAGCAATGAAGTTTGTTAGCTGGGCAACGTCTAAAGAATATTTAGCACTTGTTGCTGAAGCTAAAGGGATTTCAAAAGTACCACCGGGTACACGTAAATCTTTATATGCAAATCCTGCATACATGGCAGCGTCTCCATTTGCACAAATTACATTAGATTCAATTAACGCCGCTGATCCTAATAATCCAACTGTTGACCCTGTTCCTTATGTTGGTATCCAATTTGTCGCTATTCCAGAATTTCAAGGAATTGGTACAGCAGTTGGACGTCAATTATCAGGTGTTTTAGCGGGTCAAATGACTGTAAAAGAAGGTTTAGCTCGTTCTCAAAAATTAGTTAAACGTTCTATGCGTAAGGCTGGTTACCCTAAAAAGTAACCTGAGGTTAGACGAGGCTTTTTAGCCTCGTTTTTCCATTTATTTTAATTACTGGAGTGTCTCATGGCGACTAACAACTCTAAAACTCTAGCTCGGATGATGGTTACACCTGCCGTCATTTTATTGCTGATATGGATGTTGATCCCTTTAGGGATGACAATTTACTTTTCATTTTTAGATTACAATTTATTTGGGGATGGTGAAAATAAATTTATTGGGTTACTCAATTATGAATTTTTTCTCACCGACCCCGCCTTTGTTGATTCTTTTTTCAATACATTAATATTAATGACAGGCGTGCTATTTATTACCTTAGTTGGTGGTACTGGACTCGCGATCTTACTTGATCAGGCGATCTATGGTCGTAATATTGTTCGCATAATGGTGCTTGCGCCGTTCTTCGTTATGCCAACCGTATCTGCTTTAGTATGGAAAAATATGTTCATGAATCCCGTGAACGGTATATTTGCCTATATCTCAACAACGTTTGGTTTTGAACCAATCGATTTTTTTACTCACATTCCATTAACGTCAATTATCATCATTGTTTCGTGGCAGTGGCTACCATTTGCATCATTAATTTTGTTAACTGCTATCCAATCCCTTGATCGCGAACAACTTGAAGCTGCAGAACTCGATGGAGCAGGCAAATTTTGTCGTTTCAGATTTATGGTACTCCCACATTTATCGCGTGCTATGACTGCTGTTGTTTTAATTGAAACTATTTTCTTATTATCAATATTTGCTGAAATTTTCGTAACAACGCAAGGTGGGCCTGGCAATGCGTCAACGAACATCACTTACTTAATTTATACGCAATCACTGTTGGAATATGATGTAGGTATGGGTTCTGCTGGTGGCCTTATCGCTGTTGTGCTAGCCAATATTGTTGCTGTTTTCCTAATGCGCATGATCGGCAAGAACATAGAAGGATAATATGATGTCTAATAATAAATCCAACAAGAGCAAAATGCTTTACACCTTTTTTGCCTGGTTAATAAGTTTGGCGATATTTTTCCCAATTTTATGGACCATATTAACAAGCTTTAAAACTGAAACAGAGGCGATTGCTTCACCGCCTTCTTTATTTTTATTTGATTGGACGCTCGAAAATTATAATAAAGTAATGCAACAGTCTCCTTATTTTAAACATTTTTGGAATTCAGTTGTCATTTCTGTCGGTTCAAGCTTATTAGGATTGCTTATTGCTATTCCAGCAGCTTGGTCAATGGCATTCATTCCTACTAAACGTACTAAGAATTTACTAATGTGGATGTTGTCCACCAAAATGTTACCGCCTGTAGGAGTACTTATTCCTATTTACCTATTATTTAGAGATCTTGGAATTCTAGATACGCTAGGCGGGATTGTCGTAATAATGACTCTGATTAATTTACCGATTATGACTTGGATGCTTTATACCTACTTCAAAGAAATACCAGGTGAAATATTAGAAGCAGCTCGCATGGATGGAGCATCAGTTGGTCAAGAGATCTTATATGTTTTAGCACCAATCGCCCTACCGGGTATCGCGTCAACTTTATTACTTAATGTCATTCTTGCGTGGAATGAAGCATTTTGGACATTAATATTAACAACAGTAAACGCTGCACCGTTAACCGCCTTTATTGCAAGTTACTCAAGCCCTGAAGGATTATTTTATGCAAAATTATCCGCAGCTTCGACATTAGCAATAGCACCTAT
Organism: uncultured Enterobacterales bacterium; assembly: GCA_937981905.1. GTDB lineage: Bacteria > Pseudomonadota > Gammaproteobacteria > Enterobacterales > Psychrobiaceae > Psychrobium. Next base: position 10,906 of record CALJMY010000037.1, read on the forward strand.
ATTAATTTTAGGTTGGTTTAGTCAGAAACAATTAGTTCGCGGTTTGTCTTTCGGCGCAGTGAAATAGGAGAATTATTATGGGTAGTATCACTTTAAAACAAGTAACAAAAAGCTTTGACGATAATCATGTTATTCGTCCATTAGATCTAGAAATTGAAGAAGGTGAATTTGTTGTATTCGTTGGGCCATCAGGTTGTGGTAAATCAACATTATTACGTATTATTGCCGGTTTAGAAGATGTAACCAGCGGTGAAATATCTATTGATGGTGCTGACGCAACCCACATGCCTCCAGGCAAGCGTGGCCTTGCAATGGTATTTCAATCTTATGCGTTATATCCACACATGACAGTTCGCAACAATATTGCATTCCCATTAAAACGGGCAAAGTTAGAAAAGAATATTATTGAACAAAAAGTTAATCAAATATCAAATGTATTAAATTTAACAGATTACCTTGACCGACTACCGGGGCAATTATCGGGTGGGCAAAGACAACGTGTCGCCATAGGCCGCGCAATTGTCCGAGAGCCATCTGCCTTCTTGTTTGATGAACCTTTATCAAACTTAGATGCTTCGCTTCGTGTAAATATGAGGTTAGAAATATCTCAACTGCACAAAGATTTAAAAACAACCATGATTTATGTAACTCATGATCAGGTTGAAGCAATGACTATGGCAGATAAAATTGTTGTCTTAAATGCTGGTAAAATCGAGCAAATTGGCTCACCACTAGACCTTTACGATAACCCTATCAACAAATTTGTTGCTGGTTTCATTGGTTCACCAAAAATGAACTTCATCACAATGACAATGGATACAAATCCTGAGGTTGATTCTATTGGTGTTCGCCCTGAACATTTCAATATTTCTGATACTGAGGGTACATGGAAAGGTACTGTAGGTGTTGCTGAATGTTTAGGATCAGAAACATATTTATATGTGCAAATTCCTGATATTGGTCAATTAACAATTCGTACTGACGGCAATTGCCCATTCAAATACGGTGATACAATTTTCTTGAGTGTAGATTCAGAGAATGTTTACTATTTCGCTAAAAACGGTACTTGTATACCGCTAGATTAATATACATTGATTCACCGACTGGTGAATCGAAAAAATATAATCATATAAATATAGCAGCGTTATATATAACTAACGCTGCCAGTCGATAGGAGCCAAATATGGCTACAATATTAACAACAAACACACTATCTGATTTATCTACTAGCATTGAAGTGCCTGCATATAATCCTAAAGATATTACTCCTGGTATTCTCCACTTAGGGGTCGGTAATTTTCATCGTGCACATCAAGCTGTATATCTTGATAAATTATTTAATCTAGGTTTATCTCATAATTGGGGAATTATTGGCGCTGGTATTAAATCTTTCGATGAAACAATGCGCAATGCTCTAGCACCTCAACACTGGTTAACGACTATTGTTGAAGTCGACCAACATGGTAAAAATGCTCGTGTAAGTGCATCTATGATTGATTTTATTGATATTGACGCGCAATCAATTTTAACCACGTTAGAAAACCCTGAAATTCGTATTGTCTCTTTAACAATTACGGAAGGCGGATATTTTATTGATGCTAAAACAGGTGGCTTTAACGTTAAGCATCCCGATATTGTATTAGACATTAAGCACCCTGAAAAACCATCAAGTATTTTTGGAATTCTCGTTGCTGCACTTAACAACAGAAAAAATAATCAGCAACCACCTTTTACAATTATGTCATGTGATAACGTGCCTCATAATGGTCATATAGCTAAATTAGCCGTGTTAGGTGTTGCTCGAGAAATTAATAATGAATTAGCAGATTGGATAGATGAAAACGTAGGTTTTCCTAACTCAATGGTTGACTGTATTACACCGGCTACCTCTCAGCTAGAAAAAGAGAAATTGTTAGCAGACTTTAATGTAATTGATAATGCTCCTGTTTTTTGCGAACCATTTCGTCAATGGGTAATCGAAGATAATTTCCCACAAGGTCGTCCTGAACTTGAAAAAGTAGGCGTTGAATTCGTCGACGATGTTGAGCCTTTTGAACTCATGAAATTGCGTATCCTCAATGGTGGACATGCTGCATTAGCTTTTCCTGCCGCGCTTATGGATATTAAATACGTCCATGATGCAATTGACAATCCATTGATTCTTAATTACTTAACAAAGCTTATAAGTAATGAGGCAATACCTACATTGGCTTTAATACCCGGCGTAGATTTTGATAAATACCTTGAAGTGATCATACAACGGTTCTCCAACCCACAAGTCAGAGATACTGTAGCAAGATTATGTGTTGATTCTTCAAATCGATTACCTAAATTTATTTTACCAATTATTAAACAAAATGTAGCAGAGAACAGATCGATTGATGGACTCTGTTTAGTTATCGCTTTTTGGTGTTTATTTTGTAGTAAAAGCAATACAGAACAATTAAATGATGAGAATGCAGAACGTCTAATACTATCTGCAACAAAAGCTAAATCAAACCCAACTGACTTTTTAAAAATGGAAGATATCTTTGGGTCTCTTAGCCATGATTCATACTTCATACAAAACTTCACTGACGCCTTTAATGCTTTATCAAGCAAAGGGATTGAGCAATGTTTAATCCAATACGCTCAGAAATAACACTCTGATGACTCCTTTCATAAAGCTATTAATAAACTCTCCAAGATTTATAATAGCTTTATGTTAAGAGGTTTATTATCATACTGTTTTTATACTCAACTAAAAATATAAAGGATTATATTGTGACTGATAAAACAATTGATTTTGAAAATATAAAACTTATTATTTTCGATTGCGATGGCGTGCTAATTGATAGTGAATGGTTGTGTATTGAAGTTCTCATTAAATTATTAAAGCAACATAAGGTTAATGTTGATACACCGTACTTTTATACACATTTTTTAGGTCGGCATTTCCAACAAATTATTGATTGTGCGTTAAATGATTTCAACATCAACTTACCTGCAAACTTTGAAACAACCTATCAAAAGATGTTAATGGAAACGTTTCAAGAACAGTTATTACCTTGTCATGGAATTGTCTCGATCTTACAGCAATTAAGAATAGCTAAATGCATTGCAACTTCAAGCTTTCCAGAACGTACAAAACAAGCTTTAAAGATCACGCATTTAAGTAATTATTTTGGAAATAATGTATTTACTGCCAGTGAAGTTAAAAATGGTAAACCTGCTCCAGATTTATTTTTACACGCAGCAAAAAATATGGAGATAGAACCAGCACAATGTTTAGTTATTGAAGACAGTGGTGCTGGGTTATTAGCAGCAAAAGCAGCAGGTATGCCCGTCATCCATTATCGTGGTGGAAAACATTTTTCTGGTGATGTCCCTTTTAAATATCCTAATGAAATGAAAGATACATTAATACTCAATAATTGGAGCGAATTTATTAAGCTTGTTCCAAATTTATTCAAAGAATTAAAGGTTTCAATATGAGCAGCATGTCAAAAAATGAGCTAAGACGTTTAGATGATGCAGCACGCGCTGGTTGGTTATATTACGTCGCCGGTAATACTCAAGATGATATTGCAAAGAAAATGGGAGTATCACGTCAATCAGCACAACGCTTAGTTGCTTTAGCCATTAATTCGGGGTTAATTAAAGTGAGAGTTGACCACCCTATCGCGCAATGTATGGAACTTAGCTTACGTATAAAGGAACAATTTGGTATAGATTATTGTGACGTTGTACCAAGCGACCCCAGCGACCCATCATCAACTATTGGGCTTGCGCAAGCTGCCGCGACTGAGTTAGAGCGTTATCTGAAATTAAAAGAAAACCAAACAATTGCGCTTGGCACCGGTCGTGCTCTACGTGCTTGTATCGAAGAGCTTCAACCGATGAATTGCCAACAACATAAGATAGTATCTATGCTCGGGAATATGGCATCAGATGGTTCCGCGTCAGCTTATGGCGTTGTAGATCAAATGGGCGATAAAATTCACGCTAAACACTACCCTATGTCTATTCCCGTTATATTTCCTAGTAGCGATGAAATGCATTCAATTCATAGTCAACCACATGTTAAATATACAATTGAATTAGCAAAAAAAGCAGATGCAATTTTTGTCGGTGTTGGCAACTTAGGTGATAAATCGCCTTTATTTATTGACGGGTTTATCTCTAAAGAAGAAATGCACGCCTTAGAAAAACAAGGTGCTGTCGGTGAAATGTTAAGTTGGGTATATGACAAAAATGGTAATTTAATCGAAAATGGCATAAATGCACGTGTTGCCAGCGTCCCTTTAGATAAGACTCCAACTAAACCAGTTTACGCCATTGCTGCAGGTGAAAATAAAGTTCAGGCTATCAAAGGTGCGTTACTAAGTGAGCGTATTAACGGTTTAATAACTAACGAATATACGGCTGAATTATTACTCGCGTCTTTATAAAATTACGCGTCATTAATGATATAATCCCTTTCCGCATTAACAATTAGATAAACAATGAAAGCATGTAATCAATGTGGGAAGTGCTGTATTAAATATGGCGACGGCGCACTGTCAGCAACACAAGATGAAATCGATTTGTGGGAGATATTCAATCCTGAAATCTTTGAATATGTAAAAAATGATGATATTTGGTTTGATCCCAACTCAGGTGAAAAACTAACCTCATGTCCATTTTTAGGAATTGAACCTAAAAAATCTGCTTCTGAAAAAAGTAAGTATACCTGCAGCATTTATCTCGATAGACCTGAAGACTGTCGACACTATCCTAGTTTAATTCCTGAAATGATTAGGGATGAATGTGAAATGATAGAGATAATCGACTTACAATCTCCCAAACAAGCCCAAGTTAAATTAGATGTTCTGATGAAAGATAGTCGACATAGAAACTATTCATAAGTATTTTTTATAAATTAATAACATAAATAGTTTTGTTATAATATATTGTGAAATAATGTTACAGAAATGAATGTTCTCTGTTATCGTAATTCTTTAATATTGATAAAGCTTATTCCATGGATAGTTTCGATTTTAATTTCAAAGACATTGTAGAAAATGCGCTCGATATTATCATAGTCACCAAAGCTGATATGATTAATGAACCAGGTCCAGAAATTGTTTATGTTAATGACGCTTTTGTTAAACTTTCTGGTTATAGCCGTGAAGAAGCTATTGGTAAAAGCCCTCGTATATTACAATCTCATGAAACTGACGCTAAGACCAAAACTACAATTCGCACAGCGTTACAAAAACAAGAACCTGTCAGAGTTACGATCAAAAACTATTCAAAATCAGGTGAATCCTATTGGTTAGATTTAAGTATTATGCCATTAAAGAATGATGAGGGTGTTGTTACACACTTCATGGCTATTGAACGTGATGTTACTGAACATAAAATATTAGAGCAAAAACTAGAAATATTATCTAATACTGATGAATTAACCGGTTTGTATAATTTAAGAAGCTTTAACACTATTTCAAATAATGAATACTCACGATTTAAACGCGAAGATCATACCTATTCAGTGTTATTAATAGATATTGATTTTTTTAAATCTATTAATGATACGTACGGACATGCAATAGGTGATTTAGCTATCCAACATCTAACTACGTTATGCAAAAACAATATTAGATCTCACGACGTGATGGCCAGAGTCGGCGGTGAAGAGTTTTGTATTATGTTACCCGACACCAATAAAAATTCAGCCTATATGATCGCAGACAAACTAAGAAATCAACTAAAAAGTGATCCGTTAATTATTGATGCGAATACAATTATCAGCACCATAAGTATTGGAGTAGCTGAATCTGACATCAATGACAAAACTCATAAGGATATTATCAATCGTGCAGACAAAGCATTATATGAAGCGAAGAGCAAAGGTCGTGATTGTGTTTGCTAGTTTGTAATTTCATGCATTCCAATAATAGTAGTACTGCTGACTGATTTATTAAAGTGTTTTTCCTTTACGCAGATGTAATCAGGATCAGAAAAAAAATCATTCATTTTAGACTCACTGGGAAAGTCAATCGTAAACACTCTATTAATTTTAGTATCCGTTTTAGATAATAGTACTTCTGATATTTTAAAATCATATCCAAACGCACCGCCAAATAACGTCAGAATAGGAATC
>CALJMY010000038.1 GCA_937981905.1 uncultured Enterobacterales bacterium
TTTATTATTTGAATACACTAAAAGAAGAAACAGACTTCTAAGTAATCATATTAATATGACTTAATAGATACCTTTGTTATCACTTAATTTAAACTCCTGTTACTACTTCATTTACATCTTTTTTAGTATTTTATTTATACATTTATAGTTCTGATGTTAGTTTAAATAATGCTTGTCCACTTGCTTGATATTTCCGTTCAAACGGTGTGATAGTTTCTTCAGGTGAAAACTCAACCACTGAACTTTCCTTACCAACTAATGACAATGCTTGTGAAAACTCATCTAAGTATAAACGCCAATTACTTCGCATCTCTAATTCACCACCTAATGCCACAATGGTAGGAAAAACAGCACTTCCATGCCAACGACGCTGAATATGCTTTGCCTTAGGCCAAGGGTTAGGATACAAAATGAAATGTTTATCGATTTTTAGTTGCGCCTCAAGTGCCAAGCGCCAAAAATCATTCAAATCGGTACGTAATAACATAAAGTTATCAACACCATGTTGCTCATAAGCTTCATTTTTATTTAAACGATGCCCTGATTTGTCCATACCGATCACAAAATGATCAGGATGTAGTTTCGCCAGCTTAACGGTGCTGTCACCCACCCCACAACATGAATCAAATATAACAGGTTTATTAACTTGCCCTATTTGTATTTCAACGGCTTTAAAGCCATCAATAGAATGTTGTTGATAAGGCTTCTTAAAAGTATGTTTAAGATGTTTAGCCACTATCTCATCGAGGTTTTCATTTAAACCATCTTGGTTAGTAACTATTTCGTGTGAATTTGCAAAAGACATAATTAACTCTAAGAACGCAGACCAATGCCGCGAGAAATCATCCAATGAGCGACACCATAAAAAGTAGCCACAAATAAGAAAATAATCGAAAATGAATAGATGAGTGGAATATCTGTCACTCCTAAAAACCCATAACGAAATGTATTAATCATATAAACAATAGGATTAGCTTTTGATACATCCTGCCAAAACTCAGGTAATAATGATAACGAATAAAATACACCACCAAGGTATGTTAACGGTGTTAATACGAAATTAGGAATAATACTTATATCATCATAATTTCTCGCTAAAATTGCATTAATTAAACCGCCTAATGAAAATAATATCGAGGTAAATAATACACTAATAATTAACACACCAAAGTTAGATACTTGTAAGTCGACAAAACATAATGACAAAACAGTAACAATACAGCCGACCAATAATCCACGAGTTACACCACCGCCAACATATCCAGCAATAATAATCCAAGTTGGTACTGGCGCAACGAGAAGCTCTTCTACATTACGTTGAAATTTAGAGCTGAAAAATGACGATGCAACATTTGAATAAGAATTAGTAATCACTGACATCATAATTAGACCCGGAACAATAAATTCCATATAACTAAAGCCAGACATAACACCAATGCGCTCACCAATTAAGGTACCAAAAATTACAAAATATAAACTCATTGTAACGGCTGGTGGCACTAAGGTTTGTAACCAAATACGGGTAAATCTATTAATCTCTTTCGTTAATAAACTTTTTAATGCAATAAAATTAGCAGACAAAATAACGCTCCTATGAAGTTTGATTAACTAAACGAAGAAATAATTCTTCTAAACGATTAGCTTTATTTCGCATGCTGAGCACATTAATGTCATTAGCGGTTAATTGAGAGAACAATACGTTAAGTTCATGACCTTTTTCAACATCAACTTCAAGGGTATGATCATTAACAAGGCGAGTAATAAATCCATCTAATGATATAGGCGTATCAACAGGCTTAATATCAAGAATAAACGTTTCAACATTTAGTTGAGACAATAATTCTTTCATGCTCGTATCTTTGACGATGACGCCATTATTGATAATACCAATATTACGACAAAGCGATTCCGCCTCTTCTAAATAATGGGTCGTCAGTATGATGGTAACGCCTTCTTCATTTAAATTTTGAAGAAATTCCCACATTGAACGCCTAAGTTCAATATCAACACCAGCTGTAGGTTCATCTAAAATCAATAATTTAGGTTCGTGCATTAGCGCTCGTGCAATCATCAATCGACGTTTCATACCACCAGATAATTGACGTGACGCAGCATTACGCTTTTGCCATAAATCTAATGCCGTTAAATATTTTTCTGCACGTACTAATGCTAATTTTTTAGGAACACCATAATAACCAGCTTGGTTAATAACAACCTGTAGGACTGTTTCAAATTGATTAAAATTAAACTCTTGAGGAACTAAGCCAATGTGTTGTTTAGCTTTAACAAGATCAGAATCAATATTGTGCCCAAAAACCTCAACTTGACCTTTCGTTTTATTCACTAATGAAGAAATGATACCAATGGTTGTCGATTTACCGGCACCATTAGGGCCAAGTAGTGCATAAAAGTCACCAGCTTCTACCGTTAAATCAATGCCTTTTAGAGCTTCAACTCCACCACTATAAGTTTTAGTGAGTCCTTTAATAAATAATGCGCTCATGATGCCTCGATAATTACTATGAATTGAGTGTTAAACTCCATATATTATACGCTATTGGTTTAAGATTTGAATCAGATCAATCTCAACTATTGATACGAACGATAAATACAGTTCACTGTTTACGAATAAAACAATAATAAGACCTGCAAAAATAAATAACTAACAATGCAGTAATTAAATTCATAGTTTTAATGTTTAACATTTGTTAAAATATTGTTTACTCGCGTAACAAATTATATAAACGCTATAAAGAATTTCTTGGAGCCATTTAGTGAAACGCCGTGTTTTAACCTTAATTGTATTAATTATTCAATCGAAAGCCTATGCTTCAGACATATTATCAACAAATTCAATAACTACTTACCCTCAAACAATTACATTAGGTCAAATTAAAGAGAGTGATATTCAAAAGCAGGTATTTGAATTTCTTAGCCCTATTTATAAAGAACTAGGTATCGAACTCGACACCATAGGATTACCAGCTAAACGCTCACTAACTTTAAGTAATGATGGTGATTTAGATGGTGAATTATTACGTGCTGAACATATAGAAAAAGATTATTCAAACCTTGTAGCTGTTCCAATAACACTTTATCAACTTAATACTTATGCTTACACTATTGAGAAAGAAGATAGTCAAAAATTAATTAAAGATCTAATAGGGACTTCTATTGCTGTTCATCGTGGTATTCAGTGGGAGGAGAATTTTGCTAAACAATTTCCCAGTGATATTGTGTGGGTTGGCAGCACGAAACGAAAGTTTAAGTTGTTAACTGTAGGCAAAGTAAATTATGTTGTTAGTGATAAACAACGTGCTGATAAAATAATCAAAGAGTATTTCCCTAAGATAAAAATAAAACGTGTATTGCCAATATTAAAACAAATAAATTTGATTCATTACTTAAACAAGAAACATGCTTATATTATCCCTGCATTAATCGAGGAAATAAAAAAGAAACAACACTTGTTACCTTTAGTACTGTAATTAAATTATCATTAATCCTATAGTTAATAGGATTAATGATATGTTCTTACTATTTAACGTCAGACATCCAAGGCAATACTAAAGATTGCTCTATCTTTAAGTGATCTAAGATTCTTGCCACCATAAAATCAATGATATCTTCCAAAGTTTGTGGTTTATGATAAAAACCTGGTGCCAATGGCATTAACGTCACACCAAGTTTAGATAAGCTCAGCATATTTTCTAAGTGTATCGATGATAACGGGCTTTCACGCCACGCAATCAATAGTTGTCCACGTTCTTTTAAAATAACATCAGCTGCACGTTCAATTAAGTTATTACTAGCACCATAACAAATAGATGATAATGTTCCCATTGAACACGGGCAAATTACCATTTGCTTAGGCGATGAAGAACCTGATGCTGGTGCACTAAACCAGTCACTTTTTTCAAGTAACTGAATTTGTGCTTCTTGTGCATTAAAATATTCATTTAAAAATAATTGAGCTGCATTATGTTCTTGTGGAATAGCTAATTCAGATTCAGTCGCTAATACAATTTTAGCGGCGTCAGAGAGCAATAAATATACTTGACTATTAGCGGCTAACAATTGTTGTAATAAACGTAAGCCATAAGGAGCACCAGATGCTCCCGTCAAAGCAAGCGTGATTCTTCGATCAAATGCAGGCATTATTTAGATTCCTTTAACGCTATTGCGTCTAATAATTTCTGATGAATACCGCCAAAGCCGCCATTACTCATCACTAATAAATGATCAGTTGGCTTGGCAATATTAACAATATCTTGGATAAGCTTATCAAGTTTATTTTCAATCACTGTCGTCGGCGACTTATCATTAATCATCTCGCGCATATTCCAATGAATATCGTCAGGTTGGTATAAAAAGATAGCATCAGCTTCAACCATTGAATTAAAAAGTGTATGTTGATGAACGCCTTGTTTCATTGTATTAGAACGTGGTTCTAAAATAGCAATAATTCGTTCCTGCCCCACATTAGCTCGTAAACCTTCAAGAGTTGTTTGAATCGCCGTTGGGTGATGTGCAAAATCATCATAGACTGTAATCTCGTTTACTTTTCCTTTATTTTCTAAACGACGTTTTGCATTTTTAAAGCGAGTAAGAGAATCAATAGAATGGGTTGGTGAAATTCCGACATGGCGTGAGGCAGCAATCGCCATCATGGCATTTTGGACATTATGCGTACCAATTAGATCCCAGTCTAATTTACCTACAAAATGCTTTTGATAATAAACATTAAAACTTGATCCGTCAGATTTTAGTAATTGATAAGACCAATCTCCATCATCTCCCATAGTTTGCTGCTCACTCCAACATCCCATGTCTAAAACATCTTCACAAGATTTTGTATGTGTTGGGCTAATAACTAACCCATTACTTGGCACCATGCGAATTAAGTGATGGAACTGACGTTCAATGGCCGCTAAATCTGGGAATATATCAGCGTGATCAAATTCGAGATTATTAATCACTAACGTACGCGGGCGGTAATGTACAAACTTAGAACGTTTATCAAAAAAGGCACTGTCATATTCATCAGCTTCAACTACAAAAAAAGGTGATTCACCTAATTTTGCCGACACACCCAAACATTGCGGGACACCACCGATTAAAAAGCCAGGGTGTTGATTATTTTCTTCTAAAATCCATGCAACCATACTGGCTGTTGTAGTTTTTCCGTGAGTGCCAGATAAAGCAATGACCCAACGATCTTTCAATAAATTTTCTAATAACCATTGAGGGCCTGAAGTATATGGGATATTACGATCGAGCATAAACTCAACACAAGGGTTACCACGACTCATTGCATTACCAACCACAACTAAATCTGGCGCAGGGTCTAGTTGGCTAGGATTGTAACCCTGAATCAACTCTATACCACTTTCTTCCAATTGAGTGCTCATTGGTGGATAAACATTAGCATCACTACCAGTCACTTTAAAACCAAGCTCACGGGCTAGAATGGCAATACCACCCATAAAGGTGCCGCAAATACCTAAAATATGAATATGTTTCATAACTCTTCTATTATTAATTTATCTTCTTATTACATCATAACAAGGCTCGCTACCGTCATACCAGTTAATTAATACCACTCAACTAGCTAATATATTTAGCAGCCATAAAAAAAGCCTCTCGTTATAATAACGAGAGGCTTAAGTAGCTTAACTAAGTTTTAGTGAATGCTAGATTAATTCTTAGCAGATACAAACTCAGGGTAAGCATCAACACCACAATCTACAACATCCATACCTACGTATTCTTGCTCTTCAGTAACACGAATACCCATAGTTTTCTTCAGTGCAAACCATACGATAAAGCTCGTAGTGAATACCCATGCAAAGATAACTGCAGCACCAATTATTTGGCCGCCGAATGAAGCATCTGCATTGCTAAATGGAACTAATAATAAACCGAATAAACCAACAACACCATGAACCGATACAGCGCCTACAGGGTCATCAAAACGAAGTTTATCAAGTGTAATGATTGAGAATACAACTAAACCACCAGCTAGTAAGCCAATAAGTGCAGCGCCGCCTAGTGAAGGTGATAATGGATCAGCAGTGATAGCAACAAGACCAGCTAATGCGCCGTTTAGAATCATTGTTAAATCAGCTTTCTTCCATAGAATACGACAGATAATTAGAGCACTGATCGCGCCTAATGCTGCAGCACTGTTAGTGTTAACAAAGATTTTAGCTACTGCACCAGCATTTTCAGCATCAGATACTAATAATTGTGAACCACCGTTAAAGCCAAACCAACCCATCCACAAGATGAATGTACCTAACGTTGCCATTGGCATGTTAGAACCAGGAATCGGGTTAATTTGGCCATTTTTACCATATTTACCTTTACGAGCACCTAGTAGTAATACACCAGCGATAGCAGCAGCAGCACCGGCCATATGTACGATACCTGAACCAGCGAAATCAACAAAACCTAGTTTTGAAACGAAACCACCACCCCAAGTCCAGTATCCTTCAACAGGGTAAATAAAGCCTGTTAATACAACACTAAATAATAAGAATGCCCATAGTTTCATACGCTCAGCAACTGCACCAGATACAATTGACATAGCTGTTGCTACGAAAACAACTTGGAAGAAGAAATCTGACTCAAGTGCATGGTCAGCACCTTCCGCTTGTCCACCGATAAAACCAGCAATAGTTGGTAACCAACCACCTTCAGTATTATCAACGTACATGATGTTGTAACCAACTAATAAAAACATTGCACAAGCAATTGCATATAAACAAATGTTTTTAGTTAAAATTTCTGTTGTATTTTTCGAACGTACAAGACCAGCTTCTAGCATTGCGAAACCAGCAGCCATCCACATGACTAAAACGCCAGATATTAAAAAGTAAAACGTATCAAGTGCAAAACGCAGTTCTGTAACTGTTGCACCAACTTTTGCTAATTCTTCCATCATTTACCCCTTAAAGTGCTTCGTCGCCAAATTCACTAGTTCTAATTCTAATTGTTTGTTCTAAGTCAGTAACAAAGATTTTACCGTCACCAATTTTTCCAGTATGTGCTGCAGAAATGATAGCTTCGATTAAACGATCGACAGCATCAGTTTGACATGCAATTTCAATTTTCATCTTAGGAAGAAAATCAACTTGATATTCAGCACCACGATATAGTTCAGTATGGCCTTTTTGACGTCCAAAACCTCTAACTTCAGTAACAGTTAAACCTTCAACTCCTACTTGCGCGATTGCATTTCTTACTTCATCAAGTTTAAAGGGCTTGATGATTGCAGTAATCATTTTCATGAAAAAACCTTTGTTTATAGTTGTAATTAACATTCTTATTACAAGAGCCATACCAAGAATAAAAGTTATTGTTATTAAAGGATATTTTATTAAAACACAAAGTTAACAGCCACTTTACGCACCCCAATGGTGCGACATTATTTATTTTTGCTCCAAATGTGAACTTTGTGCTAAAACTCACTGTTTTCCAATGCTTAGTCATTATTTAGCAAGAATTAACGCACCAATATAATGCTATTGATTAATTATTAGATGAATTTATTTATAAGGCTGGTCATTCTGAATGTGTTGAAGCAGGTAATACTATAAAAAAGAATATATGTTCATTGATTACTAATATAAGAATTTAATCTCTTGTAAACAAAAAAATGCCGTTCACTTTCATGAACGGCATTTATAAGTAATTAACAAAGGAATATGAGTTCGTCTATGTTAGTTTACCGTGACAATGTTTGTATTTTTTACCTGAACCACAAGGGCAAAGCGAATTACGACCGACTTTATCAGTTTCACGAATAACGGTTTCCATTACCGGCAGCTCATTGCTCTCTTCTACTTGAGCATTAGCATGTTGAAATTCAAGTTCAGTCGCTTCAGCTTGACGACGTTGTGCTTCAATAGCTTCAACATCTTCTTGTGATTGTACTTGTACTTTACTTAAAAGAACGACAACATCAGTTTTAAGTGATTGAAGTAACTCTTGGAACAGCTCAAATGATTCACGTTTAAATTCTTGCTTAGGGTTCTTTTGAGCGTAACCACGTAGACCAATACCTTGACGTAAATGATCCATTGCAGCCAAATGATCTTTCCATAAACCATCAAGTGTTTGTAGCATTACTGCTTTTTCGACTTGACGTAAAACATCACTACCAACCATTTTTTCTTTCAATTGATAAGATTGCTCAACAGTTTCTTGAATTTTTTCAACAAGATTTTCTTCATGTAACTGCTCATCTTCTTTAAGCATATTTGAAATTTGCATTTCAACTAAGAAATCTTCTTTTAAACGTATTTCAAGGCCTTCAATATCCCATTGCTCTTCTAACGATTGAATAGGAATGTATTGACGGATAATATCTTCAACAACATCTGTGCGGATATTATTAATAGTAGCTGATACATCAGCTTCATCCATCAATTCATTGCGCTGCTCATAAATTACTTTACGTTGATCATTGGCAACATCATCATACTCAAGTAACTGTTTACGCATATCGAAGTTACGACCTTCGACTTTACGTTGAGCATTTTCAATTGCTCTGTTTACCCACACGTGCTCGATTGACTCACCACGTTCCATACCAAGCTTTTTCATCATGCCAGTCATTCGCTCAGAAGCAAATATACGCATTAAGCTATCTTCCATTGAAAGATAGAAACGCGATGCACCAGCATCACCTTGACGACCAGCACGACCACGTAATTGGTTATCGATACGACGTGATTCATGACGTTCTGTACCAAGAATATATAAACCACCAGCTTCTAGTACTTTGTCATGCTGTACTTGCCATAATGACTTGATATGTTCAATTTGTTTTTCTGTTGGATCTTTTAATGCGTCTACTTCAACTTGCCAGTTACCACCCAACATAATATCAGTACCACGACCCGCCATGTTTGTCGCAATAGTTACGCGACCAGGCTCACCAGCTTTAGCTATGATTTCAGCTTCTTGTTGATGGAATTTAGCATTTAGTACGCTATGTTCGATTTTCTCTTTCGTTAGGAACTCAGATAGGTATTCTGATGATTCAATTGAAATAGTACCGACTAATGAAGGTTGACCACGTTCTTGACATGCTTTGATATCTTTAATAATCGCTTCAAATTTTTCTTCGGTAGACATGAAGATCAAATCAGCCATGTCATTACGAACCATTGGACGATTAGTTGGTATAACAACAGTGTCTAAACCATAGATACTTTGGAATTCAAATGCTTCGGTATCTGCCGTACCAGTCATACCTGATAATGTATCGTAAATTCTGAAATAGTTTTGGAACGTAATAGACGCTAATGTTTGGTTTTCGTTTTGAATATCTACACCTTCAAGTGCTTCAATAGCTTGATGCAAACCTTCAGACCAACGACGACCTTCCATTGTACGACCAGTATGTTCATCAACGATGATAACTTCACCGCCTTTTACAATGTAATCGACATCACGTTCAAATAATATATGAGCACGAAGCGCAGCATTCACATGATGTAATAAACTAATATTCGCAGCTGAGAATAATGAATCGAACTCCCCCATC
>CALJMY010000039.1 GCA_937981905.1 uncultured Enterobacterales bacterium
TTCAGGAACATTAGTCATACCAACCAAGTCACATTGTGCAGCATTTTTCAAAAATAAACTCTCTGCACGAGTTCCTAAGCGAGGACCATCAACACAGGCGTATGTTTTATTCCGATGAATATCAATGTCACAAGTTGCTGCAGCTTTGCTAATAGCATCAGCTAAAGCATTACACGTTGGCTCTGCGGTAGACACATGAGCAACTAAACCTTGACCAAAGAATGTTTTTTCACGGGGTAATTTAACAAAATCAAAATACTGATCGGCAATCGCTAAATCACCAGGTTTAATTTCTTGTTGTAAACTACCAACGGCTGAAAGCCCAATAATTTGACTAACACCCAGTGTCTTTAATGCCCAGATATTAGCGCGATAATTAACTTCCGATGGTAACAAACTATGATTATTACCATGTCGTGGTAAGAATAAAATTTCTTTACCGCAATATTCACCACGAACAATAGCGGCTGATGGATTACCATATGGCGTTTCAACATGATGTTCTTCAATGACAGTTAAACCATCAATACTGTAAATTCCGGTGCCACCAATAACTGCTAACATAGTTTTTCCTTAACTCATTTGTTCTGGTAACGATGTTACCCACTGTTTTATTTCATCACGTACACGACGATAATGCGATAACGCTTCTTCATCGGTTTTGGCTTCTTTAGCCAACTTAGGTGGATCGTCAAATTGATGTGTGATTACATTAGTTTTAGCTGGGAATGTTGGACAATTACTCGCTGCATGTTCACAAACGGCCAATACATAATCAAATTGATCTTCTTCAAACTCATCAAGTGTTTGAGATTGATGTCTACTGATATCAATACCCGCTTCTTGCATCACTTTAACCGCAAACGGATTTAAACCATGAGACTCAATACCAGCGGAGTAACTAGCAAATTTACCGCCTAATATAGCGTTAGCAAAGCCGTGTGCCATTTGACTACGACAAGAGTTACCAGTACATAAAAATAAAATAGATTTCACTTTTTCTTCAGACCTCATAGTTTCTTCACATCTCGCTACAGCTGGCGCCGAAGGCAAAACAGCTATAACAACGATGGTGTTTTAGGTTAACGGTTTTTGTCATGCTTTTTGCGAGCGTTGTTGCTAAAAAATAATCTTCATCGTCATCAACAAGTGTGCAAGCGTACACTTGCATTTCATCGCCTTTCTTAATGATCATTTTCGACGTAGCACACATATAATTCTCACGCTGGCTTTGCGTTTGATATTGCGTCATACAATTAGTTGTAATATGCGGTACATCTGCAATCGTCCCTGGTGCTTGAAAATCAGGAAACGCGACCATTGTCATATCAGTAGGTAAACCATTAAGTGAGAATAATTGTTTATATTCTTGTTCTACTTCAGGCGTTTTTTCACCTTTGGCCATGTGACGTGCAAGTGAAATATCAAACCCTTTATTGTGTAATAAACGCATACCAATAAATGCTTTAGCAAAGTTGCCTTCACCGCGGCCTTCATCATGTATTTTTTCGATGTGCGAATCAATACTGACTCTAAAAGCAACAGGGTGTTGATTCTTAGCTTGTAATTCAATTAATGAATCAAGACGTTTAACTAACGGCTCTGTGCCGTTGGTTAAGACTAAGCACGGTTTAAAACGAGAAGCATAATCAAGAATATCAATCATATCTTTGGCTAAAAAAGGTTCGCCACCGGTAAACGAAAACTGCTCTACGCCCATTGTTAATGCTTCATCAATAAACGGCTTAACCTCTTCAAACTTTGGCGTTAATAAACGCTTATCTGAAGGGCTTGAACCCTCAAGGCAAAAATCGCAAGATAAATTACATTTAGTACCAGTATGAAACCAAAGCTCTTTAATTGAATGGGGCTTAATATAACCACGAGGATCACCCAGTGGTGTATATTCCCAATCTTCTTGACGATTTGACTCGTCCATTAACAGCAGCTCGATTTAGCTGGTGCAGCAGGGGCACAACAGCTTGATGTTTCGCTGTCTGAGTTATCACTCATGAAATCAAACGTATTGTCAGTTGATTCAAATAAACCAAGATGTTTATCAAAGTTCCCTTCAAATTCAAAATGCGAACTAAAACGTGATTGTTGTAAAGTACGCAATGTATTACCACTAACCTTAGTTGATTCGTTAGCTACAAATGTAGTTGATTCATCAAGTTGAAATTCAGATTCACTTTCACCAATACTACCAAGGTAAGTAACCGACTGACCGTAATCTTGAGCGTCTAACTCAAGACCATTAGCTTTAAATAATCGATAAGTTGCTGATGTAAATTTAATGTCTTCTAATTTATTAGCTAATTCATCATTGTCTATCGTAATTGCACGACTGCCAACAAGTCTTGGCTCTGTAAAGCCAGATTTTTTCGCTAAATTTTCAAAATCATTCCAGTAAAGCGCACCACTTAAACATTCACCATACAATAAAGGATCTTCAACTAAATGAGCTGGTACACGTTTATCAGCATAAACATCAGAAAAATAGATTTCTCCACCCGGTTTTAAAATTCGAAACACTTCACGCAATACAGCTTCTTTATCAGGGCTTAAGTTAATAACACAATTAGAAATAACAACATCAATGCTGTTATCAGCAATATTTAATTCATCTAACTTTTCAATATAACCTTTTAAAAATCGAGTATTAGCTTCTTTATAACCAAATTTTTCACGGTGATATTCAATATGACGATTAGCAACTTCGAGTTGTTCATCGGTCATATCAACACCAGTAACAGAACCATTCTCACCAACCATTTGAGCAATAGCATAACAATCACGCCCTGCTCCACAGCCTAAGTCGAGTACGTCACAGTCAGTTAATAATTCTGGGGTTACTAATCCACAACCGTAATAACGCATCATTACTTCATCATGAATGTTTGATAGTATTTTTTTTATTGAGGGGGTTAAATCATCATCAGTACAACACGCATTGGTTTGTAAATCTTCTGAACCGGTTAACACATTTCCATAATAATCTTTGACAACGTTATGCATGACTAATAACTCCTGATGTAACAAATAATTGATTGATTGTGCCTAGCAATGCTTGCCTTGCTGGGCGTGGATCGTCTTTAAGATCGATCATTAATTTTTCTATATCGGCAATATAATCAATATCATAGCAAGGTTTTGTATAATCAACACTTAATTCATTAGCAACACAAGCGCCAGATAACGCTTGAGATAATTCGTCTGTGCTCCATGGTAGATTGATAATATTAGGCCATGGTTTACTATTCGCCATAATAACAACACCACCATCATCAGCATGACTTAACACGATATCGTGTTCATTTAATGAATCAATAACGGCTGTATAATGTGATTGAGTTAAAGCTGGAGCGTCTGTACCAATAGTAATTATGTTTTGATGACCTAAAGAACGTAAAACACGATCAACATAATTTAAGCGTTGCCCAAGGTTGCCTGACAATCCTGATGGTAATTGCGTAAGAACTTGAGCGTTTTTATTCAGGTCTTGTGCCCATTCAATATCATTATCATCTGAACAAGCAATAACAACAGGACCTTGCCATGCAATACTGTCTTCGATAGCACAGGCTAATAATGCTTTAGCTATAATTGATGTTTGTTCTGGACTAATAGCTTCAGCTAAACGTTGCTTCCCTTGACCAATTTTAGGACGCTTACAAAATACAACAAGTGTTGGCATCAATTCTTTTTTAGCTCGATCACTTAGCGGCATTAATATTATATTGTCAGACATATTTTATTTCATACTCAGATGATTGTTTCAATATTAAAAGACCTCAATGAGGTGCATTTAATTTCCAGTTATATTCAAAATCTATATCGCCATTAAAATCATTTAATTTAGTTTTAAGGGCTGGTGTTGCATAATTACTTAAATGTTCTAATAGTGCTTGCTGTGTATCGCCAAAATCAACCGAAAACGAATTATAAATATTCGATACAATTAATTGATTATCAATAAATTGAACACCTTTAGGTTGATTGATATACCTTGTTGCACCTTGTTCTAATTGTTGTTCAATGCTTTTACCAGATAAAGGTATTAATGGTAAATCAGGACATCCAATACTCGCGCAATTAATAACGTAATGAATACGTTTGTCTTTCCATATACCGCGTAAAATACCGTGTTCAATATTGTTTAACGTTAATGGCTGATCAACAATAGTAATCAATTTTTTGTTCCAAGGCCCTGTGTAACCATCCCCAATATCTTTAATCGATTCTATAGGAAAATTTTTTAACACAACCTCTATTGTTAACGCATTATACAAATTAGCCCAAAAAGCTAACTGTTCATGTTTATTATAGACACGAGGATCGATATCTTTAAGCTGCGTTAAATAACCCGTCAGTAATTTTTTATCTTGCTTTGTTACTTTTTTATAATCGAATTCGTGAATATTTTTTTCAACATTATTAAATAAATATTTAGCAAGAAAATCACCCCATAATTGGTGATCAATCGATTGCCTATTCTCTTCATTACTTGTTTGCCAAAAAACAATAGGCGTTGGACTCATCGCTTCATATAGCTTGTAAACTTTAACACCACCAGCAATGGCTAAAAAAGTTAACATAACGAGGATAATTTTTACTTTACTCATTAACTTAATTTCTTCTGTTGCTCAATGATTTCAGTACGTTTAAAGAACAATTTAACAATCATTGATATAATACCGATTCCTGCTTTTACCGAGCCTGAAACAGTACCACTAATTTTTGATTCGCCAATACGTACCTTAGAGTCCACTTTATATTCAGAAACTTGCATACCACATATAATGGCTTTAACTTGCATTTCTACTGTCCAGCCAAAAGTCTCATCTTGCATATTAATTGCACGTAATGAATCACTTCTTATTGCTCTAAAAGGACCTAAATCGGTAATTTTATGTCCCCATATCAAGGTAATTAAGTGACTAGCGAACCAATTACCTAATAATTGAGGTCTGGTTAATGCACCTTTTTCAATATTACCTAATGTACGGCTACCAATAGCCAAGTCATCGCCATTAATAATACCATCAAGTAGTACTTTTGCTTCTTCGATAAAACATGAATCATCGCCATCAACATACAACACGATATCGCATTCAGGTAAACTAGCCATAGCTGTTAAGCATGCAATTCCGTAGCCTTTAATAGGCTGTGATACAACTAATGCTCCGGCTTTAGTCGCAACGTCAACAGTACTATCTGTAGATCCGTTATCACACACAACGACTTGATCAATAACTTGCTCACCGTCAGCAATTAAGCTGACTAAGCTTTTAACGACTATCTCGATAGCTTTTTCTTCATTGAGTGCAGGAATAACTACTGCTACTTTTTGGCCTTTATACATGTTTAATCTCTAAATTTTTAATATCTGAATTGATGAAATATCAAATAGTTTTTGATTCAAAAACTAACAATAATCACTGTTAACATTATTTTTACGAATATGTGGCCAGACACGATACATATAAGTAATTAACGTAAATAATGCAGTAAGCTGTAAAAAACCAATTAGCCAAATTGGCCATTGTTCTGGTTGCCAGATCTGATTACTCAGAAAAGGCCCTAACACCTCGTAAGTTAATGGCATTAATAATGTCCAACCGATAATGAAACGGTTAGGAAATAATGCGATAAGAGGAATAAGTGGCATTAAATACCATGGAAATATCACAGGGCTTATTAATAATGGTAAAGCGACAGCTAGTTGCATTACACCAAATAATATAGATGTTTTAGATTTAAACTCATGTGTTTTCCAACATAAAAATGCCATAACACTAGACATTATGATGGCAAAAACAAGCATAAATCCTACAATAGCCTTCGGACTTAATACATTATCTAAACTCGTAAATAAAGGAGCTGCAAAACGCCATTTTTCAAAGAACACACCGATACTACCTACAGGTAAGAATCCTAAATTTATCGTTAGACCATAAATAGTAATCACAGTAACAATGGCAGATAACACTAATATAACTGCGTTTTTAAAACGAGAAAATGTAAATACTAAAGGTAATAACAACATTAATGGCAACGCTTTAATTAACATACCAACGGCTATCACAATTCCAGTAATAACTATTTTATGTCGTTGCCACGCATAAATAGCCCCAACTATTGCTAATGTTGATAGCGTATCTAGATGCAAGCCTACACCTGTTTCTAAAATTAATAATGGCGATAAAGCTATTAGTGCTAAATGTTCTAATTTTTTAGCATGTTGTAAAACTTTAACCATCAAACCTAATGTAGTAAGGCCCGCGATTAATAAAATAAGTTTCCAAATAATTTCTGCATTATCAATACCGGTTGATGCAACGAAAGAAAAAAATGCTAATGCAACAGGAGGATAAAGCGTGACATACTTTGCGTGCTCTTGTGGTGGTTTCCACTGTTCACGTAAATCTTTAAGTATTGGCGCATCATGACTTACTCGATAAGGGTCTATTCCCTCAACAGCAATGCGACCATCAAATAAATAACGGTCAACATCATTAGATGTATAAGAATCAACACCTAATAAAACGATACGAGCTAGCACAGCAACAATAAGTAATAATTTATAGTCTTTAATTAATACTGATTGAGGAGACGTTTTCCACACAAGCAACATTAAAAGGCCCATGACACTATATTGAGTCATTGTGTAATAACCAATATAACTGATGTCAAAATTACTTTGACCACCAGCGATATAAGATAATAAATAACTACTTAGGCTTAACAGTAATACACCAAACAAACTGCTATAAAATAACGAAGTGTTTGGTGTTCGTACGTTAAGCCATTGCCAAAACTTCATAACTATCTGGTTAATCTGAAGTAATTATAAAAACTATGAAAAGCTGAGGTAATAAAACCAATAGTTAACAATAATAAAAACGGTATCATAAACCAGTGTTGTTGAATAATAGCCCAGGTCAATACAGTCGCATAAATAGCGGCTATAACAAATTCAAAAATAGCACCTTTAGGAGCATCAGCTTTATATCGTTTTTCTTTAACCGGCGTATTTGTTACTACAACATCATCTTTCAATTCGCCTGTTTTAGGGGTACGAACAAACTCACTTTCACGTCCTAATAACGCTTCTAATCCTGCTTTTGAATTATTAATCGCTAATTGAATACCTAACATAACTAAGTTTGGTACTTTTGCTAATGCTCTACTCTTAGAACGTTTTAAAGCTATTTGGCCCCAATAGAGATAAACAAGATGTCCACCAGACGACAATAATAATAATGGAATATCTATCCACCAAATATTAAGGAAGTCATATTTTTCTCTCAAATAAAGACTTGGTAATAAGAAGAATAAAGTATCAAGTAACATAAAAAAGTAAGCTAAGTTATTTGATAAATGAAAACTTGATTCAATTTTTTTCGTTAGTGGCAGTTTAGATTTCCAAACTGTCGGTAACATTTTCATCATTACCTGCACGCCACCTTTAGCCCAACGATATTGCTGCGTTTTAAAAGCATTCATATCAGCAGGTAATTCACCAGGACAACCAATGTCATTTAGGTAAACCATTTTCCAGCCAGCAAGTTGTGCACGATAACTTAAATCTAAATCTTCTGTTAATGTATCAGCACTCCAATGACCAGCATCAATAATGGCAGATGTACGCCAAATACCAGCTGTACCATTAAAGTTAAACAGCATATCACTAGCACAACGTACTTGTTGTTCAATACTAAAATGAGCATCAAGCATAACCGCTTGCGTCTTAGTCAATAAGCTACTACGACGGTTTAAATGCTCCCAACGTAATTGCACCATGGCAACATTAGATGGTGTGAAATGATTAATACTTTTTAATAATGTGTCAGGATGAGGAATGAAATCAGCATCAAAAATGGCAATAAACTCGCCTGTTGCTGTATCCATTGCTTCTTTTAAAGCACCCGCTTTAAATCCTTGACGATTGACACGCTGTACATGCTCAATGTTAATTCCTTGAGCTTTATAGAAATTAACGCGTTCACGAATAATGTCACAGGTGTCATCAGTTGAATCATCTACTATTTGAATTTGTAAACTTTCACTTGGATACTTAAGCTTAACGATAGAGTCAACAATACGTTTAGCTACCATACGTTCATTATATAATGGAATTTGTACCGTAACTTTCGGTAATGTATCAAATATCTCGGGCGCTTTAGGCTCAAATTTTCGATATTTAAACCAACGGAACACCATCGATAAACGATGTAAACCAAACAAACATAAAATAAATAGCAGTGCAAAATGCACTGCTATCATAATTATTGCAAATAAAGACATTCGTTATAAACCTATTACTACTTAAAAGACTTTAGTAAGACCTAGTTCAAACCTATTACCTTTCAAAATATTATCACCGTATATTTCTCGGGTATAAGTGAACTCAAGACCGTAGCCTTTTAATGCGCTACCTTGGTCAAAGCTCCAACCACTCGTAAGCTCTAGTTTACCAGCATCGAACTCTAACGGGTTAGATAAATCTGAATTTTCAGTAACAACTGTATCTGCATTCTCAACACTTAAAATACCGTCTAACTTTGCTCTGAAGTAAAGGTTTTTAGTTGCACTAAAACCATATTCAAATAAATAACGATATTCATCTGATGGAGCACCATTACGAAGTCTGTAACCAACTTCAGCGCCAAGATAACCATATTCATTTAAACTTTTACCAATAAGTACTTTTGCTTCGTAATCATGTTGGTTATTACCTAAACCATCATCAGAATCATATAAGAAAGGGCTTTTAACTAAAAATGAAGTAGAAAGTACGAAAGGATCTGCTTGCCATTGATAACGAACACCAAACTCAGCATCACCAAAACCATCAGTCACTGTTAGACCTACAGCACTATCTCGTTGTTCATAATCTTGATAAAGCAAAGAACCAAATATTGAGAAATCATTACCTAAACCATATTCAGCATAGATTGATGCGCCAACGCTTTCAAAATCGATGAATGTTGGGCTAGCATCATGCGTATCATTTGAATCATAAGTTGAAGCACCTATTTTTACATAACCAGTACCTTCAGCTCCAACCCAAGCTCCAGCACTTGCATTTACTGAAAATAGCATAGTTGATAAAGCTATTGCTGTTGCTAATGGTTTTACAAGGTTATTTTTAGTAGTTCCGTGTACTTGCTTCATGTTAATCACTCTTTTTTAATTAATTGGGCTAATGCAACTAAATTAATCTTATGCGATCTAAATAACAAGTCAGAAATGTCGATAAAATACAAACGTTAAGCTTCCGTGATAAATTTGTTAGAGATCGATTGATGGTTGTAAATAATTAAGAAAATTTGAGAAAATAACTTGTCAGGTAAAGGTAGTTCAAAGGCGTGAATGTTCGATTGTAATAAATTGGTCTTTTTATTAAAAGTAAAATTATGCAAGTAATCTAGTTGTGAATAGATTTCTCTAAGATGAGTAATACCTTCACTTATAGTAATATCAGCTGCTTTGTCGTATTGCTGGGTACAAGTATAGTTAATCACTTTGTCTCGAATTGCTTTACAACTAATGAGCTTCCATTCAAACGTGACCATCTTATCTTTAATTACCTAAAAAGCGTTCGTTAAGTACCTTAAAAACTTTGAGAACTTTACTTTCAGCTTTATTAACTTGAGTTAAGGATTTTTCTATTTACTCTTCATTTCTTTCCAATACAACATCTTTCATTGAACGATGCATGTTTTGTATTCCAAAACCAATAGTTAATCTCATTTTAACTGATAATGCTGAAAACTCATTCTTCTACTTAAATATTGCTTGATTAACCCATTTGGTCATTCCACATAGTTACTTGATTTCTCCCAACAGATTTCGACTCATAAAGAGCCATATCAGCTTGGTGTATTAATTCTGCTGGTGAGCCAGCACTAAAATTAATAGATGTAATACCAAAACTACAGGTTATGGCGATATCATTAAAATCGGTATTTTCAATTTTACTTCGCATAGTTTCAGCAATAGACATTGCTTGGTTTTGAGATACCTGATGTAAAACGATACAAAACTCTTCACCACCAAAACGTGACACGATGTCATTCGTCTTAACACATGTTTGTAATATATTTGCTACTCCACAAATAACAGAATCGCCAATATTGTGGCCATAATTATCATTTACGGCTTTAAAATAGTCTATATCAGCCATTATTACGCAATATTCATCAACGTGTTCAGAATTGTCAAAATCTCTATTTAACATTTCAAATAATATTCGGCGGTTATAACAATTTGTAAGAGGGTCTCGAACAACCAAATAATCTAATTCTTTATTACGCTTTTTAGAAAGAGAAAATCGTCTATAAATAAATACAACTAACAACACACACACACCCAATAATAATATCAACGTCATACTAGAATATTTATTTTTTAGTAATTGTAACTCAGTGATTGTTCTTGTTTGCGCAGCGATCTCTATTTCATTATTTTTTTTAGTTAATTCAAGTTGATCATATATCGATTTTTCTCGTAATGAATCCAGCTCTATTTCCATCTTATGCGAGTATAAATTAGCTTTAGCTAGAATAAGTTGATTATGGTCATTTTCTTGTTGAATAACGTTTGTTAATGCTATTTCCTTTTCCGCATAATATAGAGATTCAACAGCATTCCCTTGTGATTTTTCTGCTGCAAGTAACTTACGATAAGCATATAACATTTGATTTTTGTCATCGATTTCAGTTGACAGTGAAACAGAATTTTTGAGTAAAGAAATAGCTTCTTTGGAGTCAATTCCTACAAGGACACCGCCCAATGCAGTTTGGGCTTTAATTTGATATATTTTACTTTTAACTTCAATGGCAAAACTTAAGGACTGCCTATAA
Source organism: uncultured Enterobacterales bacterium (assembly GCA_937981905.1). Lineage (GTDB taxonomy): Bacteria > Pseudomonadota > Gammaproteobacteria > Enterobacterales > Psychrobiaceae > Psychrobium. Next base: position 10,872 of record CALJMY010000039.1, read on the forward strand.
TAAGAAATCGCGTTAAAGCTATCTTTTTGAGCACGGTATATGTTTCCAATAACTCGAGTAATAAGTGACGATTTTGATTTGTCATTTTCACTTTTAACTATTTCATATGCTTTTTTTGCCATTATCATCGCTGACTTATACTCACCAGAGTTTAAATCTATAACAGCCATTTCTCTTAACGCAGAAGCAAGAGTTTGTTGGTCGATTTTGTTTCCCGATAAGTCTATTGATAACTGATAAAAATACTTTGCCTGTTCAAATTGAAGTAACCGAGTGTATATATAACCTAATTGGTTTGCACTTTTAGCTAGACCATTGATATCGTTTATTTTCTTATAATATAAATGTGCTTCATAAATATGTTCAAGTGATTTTTCATAGCGACCAATATGTCTATATATAATACCGGCTCCCATTAATGCTTTAGTGCGGCCAACAGGATCATCAAGTTGTTTATATATTTCTAAGCCACGAATGGAATATTCGAGTGCTATGACTAAATTACCTAAATATCGTTCGGCTTCTGCAAGCGTATTTAATGTACGAGCGATTAATCTTGTCTCTCTTAAAGTAGTATAAATAGTCAATGTTTTTTTATAGAAATAAACAGTTTTTTCTCTATTTTTTAATCGTTTATATGATTGTGCTATTTTTTTATAAGCTTCGCCTAGGTGTTTTTTCGCCTTTTTATTGTCACCTGAAAGATATTCAGAGGCATCAATATATTCTTTGATTGCATCATTAAAATATTTTTGGTGGTAAAAATTATCACCTTTAGCTATGAGTGTTAATGCTATAGGTAATGGCTTACCGTAATCTATAGCCATAGGTAACAGTTCATCGAGCATAATATCGGCTTTTTTATACTGCTTAATATCTAGTAAGATATCGATGTAACTAATTGAATATTTTATTTGGTTTGATTTATCATTTATTTTTTCATATAACGAAGATGCTTGTGAGAAGTGATTCAACGCTACATCGACATTATTGGCTTGGTAGGTCAAAGTACCTAGAAATGCATGAACTTTTGCACTAACCAGATGATTATGATTTATTCCAGATAGACGTAAAGCTTCGTTAGCAAATAGAAAACTTTTGCTTTGGTCATCACGACTAAATAGTCTAGCTTTTTTTAAAAGTTCTAACTCAGATAATGCTTCAAATTCTATGTTGTGCTCGTCTAGTGTAGAATTTTTTGCATTTGCTGTAGATATGATACATGCGAAAAGTATTAAGAAAGAAGGATAAAAGAGTCGAATTAAATTACTTTTATATCGAAGTAAAATTAATAAATAGGCCAATAGCTGCATGTTTATATCCTAAGCATTAATGTTATCACGGGGCATCCGTAAATCAATTCAATAATTATATATTGTTAATAGATAGCAGAAAATAGGTAATTATGATGAATATATCGTTTTAAATTCACATTTAATTTAACGTAATCGATTGTATCTTCTAAAAATACAACTACTAATTTAAAAATATTAGTAACACGATTAAATAGTCACGTTAAAAATTTGAAAGGGAAATGTAGTCTTAATAGATGCTGTAAATTTTAATAAGACTATAGTTTATATATAGTGGGTTACATATATTAGGCTTGTATATACTGGATTAACATGTGTTGGAATTACATTACTTATTAAGAAATATAACAACATATTGAAAAACTTATTCAACAGAATGAGTTCATTTTCTAAGAGGTATTTTTTGATAGAATCAAAAATTAAAATATGGTGGAAGCTGGTCGATAAGCCGGGTTTTGTCGTGGACAATCATTCGTCTAGGCCTATAATCGCTCATAGGCTCAAGCAACCTACCCGGTTTCCACGCGAGCCACGCGTTTACTATTAAAAGTAATGAAACCCTATTTGGTCTTGCTCCGGGTGGAGTTTACCCTGCAACGAACTATTACTAGTCGCCCGGTGCGCTCTTACCGCACCCTTTCAGCCTTACCTGTTCCTCACGAATGAGGCCATCGGCGGTCTTCTCTCTGCTGCACTTGTCGTGAGCTTACGCTCCCCAGGCGTTACCTGGCACCCTGCTCATTGGAGCCCGGACTTTCCTCCCCGTTAAACTTAATGTTAACGCAGCGATTGTCTGACCAACTTCCGGCGCGGATTATACGGTAAATATTTTTATATTCATATATTTTGGCTTAATTATATTTAAACATCTAAATTGTTTTAGAAAATAAGCAATAAACGCTTATAATAGCAACAGGTGCTAAACTTGTCTGGTAACATATTTTGTTACGCACTGACTTTTAAACAATATTAAGGTTTTATTATGGTTATACAAAGTGAAGGTTATGCTTCATTGATAGAATACTTATCTGAAAGCATCGTAATATTTAACCAAGGTCATACTGATGGCCACCAACCTATGACCATTAAACTGTTTATTCGTTACCAAATGGTAGAACAGATGAGTTTATTATTCGAACAGAATAAGTTTCTCATTCCTCAAGAAAAAATTTATATCGTTGAAGAATTTGATCAAGCATTTGATGATCTTAGTGAAGTGTTAGGTAAAAATATGAATAACAAAATAACAGAAAGCCAGCGTACCTTTATTACAGATTTCGCTGGCCTTTTGAAAAACTTATTTGATTCTCAGCTCAAACCTATTTAAAGATCTAATTCGAGGCCAAGTTTATAAAGTGCGTTCTTTTTAGCGCCATATAACTTAGCGACTAACGCAGCTGCTTTCTTTAATGGCAATTCGCTAGCAAGTAATTTTAAAGCATCGATAACTTCAGGAACAATACCTTCATCGTCAGATTTATAACCAGAGACCATAACTACCATTTCACCACGACGATTATTTTCATCACTATTAAGCCATTCTAATAATTCACCTGCTGGCGCACCATAAATAGTTTCAAATGTTTTTGTTACTTCTCGCGCGATAACAATATGACGATCATCACCAAATGCTTGAGCCATATCAGTAACCGTAGACAGAATACGACGAGGTGATTCATAAAACACCATTGTTCTCGATTCACTTTTCAATGCGCTCAACTGAGCTTGACGCCCTGCTGATTTAGCGTTTAAAAAACCTTCAAAACAAAATCTATCGGTTGCAACACCTGCACCACTAAGTGCAGTTATAGCAGCGCAAGGCCCTGGTAAAGGCACAACGGCAAATCCAGCGTCTCTAATTCCATTAACTAAATGATAACCAGGATCACTAATTAACGGTGTTCCAGCATCAGACACTAAAGCTAAAGACTGCCCTTCTTCTAATTTGGCCACTAATGTTTGAATTCTAGCGCGTTCATTATGATCATGAACAGACAACATTCGGGTTGTTATATTATGGTGTGATAATAATTTACCTGTATGTCGCGTATCTTCAGCACAAATTAAGTCAACTTGTTCGAGTATCGTTAAGGCTCGTAATGTAATATCTGCTAAGTTCCCAATTGGGGTTGGGACGATATATAATGTTGCGCTGGATAATTCCATGAACTTCCTCAATAATTTCTGTCTTAGTTAACTATTAACGACAGATTGTTATACACTTAACTGACTATTGTAACAGAGAGAAATATTGTGTTTAAACTTTCATTAAGTAAAGACTGTAAACAAATTTCAATTATCACATTAATTTGCCTAATTGTTTGGGGTTGTGGTTCAACACCTACGACTAAAAAATCCCTCTTGAGCAATCAGGTTTCTGTTGGTCATGCCACTAATTCTTATAGCTATTATCTTAATTTATCACAACGTTCTTCAGGTATAAATTCTCAAGCTAATCTACTATTAGCATTACGAGCTGCATTAAAAAATAATAAAATAAAAATTGCAGACAATTTATTTACTCAGTTACCTGCTACAGAAATGTTAACTGATGATCATCGATTAGAATTACAATTATTACAAAGTATACGTTTAGCGTTCGATAACGACTTTAAGCAAGCTATTTCAGTACTAACACCTAATTCACAGTGGAAGTTATCGTCACAACGATGGATAGCTTACTATGATCAACGCGCTAAATTATTAATAAAAAATCAAGAATTAATGTTAGCAATAGAAACATTAATTCTTGCGGAGCAAACAGCAACTAATGCTGAGCAGCTTATTAATATTCAAGACTTAATATGGAAAACGTATCAATCATTGTCTTTAGAATTACTGGAAAATATAGATACATATAATTATTCTTATCAACAACGTGGTTGGCATCAACTTGTATTATTGTCTAAAACATCACTCAATTCGCCTGAAGTATTAACTGAAAAGCTAAAACAATGGAAAATTGATTTCAGTAGCCATTTAGCGATAAATAATTTGCCAAAACAATTATTAATGACTGTTAATATTACCCCTTTTAATCCTCAAAAAATTGCAGTTATACTTCCTTTAACTGGCCGTTACGCCAGATTAGGCGAAGCCGTGCAAAATGGATTATTAAGTCACTTACTCACAACAAATAGCGAACAAGAAATTATTACGCTTGATAGTAATGAATTAGGTGGCGTAGGTGCTTACCAACAAGCAATAGAGTTAAATAGTGAGTTTATTATTGGGCCCTTACTTAAAAGTAATGTTGCTGAGGTCAGTATTATTGAAACATTAATTCCGACATTATTCTTAAATACACCTAGTGATGTGGCTCGTCTTCCAAATCAATTCTATTTTTCACTTGATAAAGAAAATGAAGCAACTCAAGGCGCCCATTATATTTTCCAACAAGGAAGAAAACGACCTGTAATTGTTGCTCCAGACAATGTCAAAGGTCATCAAATGGCTAAGTTATTTCAAGAACAATGGTTAGAATTACACGATTCAGATAAACTAGCTCACGATATTGAACCTATATTTTTCGCCAATGATAATGAGCTTAAAAAATCTATTGAACAATTATTTGAGACAAACAAATCTCAAGCACGTATTAATTTAACGCGATTGTTAGTTGGCTCTAAAATGAAAAGTGAAACAAGATCACGTCGTGATATAGACGCTATCTATTTGGTTGCCAATCCAAAACAAACAGCCATGTTAATGCCTTCAGTTGAAGTAACTGTTAGCGCATTTGCCAACCAAGTTCCCGTATTTGTTGGTTCAAGCGGTAATGCTCATCGTTTTAATGATTCAGGGCTAACACATTTAAATCAATTAAACGTGAGTGAAATACCTTGGTTTTTAACATCATCAAATTTATCACCGACAGTTATTAAAAAATTATGGCCAAACATGAGCCAAAGCCAATTACGTTTTTTCGCGATGGGGTATGATGCTTTAGCTATTATTCCTCAGTTAGCACACATGGAATACTTTCCTGAATATAGGCGTACTGGTTTAACAGGAGATTTAAGTCTCGATGAAAATGGTCAGGTACAACGACAATTATCATGGGCACAATTCCAACGAGGACGATTAAAAAAAATACAGTAAGGAAATACTATGCGAGCACAAGGACAGAAATTTGAACAGTTAGCTAAAAGTTACTTAGAATCACAAGGTTTGGTAGCGATTTGTGATAATTTTTCGTGTAAAGTCGGTGAAATAGATCTTATTATGACCGATAATAAATCGCTAATATTTATTGAAGTAAAACAACGCGCAAACAATCAATATGGCGGTGCATTAGCTGCTGTATCACTAACCAAACAACGTCGAGTTATAAAGACGGCAATGGTGTATTGTGCAGCGAAAAAAATTAATTTTGAGCAACAGGCATCTCGTTTTGATGTTGTTGCGATTACAGGTTCACATGAACCGTTTGACATTCAGTGGCTAAAGAACGCTTTTCCACAATAAATTTAAGGTACAAATTATGTTAGAACGCATTAAAGAGTGTTGTACACAAAGCATTCAAACTAAAATTGACGCATTAGAAACACTTCCTCCGTCAATTGAAAAAGCAGCAATGATGATGGTTTCTTGTTTACTAGCTGATGGTAAAATTTTGACTTGTGGTAATGGTGGCAGTGCTGGCGATGCACAGCATTTTTCATCTGAGTTATTAAACCGTTTTGAAACAGAACGCCCTAGTTTACCTGCAATTGCATTAACAACAGACAGCTCAACTATTACTTCTATTGCTAATGATTATAGCTACTCTGAAATTTTCTCAAAGCAAATTAGCGCATTAGGCCAAGCCGGTGATGTATTACTTGCTATTTCAACGAGTGGTAATTCAGAAAATATTATTAAAGCGATTGAAGCAGCACTTAGCCGTGACATGGTAATTGTCGCATTAACAGGTAAAGACGGTGGCGATATGGCTGGCCTATTAAGTGCTAATGATGTTGAAATTCGTGTTCCATCAACAAGCACTGCGCGTATTCAAGAAGTACATTTACTTGCAATTCATTGTTTATGTGACGCTATTGACCGCACTTTATTCCCACAGGAAGAAGAGCAAGAATAATGATGCAATTCATTAAATTCTCGACACGTAAATCTATAAAACTAGCAATTGTACTGACTGCTTTATTGTCACTACAAGGGTGTATTTCTGGTATTGTTTTAGGCACATTAGGCATTGCAAGTGTCGTTAATGATCGACGTACAACTGCAACCCAGTTAGAAGATGAATCAATTGAGTTTAAAGCTAATAGTGCTATTAGTAATGACGAAGGTTTATCTAATCACAGCCATATTAATATTGTTAGTTATAACCGGACAACATTAATCGTAGGTCAAGTACCTAACAGTATGCTGCGTGATCGTGCAGCTAAATTAGTAGGCGATATAACCAACGTAACTCGTGTTCATAATCAGTTACGTATTGGTAATAATTCAGCCTTAACAACACGTACAAATGACACATGGTTAACATCAAAAGTTAAACTTGCTTTAACGGGTAATGAAAAATTAAAAAGTACTCAAATTAAAGTCATTACTGAACGTGGAGAAGTTTTTTTAATGGGACTGGTTACCCAACAAGAAGGCAACTTAGCTGCTGAGCTAGCGCGTAACGTCAACAGCGTAAAACAAGTTATTAAAGCATTTGAATATCAGTAATTCTATCAATTAACCAACGTCAGAATTATTTGTCGTTGGTTGATACCCTTTCATACCGTAAAAAATAATATAAACATAACAAAAAATAAGTAGTGCAAAGCTTAATTATAGCCCTAATATATCAGCGAAAATGCTTGTATCGTCCCACCGACAATAACTAGACAAAGTACTCTAGTCCCTTTATTTGTTAAGTTTCCAAGATTATTAATCTGTAAAATTAAAAGTAATTGGGAACATAACTGAATTAAAAAGTCAGTAGGCAATGACACAATAAAATAAGCCTAAAAAAACGGAATCAACATTGCCTGCATATAATTCAGCGAGAATGTGTAATTTTATCAGTAGAATTAGCTGCAGTTGTTATCGCCATTTTCATTTCTCTTATTAGGTATTTAAGATTAACTATTTAAGTATTAAGGTGTCAAAAACATCACTTGTAATATATCCAAGGTTTTTATCACCATTGATTGGCGTAATAACTGTTGAACCTATAAAGCTTTCTCGTTCATCACTACTATCGTTATCGCAATAGGCCAACATAAACCCCATTATTTTGTTAGTTGTTAAAGTTACTGCTTTATTGTTTGCTTGTTGCGACAAAGAAAAAGTATTTGGATAAACCTTAACAGCAACTTCCCAGGTAATTGTATAAGGTACTTTAACGTTTCGCTTCCATTGGCTGTTTACATGGTCATTTAATAATATGAAATTAGTGCTGCCATCTTTATTATTTGGTCCGATATCAACAACTTGATTATCCAGTGCGACATGATAAGCGAAAGCATTAAAATTAAATTGATGATTACCACCAGATCTATCTTCATCGATAAAAATCTCCAAACAGTCATCATCCCAGTAACGATCTAATGGATTAGGATGGCTATCAAAAAGTTTATCGTCATTAATTTCAGCAAGAATATATAACTGCTCAGCATTCCACATCACTTTAAAGCGACCATTAAAATCCTCATGTGATGGAATAACGCCAGCCATTAATTGGTTAAGTGGATACCACTTTGCTAATAACCAGTCTTTCTCATTCATGACACCATCGATAATAATAGTATCTTTTACTCTTTGAGCTTCTAACGCATAAATATTAGTGCTTATCGCAAAAAGCAGAATCAGTATTTTTTTCATATCACTTCCTTATTTTAACTAAATGAGCACTCGTCTATTTAAAAAATCATCAATATTAAACAAGCTATAGCAAATCTTTCATCAATTATTTAAATAGTTCACAAAATAAATGTAAGCGCTTACACATTATATGTTTTTTTATAAGAAACATATAACAATTACATTTAAACTTTTTAATTTTAATTTATTTCATGTTAATCATTGTGTTAATTGTAATAAATAGCGCCACAAGTGTTATTTATAAACAATCAATTAATCTATTTTTGTGAAATCTTAATGTTTATGAAAGCGCCTAGACGAAACGAAACAAAAAATGTGTGGCGTTAGGGCATACCAATCGTTTTATTGAGCCACTAGAGTCCACCAGTATTGATTTAATTCGTCTACTCCTAGCGTTTCCATTTGAAGGTGTTACTGACAGTATTATTAATGAATACAATAAAAAGCTAGACTCTGAGTTAAATTCAATTCGTGATTCCATCTTATTGCATTACAAAATGACGGAATGTAAAGATGACCCGTTTGCGAATTATTACCGCGCTATGGAAGTCTTAAAACCACTGTCATATAAAATTGATTAATTTAAACATAGCGGGCGCATATTTTTGGATGACGGTGATATTTTTCGTGTCTACTCATGGACTCAAGTGATGATATGACAACGTTTAATGCCAACTCAACATCATCAAATAGGCGATATAATGAAAGAGCATGATGTAGAAAAGTATTTAACTGGATTAAGTAATTCAATAGATAATGCCGTAATAACTCATTTCACATCAATAATTTATTACGTAATATTGTAAATCTATTCTTTTATAAATTTTAATCACAATCTATAAAACACAAAAAAGCCACTAACAAATGTTAATGGCTTTTTCATTACTGACATTGTTTAGTTAAATAAATTCATTCAACTAAATAATTTTACTCAAATTAATGACATTTAAGTAATTTAACATCCGTTGTTAATTCAGATTGAGGCTGTAATTTTATACCGCTAATTCCTAAATTAATTTTACCAGCGGTGGTTAATCCAAATGGTGAAACAATACGATTAAAAGTAGCACCTTTTTGTTTGAAACATTGTAAGTCGATAGCAAATGTTAACCATTTATTCTGGCTTACAGCATTAACCATATGAGTAATATCTATATCTGTATTACATTGTTCTTCACACTTCATCGCTACATAAATTGGCGAAGTCGCTTTATCATTAATTTTGAGGTCAAATACGAGAGCTGAATTAGACTCTTCATTTGAACGTAAATCTTCAGGAAAGTTACTGATTAATTGGTAACTAGCCGAACTTTTACCATCGAATGATAATAAACGAGCATCTTCTTGTACTTCACGATCAATCGCTTTAACGTTTATACTTTCTAAAGATTGTGTACTTGACTCAACGGCTTCTCGTTTATCGCCAACAATTAAATAACTAGCCCATGGCATTTTAGGCGCACGTTCAAATAACACTAAAGACTTAACATCTTGAGATTGTTCAGCCACTTCGCTGAAGTTATTAGCTACTTCTACTTTATGGTTATAATCTAATCCATAGCCATAACCAAATAAACCTGTTTCTTTGTCTCCTCGGTTGACCTGACTTTGTGTACTAGTTTTAGGCCAAGTAAAAGATAAACGCCCTTTGAAATCATGGTTAACTTTATTGTCATTTGTACGAAGAATAACATCAGCAATACCAGCACCTTCACTACCAGGTAACCACGCTGCCACAAATGCGTCACTTGCATTTAATTCAGCGTTAACCCATAACGGTCTACCACTAATAAAGATTGAAACTACAGAAATTCCTTGTTCTTTTAACCCTTTCAATAATGCTAAGTCTTTTTTATTACCCCGTTGATATTCAATGTTATCAATATCACCATGACCTTCCGCATAAGGTTCTTCACCAAACACAACAATAGCGACATCAGGCTTTTTTTGATAAGAACCATCAACGCTTAATTCAATTTCACCATCTGCATTATCAATTACTTTTTTAAGCCCTTGGTAAATAGAAGTACCACCTGGGAAGTCAGTATTTTTATTACCTGTTCCTTGCCAAGAAATAGTCCAACCACCTGATTGCTTAGCAATATTGTCAGCGCCATCACCAACAATCAATATATTTTGATTAGGTGACAACGGTAATAATTGATTATTATTTTTAAGTAATACTAGTGATTCACGAACCGCTTGGCGTGCAATTTCACGATTTTCTAAGGCACCAATTAATTCTGTTTTTCCAGAAAGCTTACGTTTTGCAGGGCTAGGTTTTGTAAATAATCCGGCTCTAAACTTAACGCGTAAAATACGTGTCACAGCATCATCAATACGAGACATAGCAATATCGCCACTTTTTACTTGTGCGATTAAGTTATAGTATAGCGGTTTCCATGCTTTGGTTGGCACCATAAATATGTCGAGCCCAGCATTGACGGCTTGCACGCAACTTTCATTACTACAGCCTTCTACTTGTCCATGTCCGTTCCAGTCCCCAACAACAAAACCGTCAAATCCCATTCTTGTTTTTAATACATCAGTTAGCAGGTACTTACTGCCATGATTTTTCTTTCCATGCCAACTATTAAAAGATGCCATAACCGATTGTGCTCCAGCACTCAAGCCGCCAATATAACCTTGAGCATGCAATCTAAATAAATCTTCTTCACTGTCTATATTGTCACCTTGGTCATCACCTTTCACTGTTCCACCATCACCTAAAAAATGTTTTACAGTACTAATAACACGGTCATCTCCCAAGAAGTCATCATCAAAACTGCCCTGCAGCCCTTTAACAACAGCTGCTGAATAAGATTTCACAATCTCAGGATCTTCAGAATAGCCTTCATAAGTACGACCCCACCTATCATCTCTCACAACTGCAACAGTAGGTGCAAATACCCAATCGATACCAGTAACCATAACTTCTTTTGCTGTAATGGCTGCAATTTTTTCAACTAAGTCAGGATTATTCATTGCTCCTAAACCTATATTATGTGGGAATAACGTTGCACCAATAACATTGTTATGGCCATGCACAGCATCTGTACCCCACATAGTTGGAATTGCTGAACCGTCATGGCTAGTATCAATTGATGCTAAATACATAGCCTGCGCTAAATTAATCCAATCGGCAGGAGGAGATTTTTTATTTGCTGTCGGGAAAGATCCTCCTCCGTTTAAATAAGAGCCAAAACCATATTTACGCATATCTTCAATCGTAAAATCGCCAATCTCTGGTTGAATCATTTGTGCTATTTTTTGTTCTAACGTCATTGTTGCTAACAACGTTGATACCTTTTTTTCGACAATAGGGTCTTTCTTTACTTCAAAATTTAATCGTGGCCAAATTTTATTAAGACTATTTTTTTCACCACCTTGACCAGTCACTTGAGCACTACAATTAAATGTAGAAGTTAAAAATAAGCTCATTATGCAAGTTAATGTAGCTGTTGCTTTTTTTATAATCATTTTTATCAACCTTATTTTATTTACCTATCATCAACTTTATGTTTATTAACAAAACAAATTAGTTGACCTTGGCTTTAGAAAGAACTAACCTCTTAATGTAAGCGCTTTCATGTGTTCTAAATTTATCAGAGTTATAGGTAAAAGCGCAAGAATAAATAATGTATTAATCGTCAATTTTTAAATAGGTACTAATAAATGCAAGCCACTTTATCACTCCCTTCAAGTTCAACAATGCTCAATAAAAATTTTATTTACGGTGTGGCTACCGCTTCATTTCAAATCGAAGGTGGCGCAGCGAATAGATTACCTTGTATTTGGGATACGTTTTGTAATACTCCAGGTAAGGTATTAGATAACTCTAATGGTGATGTAGCTTGTAATCATTACAATTTATGGGAAAAAGACATAGAGTTAATAGATTCGCTAGGTGTAGATGCTTATCGATTATCTATTTCATGGCCTCGCGTCATGACACAAAGTGGAGACTTAAACCCTGAAGGCGTTCATTATTATCTAAATATTTTAAAACGATTAAAAGATAAAAATATTAAGGCATTTGTTACTCTATATCACTGGGACTTACCACAACACTTAGAAGATAATGGTGGCTGGTTAAATCGTGAAACCGCTTATAAATTTCAAGAATACGCTGATAAAATAAGTATCGCTTTAAAAGGTTATGTCCATTCTTACGCTACACTAAATGAACCTTTTTGTAGTGCTTATCTAGGTTATGAAGCTGGTATTCACGCACCTGGTATTAAAGGGAAAGAATACGGCAAAAAAGCCGCACATCATTTATTATTAGCGCATGGACTTGCCATGCAAGTATTAACCAAAAATAGCCCTAATACATCTAATGGTATCGTGCTTAACTTCACTCCCGCTTACCCAGCAACAGATAGCGCAGCAGATAAAGCAGCAAGTGACTATGCAGATGATTACTTTAATCAGTGGTATGCAAAACCATTATTTGATGCACAATATCCATCGATCAATGAGCAACTACCTAAAGACCAACAACCGGTGATCTTTAAAGATGATATGGAGATCATTAGCCATCCTTTAGATTTCTTAGGTGTTAATTTTTATACGCGTGCTGTTTATAGCCATGACGATAATGAAAAATTTAAAGAAATGCCTGCTCGTGAACCACGCACCGATATCGGCTGGGAAATATACCCAGATGCTTTCACAGCATTGTTAACGTCACTTAATGAAAAGTACATATTACCTCCTATTTACATTACTGAAAATGGCGCAGCGATGGCTGATAAAATCGTCGACGATGAAGTGCTAGATAACGATCGTATTAGCTATTATCAATCACATTTAAATGCCGTTCATTGTGCTATTGAAAAAGGTGTTAATGTACAAGGTTACTTTGCATGGAGCCTAATGGATAATTTTGAATGGGCTGAAGGTTATACGAAACGTTTTGGTATTGTTTATGTGAATTACGAAACACAAAAGCGAACAATCAAAGCTAGTGGTCTAGCGTATAAAAACCTCATTTCAAATAGATAATACTTGGTACTAATGATGACTAAACTTCCACTTTACGAAAAAATTGGTTACGCAACAGGTGATGCTGCCGCTAATTTAGTATGGCGCGGTGCACTCGCTTATTTAGCCGTATTTTATACAGATACATTTGGGCTTACAGCAAGTGCCGCAGCCATATTGTTTCTCGTTGTGAGGTTATCAGATGGTATCACCGATATAATCATGGGGATGATTGCTGATCGCACTCAAACTCGTTGGGGGAAGTTCAGACCTTGGATTTTATTTTCAACTCCCATATTAGCACTAACTATGGTGCTATGTTTTACAACGCCAGATTTCAGTCCTACTGGTAAATTAATTTATGCTTATTTCACCTATATTGGATTAACATTAGCTTATACAGTAAATAACGTGCCTTATTCAGCGCTTATGGGTGTTATGACAGATAGTGATGTCGAACGTACCAGTTTATCAGGATTTAGATTTGCAGGTGCTTTTGCAGGTGGCTTATTAGTCATGGGGTTCTTACCGGATCTTGTCTCTTACTTTGGTCAAGGTAATGATGTAGAAGGCTATCAAACTACGATGTATCTTTTTGCTGGATTATTAATGGCTTTAATGGTTATTACGTTCACGACAACAAAAGAACGCGTAGTTTCACCACAATCAAATGATGCTTCTTTTAAAACAGAATTGAAGGATTTATTAAAAAATCTACCGTTTATCGTTTTACCATTGTTAGCCATTAGTTTATTTTTTTATTATAGAGATATCTATACCGGACTATTCTTTGTTGCTGTATTGCTAATTATGCGATTTTTCATTAAAAAGCTATTAGCACGCACTATTGATGATCTTACTGGTACACAACAGGATATTGTAGATTTACTAACTAATAAACCTTGGCTTATTTTACTTGGCATTGGCTTTTTAACCATGATGTTCAATGGCATAAAATATGGTGTTATCGCTTATTATTTCAAATATACAATTGGCGATGAAACCATGGCGGGTATGTATTTTATTGGCTTGTTAAGTGTCTCTATTTTAGGTGCTTTATCGACTAGTTATCTCGCTAAGAAATGGGGAAGACAACCATTATTTATTATATCCTTACTTGCCAGCGGTATACTAACTGCATTATTTTACTGGGTAGATAATAACAATCTATATTGGGTATTTGGCCTTGGTTGTTTTGCTGAGTTTTTTGCCGCTATGATGCCAACATTATTCTTTACTATGCTAGGTGATTCAGCCGATTATTCTGAATGGAAAAACAAACGTCGAGCTACAGGACTTATTTATTCAGCTGGTACTTTTGTTCAAAAAGCAGGCGGTGGTTTTGCTGGTGCATTAGTCCTTATTGTTTTAGCGCAATATGGTTATAACGGTATGGATGAATCTACAATTGAAGGTTCTTTACCTGCGATGCAAATTTTAATGAGCTGGATCCCTGCTACATTTGCTTTTATTGGTGCCATACTCATGTGGTTTTATCCATTAAATACTAAAATGACACAACAAATAACGGCTGAGCTTGCATTAAGGCGCGGCTAATTTAGCGATATACTTGATGTTAAAACCTATTTAATTAAATTAAATAGGTTTAGACCGCTTGGCAATTATTTATGATATGTCAACACTAGCAGAGGCCCTACTCGTAACCGTATCAGCGTGATAATCAGAAACTAAAGTAAGCTAAAAATAGTTGAATTAAATTATTATCCAAACTATTCACAATCCTTAACATCGAGCTCATACAAAGTCGTCATCGTGATGCTATCGTCATCTATATCGACATAAAAAAAGGGAGCAATTGCTCCCTTTTTATTTATCTATTTATAATGACTATTTAACGACTTTCAAAAAAGATCGATCTTTATTTGGTTGAGGCTTTTTATTTTCACTGACCTCAGCGTTGTTGGTAGTATGTTCTAACTTTATTTCATTAAGCATACTATCAACTTGCTCCACGTAAAACTCTTCTTCTTCAAACATATTGCCTGCACTATTCTCACGTGCATATATAGCCACAACCGCAGCCATAGGAACATCAAGTTGAAATGGTTTACCGCCAAAGCGTGCGCTAAACATTACTCGCTCATTAGACATTTCAATATCACCAATAGCATGAGGCGCAATATTAAGGACAATCTGTCCGTCTTGCACATGCTCTAGCGGTACATTAACACCAGGAATATCGGCGTTAACGATTAGATGAGGCGTCAAATCATTATCAAGAAGCCATTGATAATACGCACGTAATAAATAAGGACGTTGTGGAGTCATCATCAATAACCTTACCCTAGACGAATTTCACGTTCTGAATCAGTCAATGATGCTTGGAAAGATTCACGTTCAAATACACGTTGCATATATAAACGAAGTTCTTTACTTGAATTACCAACGATATCGATACCTAATTCAGGTAAACGCCATAATAGTGGTGCTAAACAACAGTCAACAATACTGAAATCGTCACTCATAAAGTAAGGCTTTTCAGCAAAAATTGGCGCAATAGCAGTTAATTCTTCAGTTAATTGTTTGCGTGCAGCATCGCTTTTAGAACCGTCTAATTGAATTAATTCAACTAATGAGTACCAGTCTTTCTTGATTCTATGCATCCATAAACGACTTTGAGCACGAGCAACAGGATAGACGGGCATTAGTGGTGGATGAGGAAAACGCTCATCTAAATATTCCATAACGATGTCTGCTTTATAAAGCACTAAATCACGGTCAACTAACGTTGGTACGCTGTTGTATGAGTTAACTTCGATTAATGATTCTGGCAAGTTATCTGGGTCAACTTGTTTGATTTCAACATTCACGCCTTTCTCAGCTAATACGATACGTACTTGATGACTTTTCATGTCTTTAGCGCCTGAATAAAGCGACATTACTGAACGTTTGTTAGCAGTTACAGCCATTGATATTCTCCAAAATCTAGATTATTAATTAATAGTTTAAATAAAGAGTTACATGGCTCTTTATTTAAGCAGTATTACAGTATGTATATTATAACAGTTTGTCGTCTCAAGTGGTGATTTGCTCGTTATAACCATATAGCGACTGCCTTAGCATCTTGTCAAACTTTATTTTAAACAAAAAAATGAGAGCCTAAGCTCTCATTTATATATACTGAATAACGTTCTAGTGAACATCTCTCCAATATTCTTTCTTAAGGAAATAAGCAAGAATAAAGAAGATAGCTAAGAAGCCTAATACCCATTTACCAGTATTTTGACGTTCAAGCTTTGATGGCTCGCTCGCATAAGTAAGGAAGTTAGTAATATCACGTACTGCAATATCAAACTCATCATCACTCATTTCACCACTACCATCAGTAGTAATAATAGCCATACCATGCTCATCATGTTTTAAAACTTTCACACCATCAGCATCAGTTTCAAATTCAGCAGTCGGCAAACCTTGTAAACTCTGAAGAACATGTGGCATACCAACATCTTTAAAGACACTGTTATTTACACCAAATGGACGTTCAGGATCAGCATAAAAACTCTTTAAATAAGTATAAACATAGTCGATACCTTTAACACGAGTAATCATTGTAAGATCTGGAGGTGTCTGACCGAACCATTTTGCACCTTGTTCATCTTCAACTGCGTTAGTCATTAGATTACCAATTTTTACGCCAGTAAAAATAAGGTTCTCAATCATTAACTCATCAGATATTCCAATATCACGTGCAACACGGTTATAACGTTGATAACGCGTATCATGACAACCGAAACAATAGTTCATGAATAACTTAGCACCGTTTTGTAATGATGCATTATCTGTTAAATCAATCGGTGCATGTAACATTGGAGCACCACCACCGGCAGCATTACCCAACATTGGTAATAGAGCAACTAACGCTATAAGTAATTTTTTCATTAGTGTGCAATCCTCTCTGGTAATGGTTTAGTTTTTTCATTTTTACTGTAGAAGAACAGTGCAATGAAGAAACCAAAGTAACCGACACTTGTTACCACACCTAGGAAATTATAAAGCGGTGAAGAAGCTTTAGTTCCTAAGAAACCTAAAACAAGGAAACAAATACAAAATTGAGTCATATTAATTTTATGAGCCAGTGAACGATAACGTATTGACTTAACATGACCACGATCAAACCATGGTAATAAGAACAACATTATGATTGCACCAAACATTAATACAGCGCCAAATAGTTTATCTGGTACTACACGTAAAATAGTATAGAACGGTCCGAAATACCAAACTGGAGCAATGTGCTCTGGTGTTTTCAATGGATTTGCTGGTTCAAAGTTAGGCTTCTCTAAGAAGTAACCACCACCTTCAGGTGCAAAGAATATAACAGCACAGAAGAAGAATAAGAAACCAACCACGCCCATAATATCTTTAACAGAGTAGTATGGATGGAATGGAACCGCATCAACAATATCGTATTTATCACTGTAATGTTTATGGTATTTAAACTTACTTAATTCTTCAGGAGCAACAGAACCTTTAGGCTTTTTAATATCAATACCTTCTGGGTTATTAGAGCCAACTTCATGTAATGCAACAATGTGCAAGAACACTAAGATAACTAAAACTAACGGCAGAGCAATAACATGTAAAGCGAAGAAACGATTTAGCGTTGCGCCAGAAATTACATAATCACCACGGATCCACAATGTTAAATCATCACCAATTACTGGTATAGCACCAAATAAAGAAATGATTACCTGTGCGCCCCAGAACGACATATTACCCCAAGGTAATAAGTAACCCATGAAACCTTCAGCCATAAGTACTAGGTAGATGAACATACCGAACAACCACAACAGCTCACGTGGTTTTTGATAAGAACCGTATAACATTCCACGAAGCATATGTAGATATACAACGATAAAGAAAGCAGAAGCACCAGTTGAATGCATATAACGTAATAACCAGCCATATTCAACATCACGCATAATGTATTCAACAGAAGCAAAGGCATCAGCGCCAGATGGCGTGTAGTTCATTGTTAACCAAATACCCGTTAGGATTTGATTAACTAGTACTAACATGGCTAACGAACCAAAAAAATACCAAAAGTTAAAGTTAGCTGGTGCAGGATATTGACCTACATGCTTATTAAACGTATCCGTCATTGGGATACGTTTGTCTATCCAACTTACAATATTAGCTAGCATTATGCGTCTCCTTCGTCGACACCGATCAACAATGTTCCACTGTCTTTAAACATATGAGGTGGAACTTGTAGGTTTTTAGGTGCAGGTACATTATTAAATACACGACCAGCCATATCAAACTTAGAACCATGACATGGACAGAAGAAACCGTTTTTCACGCCTTCTACTACTTCGTTAAAATCACCAGCACGATAAGTAGGTGCACACCCCAAATGAGTACATACACCTAAAACTACTAAATACTCAGGATTAGGAGAACGGTGAGAGTTACATGCATACTCAGGCTGTTGTACTACTTTAGATTCAGGATCTTTTAATTGATCAAGATGACCATCTTTTAATTCTGCAAGTACTTCTTCAGTACGGCGAACTACATATACCGGTTTACCACGCCATTTAACCCTAACAAGTTGTCCAGGCAACATTTTAGATACATTGTGCTCAACGGGAGCACCTGCAGCTTTAGCCTTTTCACTTGGGTTCCATGATTTGATAAAAGGTACAGCAACACCTACGGTACCTGCACCACCAACCACTGCCGTAGCAAGGGTTAGAAAGCGACGGCGACCATTATTTTCTGGTGCACTACTCATCCACATATCTCCTGTTTAGATGCTTAGATAAAAACATCACTAAATTTACGGTTATTATTATATATGATAGCAATCTATCGAATAAATAGATTGCACATTAACGTTTCTCTTTAAAAATAAGTAACTGCTAATGCTATTCTGCTTTATCAACAGAAAATTTTATAAATTATAAGCGTTTTCAAATCAAAAATCACAGCTTATTAATGATTAAAATAATTTAATTTAAACTTTAGAAAGGATTTAGATTAATTTACAGTAATGGTGTGTAAAAACTAGGCAAAGGTACATAGATATAGTCAGCAATCACTAATGATAAGTTTATCTATTTAAATACAATTGGTGAGTTATAAACATGGGGGAGTAATGTTTATATTTTCGATGAATGAGCTATATATCTAAGATCCGTTTATATGTTCCAGATATAAAAAAACCCAGCCTAAGCTGGGTTTTTGGTAATTTGGAACTCGTAATATCTGGATAAACCAAATAATACGACATTCCAAATAACAATTAACGTTTTGAGAATTGTGGCTTCTTACGTGCTTTACGTAGACCAACTTTCTTACGTTCAACTTTACGAGCATCACGGGTAACGAAACCAGCAACACGTAATTCAGAACGAAGAGATTCATCAAATTGCATCAATGCACGAGTGATACCGTGACGGATTGCACCAGCTTGACCAGTAGTACCACCACCAGCAACTGTAACGTTGATATCAAATTTCTCAATCATTTCAACTAATTCTAATGGCTGACGAACAACCATACAAGAAGTTGGACGACCAAAGAATTCGTCTAGAGGACGATTATTGATAGAAATGTTACCGCTACCTGCTTTAAGGTATACACGAGCAACTGAGCTTTTGCGACGGCCAGTGCCGTAATATTGAGTATTTGCCATTGGTTAAAATCTCGTATTAGATGTCTAAAACTTGAGGCTGTTGAGCAGCATGTTGATGCTCAGTCCCCGCGTATACTTTCAATTTACGGAACATTGCGCGTCCTAAAGGACCTTTTGGCAACATACCCTTAACAGCTTTCTCGATAATTTGCTCTGGAGCTTTTTCAAGTAACTTGTCGAAAGTGATAGACTTAATTCCACCAATGAAACCAGTGTGATGATAGTACGTTTTATCTGTACGTTTCGCACCAGTTACAGCAATTTTTTCACAGTTTACAACGATGATGTAATCACCAGTATCAACATGTGGAGTATACTCAGGCTTATGCTTACCACGTAAACGTGAAGCAATTTCAGTAGCCAAACGACCTAACGTTTTTCCGTCAGCATCTACAACGTACCAGTCGCGTTTTACGCTTTCTGGTTTTGCGCTAAAAGTTTTCATTATATAAAACCCATTTAATTTTAATTTATGTTTCTGCCTAACCCTTGAAATAAAAGCAAGCTAAAAACAATGTCCAGTGTGCTAGAATTTTACCCCTTCGAGTAAACTTCGAAAGCGAGCGCCATATAATCTTGGGAAAAAGAGTATATAACTAATTTGGGCAGGTCGCGGATTATACTAGAGGTTAGCTTAAAGATCACCTGTTAATTGGCTATTTGTTTGTAGCAACTGATATTGATTAGGGCTTACATGTTTTTGGAAGGTGCTGCACTGCTTTAAATAGGTATTTTTTTACTTGTCACAAAAAAAATTGCACGTCCATAATTTTATAAACTGATATTTTTTATACATTTCAGATATCCAGTTTGAAAAATTCAAGTTTTTCTATTATTAACCATGTTTAATAATAGAATTTCAAAGTTTCAATTACATTATATATACCCGTGACCATTGAAAATACTGGAATTTAGGGTGTGGATAAAATGTTAGAGACAAGGCGTATGATTGAGAAATAGCTTGCTATTAAGATTGAGTACAACGCAGTAACTTACTTTTTAAACCACCATAAAATCTGCATCTTCATTGGTTACGGGTATATACTCAGTAATAATACTATTCCCGTTTAATAATTGTGCATTGAATAAATGAATATAAAATTACAAAAATCAAAGCAATCTGGGTTTACACTAATAGAATTAATTATTGTTATTATTATCTTAGGTGTTCTATCGACGACTGCACTACCCAAATTCTTAAATTTTAGCAGTGATGCAAATAAGGCTGTGCTCCAAGCAATGGGAGGGACAATACTGAGTTTTTCTACTCAGGTCTATGCGAAGGCAGTTATTACTAATCAACAAAATAAAGCTGCTACTAATATTGATCTAGATGGAGATAATACAGCTGATATTGCTATTGTTTATGGCTATCCAAGTGGCACTAGGAATGGGAATGGAACAGCTAGTGGCACTACAAGTGTTGGGAGTCTAGGAATTGCAGGTAATATGGGTAGTAGTTTCGAAACAGACTGGGCTTGGTCAGCTAATAACAATAACAGTATTCTATTCCTCACAACATCATCAATTGCGAGTACGTCAGGCCAAAAGGTAAACCGAAATCCAATATCAATAACAAACTGTTACCTTACGTATACGCAGTCCTCAGGTGTTGGAGAATTACCAGAAATTACATATTTTCTGGATGACTGCTAGTTAGAATAAGACTGCATAAATTTTTATAATTTCTGAAAAGTTCTAACCTAGCACCAAACAGAAAAGTGTAATACCTAAACTACTAATGAGGGCATAGTTTAGGCTGATTGAACAACTAAATTATGGTTTATGAGCTTCAGCTAAATAATCATGTGATTGCATTTCTTGCAAGCGACTTAGACAACGTCTAAATTCAAAGTTTAACTGTCCTGTGGTGTATAGCTCTTCCATAGCGACCTCAGCAGAAATAATAAGCTTAACGCGGCGCTCATAAAACTCGTCAACCATCGCGATGAATCGACGAGCAATATCATCAGATGCTTGTCCCATTTGTTTTACATCACTAAGTAAAATAGAATGATAACAACGAGCAAACTCCATGTAATCTACTTGACTACGCGGACCATCACATAACGCTTTAAAATCGACTAACAAAACACCTTCAGCTTCTAAGCGCACATTAATTTTTCGCCCTTCAATTTCAATAGCTCCTACATCTTTTCCTGGTTCAGATGCAAGTTGCTCAAAATAGGCTAATATATTTTGATCAGCTTCTTTATCTAGTGGGTAATGGTATATTTCAGCCTGTTCTAGTGTACGCAAGCGGTAATCAACTCCCGAATCAACATTAACAATATCAGTGTGTTCGTTAATTAAATCAATAGCTGGAACGAAACGAGCACGCTGTAATCCATTACGATATAAGTCATTAGGAACAATATTTGACGTTGCTACCAAAATCACACCATGGCCAAATAACTCTTGGAATAGGCCACCTAAAATCATAGCATCTGTAATATCTGAAACAAAAAATTCATCAAAACAAATAATACGTGTTTCATCTGCAAACTTTTTAGCAATAACTTTTAAAGGATCGCTTTGTCCTTGTAATAGCGTTAATTCATGATGAACACGGTGCATGAATCGATGGAAATGAACTCGCATTTTATTTTCAAATGGCAGTGCTTCATAGAATGTATCAACTAAATACGTTTTACCACGCCCTACTCCGCCCCAAAAATATAATCCTTTGATAGATTTTTTCTTTGGTTTATTTCCAAGGAGAGATTTTAATTTATCGCCAAAACTTTTATTATTACTTTGCGGTAAGATAAGTTCATCGTATAAACGTTGTAAATTTTTAACCGCATTTTCTTGAGCTTCGTCATAGCTGAAATCATCACGTGTTAGGTCTTGTTGATATTTTTGTAACGGGGTAAGCTGAGGCATTAGTCGTGATATTCCTTGATATTTCATTGCGGCTATTAATTAGCAACGTAGTTTAAATAATTTCAATCAATGATATTAACACAAGCTTTCAAGCTCGCACTATCATTCTTTAGGAGACATTATGGATTTGACAATTAGTATTTTATTAATAATCATCGCTGGCGTAATCGGATTTATTATTGGCAAGGTTATGTCAAACCGAACTGGTGATAATGTGACAGAAAAAGCTAAAAATGAACAATTACAAGCACAATTAGACCAATATAAACAAGATGTAGAAGCACACTTTTCTACTAGTGCTGAACTTCTTGGCAGCATGGCTAAAGAATACAGTAATGTCTACAAACACATGTCAGAAGCACAACAGAGCTTATTACCTGATAGTGATGTAATAATTAAAGTTCCTTTTAAAGAACCAAAAGAAAATTCATTGGTTAAAGAAGCAATTACTGAAGTTGAATTAGAAGCTCAAATAATTTCCAATGACGAACAGAAAGTAGAATCGTCTCAACCTAATGATTATGTGCAAGGTAGTAATAATATTATTACACCAAAAATAAATAATAACGAAAAGACATCAGCTTAAGTTAAGCATTCGCCTGCCAGTATCTACTAGCAGGTGATTCACTTCTAATAAAACACTGTTCAATTTATACTCATTCAATTCATTAACTTCTGTCATATTTGGAACTATTAAAATTAAAGACAGTCTCTAAAATATACGTATTATTTTAGTAAGGAAATAAGATTATTATGATAACCAAAAAACTTAACTTAATTAACGCTACATTACTGGCACTTTCATTAGGTCTAACAGCCGTGCCTTCTCATGCTGCATGGCCTAGTTTTAATAGTTCTCAGAATATGCCTAGCTTAGCGCCTATGCTAGAAACGGTTACGCCAGGTGTTGTTTCAATTTCAGTTGAAGGTACGCAAAAAACAACTAGCCGTATTCCAGAAGCATTTCGTCCATTCTTAGGGCGTGGTGGACAACCCAAAGAGCAACCTTTTAAAGGATTAGGTTCTGGTGTAATTATAGATGCTAAAGCGGGTTACATACTTACTAATCATCATGTCATCAATAATGCTGATGAAATTAAAGTATCTTTAAATGATGGTCGTAGCTTTACAGCAAAAATGATTGGTTCTGATCCACAATCAGATGTCGCTTTAATACAAATAAAAGCTGATGATTTAGTTGCTGTAAAAAAAGCTGATTCAGATAATTTACGTGTAGGTGACTACACAGTAGCTATTGGTTATCCTTTTGGTCTAGGACAAACAGTAACCTCGGGTATTGTTTCTGCACTGGGTCGCTCTGGATTGAATAGTCAAAATCTTGAAAACTTCATCCAAACAGACGCTGCAATTAATAGTGGAAACTCCGGCGGCGCGTTAATTAATCTTAACGGTGAATTGATTGGTATTAATACAGCTATTATTGCTCCATCAGGTGGCAATGTTGGTATTGGTTTTGCGATCCCTATCAATATGGCTGATAACCTCGTCCAACAGATTATTGAATTTGGTGAAGTAAGACGCGGTGTATTAGGAATTCGAGGAGGCCAGTTAACCCAAGAGTTAGCGAAAAGCTTTGGTTTAGATACAAAGCATGGCGCTTTTGTTAGCCAAGTTATGGACGATTCTGCAGCCAAAGAAGCGGGCATTGAAGCTGGTGATATCATTACAAAAATTAATGGTAAAACTGTTAAAGAGTTTGCAGATTTAAGAGCTCAAATTGCAACCATGGGTGCAGGTTCTAAATTAAAATTAACTATTATTCGTGATGGTGATGAAAAAGTTTTAAGTGTCACTCTTAAAAAAGGTGATGGTGATGATGTAAATGCTGGTCTTATTCACCCTGCTCTTGATGGCGCTCAGTTGTCTGACAATGATGACGGCGTCATTAAAGGGATATTGATTGATGATATTAAAGCAAATTCACCTGCTTATTTGGTCGGTTTGAAAAATAATGATGTGATTATTGGCGCTGACCGAACCCGCGTAACAACCGTTGCTGATTTGCGTGCTTACGCAAAAGAACATAGTGACGTATCTGCGTTGCGTGTAAAGCGTGGAAATAATATTCTTTATATTTTAATCAACTAGTTACTTCTATAGTTACTTCCATAGTTACTCCCACTAAAAGTGAGCTGATATAGACTATTAGCTCACTTTTTCATTGAACATTCTTTTACTCTTCTTATCAATTAATGTTAATCTTTCTCTTCATGATTTTAAGGTTACATTAGCGTGTTTAAATATATTTATAATTCCATTAAAGCAATCTTTGTTGGCCTATTAATTGGCGCAATTGTCATTATTGCTATTCCAAATACACGTAGCAGCGTCGTAGACTCCATCAAACAATGGCTTACTTTTCATAATACTCAAGTTTCTTATTCCTATGCGATTAAACGCTCAGC
>CALJMY010000040.1 GCA_937981905.1 uncultured Enterobacterales bacterium
TAGGTGATGTTAGTCGCTCAAGATTAGATTTAAATGAAGAACCACTAAGAAGCAGTTTAATTAGTATTTCACCTCAAGGTGATGTACCTATGCATACACATAAAGGTTTTGAATTAACGTTATTACTAGAAGGTTCATTTAGTGATGACCTTGGAGAGTATCACGCTGGAGATTTTATTTGGCTTGATAGCGAGCATACTCATAATCCAGTAACCGAAAATGGCTGTTTATGTTACACCGTATCAAATGATGCTTTGCACTTTACTCAAGGTTTAAATAAATTACTCAATCCAATTGGTAGTTTTCTCTATTAAACGTTTTAAAATATTCTTTCATTAAGGAGAACCGTAATGGACTCTATGACTTCTCAAACACCGATTATTGGCATCAGTGCATGTGTGCTAGGCGAAAAAGTAAGATTTGACACCAGTCATAAAAAATCAAATTTTTGTGTTAATGAATTTTCTAAGCATGTTTCTTATCAAGGTGTTTGTCCTGAACTTGCTATTGGCATGAGCTTACCTCGTAAACCAATTAGACAAATTGCTCGTCCTGAAGGAATTTTCGTTAGTCGCCCTGATGGTGACGGTGATGTTACTAAAGATTTACAAGCGTTTAGCGATAAAAAATCACACACATTAGACCATCTTAGTGGTTTTATCTTTTGTCAAAAAAGCCCAAGTTGCGGCATGGAACGTGTGAAAGTTTATTATGAACATGGTAAAGGATGTGAACATAACGGTATTGGGGTATTTGCCCGTGCTGTTATGAAAAACAACCCATTATTACCTTGTGAAGAAAATGGTCGCTTAAATGATCTTAAGCTACGTGAAAATTTTATAATTCGAGTGTTCACTTACCGTGCATGGCAAGACATGGTGGCTTCAGGATTGACTAAACATAAATTAACAACGTTTCACAGTAAATATAAGTACCTTGTAATGAGCCATCATTTAGAAAGCTATAAGGCGCTAGGAAAGTTATTAGGACAAAGTACATTACCTGTTGACGAGTTAGGCGATGAATATATTGCAGGATTAATGGCGGGGCTTACTCACTTAGCTAATACAAAATCGCATGCTAATACATTATTCCACATGCAGGGTTACTTTAAAAAAGTACTAGATAAAGTTCAAAAAGAAGAATTATCTGAAAAAATTGAAGAATATCGACTTGGCTTAGTGCCACTGTTGGTGCCACTCACGCTGATTAATCATTATTTACGTGGTAGCGATGACCAAGCATATTTGTCATCACAAGTTTATCTTGCACCTTACCCTGCAGATTTAAAGTTGAGATATGGTTACTAATTTCACCGTTAATTTAGATATTTTGGATTGGATGAACAGATGAACTTAATGTGGTTTCGTAATGACTTACGAGTGCATGACAATTTAGCGTTATTAAATGCTATGTCTAAAGGGCCTTGTAAAGCCCTTTTTATGTCGACATCAACGCAATGGAACAAGCATGATGTTGGCGATATAAAAATAGCTTTTATTGAAAATCACGTTAATGAATTAAGCGATAGTCTAGCCCAGCTTGGTGTTCATTTAGATGTTATTGAAGCGGATGATTTTGATGGTCAAATAGCTACATTAAATCGTTATTGTGAAAATCATAATGTTACTCAAATTTTTGCGAATGGCGAGCCAGAGCTAAACGAAGTAAATCGTGACGTAAAGGTTCAGCAAGGTGATATTAGTTTCAGTCTTTATGAGTCTGATGTGGTTGTTGCAAAAGGTACTGTTCGTGCTTTGCACGGTGAGATGTTTAAAGTATTTACGCCATTTAAAAAAGCGTGGCTAAGGCAAGCATCTGTTCAACAATATGCACCTTACGGTCTACCTAACGCTGTAGGTCCTTCACTTTCAGCGCAAGAACAATCGACAAGCAAACATATTTTTACCAATAATGATTCTGCTAGAAAAATTGCTAGTAAATGGCCACTTGCTTCTCAAGTTCGTAACCAACGCTTAGCGCTTTTTTTTGAAGATAAACACGACCATTATCACGATGAAAGAGACTTTCCAGCTAAAAAAGGAACGAGCGGGTTATCGGCTTATTTAGCGATAGGTGTCATTAGTGTCAATGAAGTAATGGCTCAATTATTACAACATTCTCCACTCATTTTTAATGACATGAAAAACAAAGATTTCGCATGGCTCAACGAGCTTGTATGGCGCGATTTTTATCGACATCTGCAATACCACTTTCCACAACTAGCTAAAGGGGAATGCTTTCAGCCACGTTATGAAAAGCTGCCTTGGCATAATGACCAATCCAACTTTGATGCATGGTGTGACGGCAACACTGGTTACCCATTAGTTGATGCCGCAATGCGTCAATTAAACACAACAGGATGGATGCATAATCGGTTACGTATGGTTGTTGCTAGCTTCTTAACCAAGCATTTACTTATTGATTGGCACTGGGGTGAACGTTATTTCATGCAGCAATTAATTGATGGTGATTTTTCAGCTAATAATGGTGGATGGCAATGGGCTGCAAGTACAGGGTGTGACGCACAGCCTTATTTTAGAGTGTTTAATCCTATTCGTCAGAGTGAAAGGTTTGATCCTGATGGTGAGTTCATACGTATGTATTTGCCTGAGCTAAAAAATGTGCCGGTAAAATCATTACATTTTCCGCATAAATATTTAGAAGA
>CALJMY010000041.1 GCA_937981905.1 uncultured Enterobacterales bacterium
TGTCGATGATATTACGAGATCATTTAGCGTGTGAATTAAAAGCAGCGCAAACAGCAATGCATTTTATTCGTAAATATGCGGTTGATAAAGAGAGTGGTAAAATTTTGGCTCAATGGTTTCAGCCTTACGAAGCATACCTATATCGTAATGAAGGAAGTTTAGAGCTATTAGCTAATCAAGATGCATTATCTAAGTCTGTATTGCCAAAAAATGATTCTGCTTTTGCACAAAGTTTGATTGATAAAATGGTGTTGTTAATTAAAGAAGAATTACATCATTTTTATCAAGTATTAGAAATTATGGAAGAGCGAAATATTCCCTTTGAAAATACAGCCGCTGGTCGTTACGCAAAAGGCATGATGTCTAATGTTATTACTCATGAACCTGAAACGTTAATTGATAAGTTAATTTGTGGTGCTTATATTGAAGCTCGTTCTTGTGAACGATTCGCCAAAATCGCCCCTCATTTAGATGATGACTTAAATAAATTTTATGTGTCGTTATTAAAGTCTGAAGCGCGTCATTATCAAGATTATCTAGCATTGGCAGAACAAGTCGCTGGAAAAGATATTAGTGACCGAATTACCCACTTTGGAAAAGTTGAAGCTGAGTTGATTTTAAGTCCTGATACTGACTTTAAATTTCATAGTGGTGTGCCTACTTAATATAATAAAACTAAATTAGTAGCGACTATTCGTAACTATTATTAGTAATCATAGAATAGTCATTTATAGCTATAATTAAGGATTATATTTGAATTATTCAGTCCATAAAGTGACTTTGTTACGACCGAAAAATTTGGATTTATAGAGCGCTAAATCTGCTTGTTCAATTAACTCTTTAGGCGATTGGGCTCCAAATTGAAGCGATGTTATACCAAAACTACTAGTAACATTAACATTGTCAAACGTACTCATCTCTATTTTGTTACGCATATTCTCGGCGATAGCCATCGCCTTTTCTGTAGTTACTTGATGTAATATAATACAAAACTCTTCGCCACCAAATCGAGCTACGATATCGTTTTGACGAATACAGCTTTGTAAAGTAGAAGCGAATCCACGGATTACAGAATCACCTACATTGTGCCCGTAAGTATCATTCACTTTTTTAAAGTGGTCTATATCCACCATAATTATACAATACTCGAGATCTAACTTTGGTCTTGCAAGGTATTCGTCCATAAATTCAAATAAACTACGGCGGTTATAGCAATTAGTAAGAGAGTCTCTTGATGCTAGGTAGTTTAATTTTTTATTATGTTTTTTTGACGCTATAAAACGTCGATAAATAACTAATCCTAAAAGTATACATATGACTATTAAGAACGTTAATGCAACACTGGCATATTTGTCTTTTGTTAGTTTTAATTCATTAATAGTTCTGGATTGATCTCCAATTTCTATTTCGTCATTCTTCTTAGCTAATTCAAGCTCATTAAGTTTTGATTTTTCTCTTAATGATTCTAATTCAATCTCTATTTTATGAGAATATAAAGTAGCTTTTGCTAAGGTTATTTCCTTCTCTTCAGCTTTTTTTTGAATTACTTTGGCTAAAGCGATCTCTTTTTTTGCATAATATAATGCTTTCTCAAAATTCTTTCGATATTCTTCTGCAAGACTAAGTTTATGATAACCATGAAATTCTTGCTTTTTATCTTTAATTTTTATTGCAATATCTAATGCTGAAGTAAGAAGATTAATAGCCTTGTTAACATCTTGAATTATTAGCAATTCAGCGAGAGGTAATTGAGCTTCTATTTGTTGTTTTTCACTGTTTTCTTCTATAGCAATAGACATCGATCTTTGATAATAATCAATGGCATTAATATCTTGTTTTTGTGCACGATAAATATTGGCAATAATCCGAGCTGTGACTGACTCTTTCAATTTTTCATTTTTTTCTTGGTATATTTGATATGCTTTTTTAGCATGAAACATAGCTCGCTGATAATTTTCATGTTTAAATTCTATAACAGCCATTGATCTTAATGCCGCCGCAATCGTTTTTAACTCTAATTGTCCTTCTGGAATTTTTATCGTTTCTTGAAAAAAAAACTTAGCCAATTTAAATTGTTCTAATCGTATATATATATTTCCCATTTCGTTTGATGCTTTTGCTATTCCGTTATGATCGTTTACTTCTTTATAATATAAATAAGCCTGACGGATATGCATTAGAGACTTTTCATAACGTTCTATGTGTCGGTAAATAATACCTGCTGCCATTAATGCTCTAGCGTGTGCTTTAGGTTCATTAATAGTTTCATATATTTCTAAACTTTGAGTCGAATAATTCAACGCTATAATTAAATTTCCTAGATATCGCTCCGTTTCAGCAAGTGTTTTTAATGTGCGAGCCATTAGCTTTTTATCATTTAACGTCGTAAAAATATCAAGGGATTTTTTATAAAAAACAGCTGATTCCTCTCTGTTTTTAACGCGTTTGTATGACTCTGCTATTTGGGTATATGTTTCGCCTAAACGTTTCTGTGTCGTTTGGTCAGTACCTTGTAAATACTTTAGATGTTGTGTGTACAATTCAATCGCATCATTATAATTTTTATTTTTGTAATAAGAATTTGCTTTTTCTAATATATTCTTAGATTGAGTTTTTTTAGATGTTTTAACGATACTTTGTTTAGTTTCAATAGCGGATACGTTGGTTAGAGTTTGATCATTGTTTTCTTGTGATATAGCTAAAAAAGAAAATAATATTAAGGTAGATAAAAATATTGTTTTTATTACAGATCTGTTAATTAAAGGATTGCAGTTAAAAATATCTGACATTGTAAATGCTATTTTACGTCGCTTGTTTATGTATGCGTATAAAACCATTGTAATCACTTAAATATAATCCATTAAATTAAATTATATCTTGTTAATTCAAGCGGTCAAGCAGTGAACTATGTTAATAAGCTCTGAGTGTTTTATTATGATATTTAAGTAGATATGAGATCAATGTATAAAGCTAATATTATTTTATAAAGAGTTACAATTAAAGTGAATTCTTACGCATTCTCATATTTCACTTAAGAATTAGATGGGATTTTTGTTGAATGATTTATTCCATAAAGTAACTCTATTACGGCCAAGCGATTTAGATTTATAGAGCGCTAAATCTGCTTGCTCAATTAGCTCTCTAGGGGTTTGTGCCCCAAATTGAAGTGATGTTATACCAAAGCTGCTAGTAACGGTAACATTGTCAAAAACACTATTTTCTATTTTATTACGTATACTTTCAGCAACGAACATAGCTTTCTGGTAAGAGGCTTGATGTAGAACGATACAAAACTCTTCGCCGCCAAAACGCGCAACAATATCGTCCTGAGTAACAATGCTTTGTAAAACAGACGCGAAACCACGAATGACTGAATCGCCTGTGTTGTGCCCATAAGTATCATTAACTTTTTTAAAGTGATCTATATCTACCATAATAATACAATATTGATCATCTAACTTAGTACTTGCCAGATATTCTTTCATGAATTCGAATAAACTACGACGGTTATAACAATTTGTAAGGGAATCACGTGATGCTAGGTAATTAAGTTGTTTATTTTGTTTTTTCGATGCTATAAATCGTCGATAAACAAATCCTATTAAAAATAGACATATTACTAATAAGAAAACTAATGCAATACTTGCATATTTGTTTTTTATTAATTTTAATTCATTAATCGTTCTTGCTTGATCTCCAATTTCAATTTCGTTATTTTTCTTTATCAATTCAAGTCTATCTAATTTTGTTTTCTCTCTTAATGATTCTAGTTCAATTTCTATTTTATGAGAATATAATGCAGCCTTTGCCAAGGTGAGTTTTTTATCCTCAGCTTTGTTTTGAATTACTCTAGCTAAAATAATTTCTTTTTTGGCGTAATCTAATGCTTTTTTAAAATTCCCTCGGTATTCTTCAGCTTTACTCAGTTTGTGATAACTAATCAATGTTTGTTTTTCATTTTTAATTTTTATAGCAATTTCTAATGAAGATCTAAGTAAATTAATAGCTTTAGTGGTGTCTTTAGTTATAAGCATGCTAGCGAGGGGGATTTGTGCTTCTATTTGATATGTTTCATTACCAATTTCTATTGCAATAACCATCGAACGTTTATAAAAATCAATAGCATTTATATCATTTTTTTGGACACGATAAATATTTGCAATCATGCGCGCAGTTAAAGATTCTTTTAATTTGTTATCCATTTTTTTGTATAACTTATAAGCTTTCTTCGCATAAAACATAGCGGATTGGTAATGCTTATTCTTATATTCAATAACGGTCATTTCTCTTGATGCAGAGGCAAGCGTTCTTAATGCTAATTTTTCTTCGGGAAGTTTTATTGTTTCTTCAAAAAAGAGTCTAGCTTGATCAAATTGTTCCAAGTGTATATATATATTGGCAATTTCGTTCGCTGTTTTAGCTATTGCGCTATAGTCGTTTATTTTTTTGTAATATTCATATGCTTGACGAATGTGAATAAGAGACTTTTCATAACGCCCTATATGACGATAAATAATACCAGCCCCTGTCAATGCTTTAGCATACCCTTTCGGGTCATTAATTGTTTTATGTAACTCTAAACTTTGCGTTGAGTAATCTAAAGCTACAGCTAAATTATTTAAATACCTTTCTGCTTCCGCAAGTGTATTTAACGTACGAGCCATATATTTTTTATTATTTAGCCGTGTAAATATATCAAGAGATTTTTTATAAAAATGACTAGTTTTCTTTCTGTCTTTTAGACGTTTGTATGTTTGAGCTATTTTTGTATAAATAATCCCTAAGTGTTTTAGCGTCTTTTTATCATCTCGTGATAGATATTTTAGTGATTGTGTATATTGTTCTAATGCAGCGTTGTAGCGTTTGTCTTTATAAAAAGAATTACCTGTATTTAATAGGTTTTCATATTCAATAGTATTTTGATTAGATGAAATGTTTTTTTCTTGAGAGTGTAGAGTCGAAGATATCAATACCAAAAGGGTAAAACATAAAACTTGTATCGCATTTCGAGCGAAAAAAGAGACATTAGTTAAGTTAGATAGGTTTGAAGTGGTAAATAGTGTTTCTAAACGTTGTTTTATGTATGCGTATAAGAGCATTTAAATCACTTCAATATTAGTCCGTTATCTTTAATTATATCTTGTTAATTTATAGGGTCAAGCAACCACCTATTATTAGTAATTGTAATACTAAATATAAAGAATGATCGTTTTCATCAAACTTTAGGAGAGGGGGAAGTACTTTATTCTATTTCTATCAATTATTCGTAGCATCATAATTTTTATCAGATTGAATATATAAAATGAATCATTCAGGTGAGATAGGGTTTAATAGTAATTTATATAATAGTAGCTAAATGATGTGTGATAAAATTTAGTTATTGTTATTATTTTTAAGCATGTAATGGACTTTAATTTACTCATTGAAAAAATAGACGCACTGCCATCATTGCCTCAAGCCTATCATAAATGTTGTTATTTACTAGAGCAAGAATCTACAGATTCTAACAGCTTAGCTACTATTGTTAGCAGTGATTTAGCGATGACAGTAATGGTTTTAAGGGTAGTTAATAGTGCTTTGTATAATTTACCTCGTAAAATTGAACGCATAGATCATGCTATTTCGATTATTGGGCATCAAAAGTTTAAAGAGTTAATTTTAACGACGGTAATTGTTGATGCAATGTCTAAATTGTCAAATAGCAATATTAATATTGAAGCTTTTTGGCGCCATAGTGTTTTTACGGGATTAATTGCAAAAAGATTAGCTTTATACAGTTATTTACCTAATGCCGATCGTTTACATACAGCGGGCTTAGTTCACGATGTTGGTCAATTAATTTATTTTACTATGTTGAGTACTAAAGCTCTTAAAGTGTGCGAATTAGTCTCAAAATTTGAAATTGAACCTCTAGTAGCTGAACAAAAAGTTTTAGGTTTTAATCATCATGATATTGGTGCTGCATTGTGTAAAACATGGAAATTACCTAATTGGTTGATTGATGTTGTTTCATATTATAATGAGCCCGAAAGCAGTACTGAATTTGTACAAGAATGTAGAGTTGTATCTTTAGCCAATAAAATTGCGAATCAATACTTTCCTGACATCACTTCATTAAGTCCCAATAATATGGGAAAAGTTAATTTTAATAGTGAAGTATTTGAAACTAAATTACCCTTATCTTTAGAAGATATTGAAATGGCAAAAGAAGAAGCCCTTGAACAACTCGAAGATATTTTGATGGCACTGATTCCAAAACTTAAATGTGCTAAATAAGGTTAATAATAAGGCTACCTCGTTATTATTTATTCGTTTATAATTTAAAAACTATGAATGAGAGTTGGAATTAAAATTGAATTTAAAAAAGCTATCACGTATGTTGTGTTTAACAATTAGCAGTGTGTGTATATCATTTAGTGTGGCAGCTGCGGATTCATTTTGTGACATACCAGAATCGCTTCCTACTGAAAAAAAACAAGATGCTTTGTTTTTACAAGCTATGCAACAAGCTGATTATATTTTTAGAGGACGTTTATTTACCTATTACAATGAAAAATGTGATGGTGATATTTGTGCTTATTCTGGTTTAGTATTTAAGAAACTGGAAGATATTGAAAACAATACTAATGCTTATGTTGAAACACGTTGGGAGGAGGATTGTTCTCAAGTGTGGTTGTTTCCTACTGAATGGCGAACAAATAAAGATAAAATTATTTTTTCGATTAAAAATGAATATTTATTATTAGGTAAAGAAACTGATGATGGAATGGTTATTTTTGGCGCTAGAGAAGGAATAAAATTAAAAACGTTAATGATGCAGTATGAATTAAATAGATTTGGCGGTAAGTAATGTTAGTAAAGTAGGTTGAGCTTAACTCAACCTACACTGAGTAACATAATTTAATCTGTTACAACACCACGATCAACAAGTTCATTAAATTCGTCTTGCTTTTCGCGCTCTTCAGGTGTTTCACTAATTACTTTATTACCTGAATGTGATTTGTTTAAGTGTTTACTTTTATGTTTACGCATTTGATTTTCTAATTTACTAATTAAACCATCAATTGCACTTGTAATATGTCGGTCTGCCGTAGATGTTGCGAAAATATCGGCTCCTGGAATATGTATTTGCGCTTCGGCAATTATTTTATGTGTATCGTGTTTTTCTGTGGTGAAATTTACATTCACACTGGTGATTTGATCGCTGAACCTTTCTAGGTTTGCGATTGCTTCTTCAACATATTTAACTACTTCGTCTGAAACTGAAACGTGTTGACCACTGATGTTTACTTTATACATAAATTTGTGTTCCTTTTATAATTAAAATTGAAATGCTAACTTTCATTATCTCCTTTAATTCGCGGTAGGTTATGTATCTATATTTGGCATGAACGTAACAGTGTGTCAATAGTTCTTTTGTCTAATTGAACAAATATCACTCATAAAGGTATGTTACAATGACAATTAAATGAGAAAACCATTAATAAGTGTAATTGCATCAAACGGTGTGTTTGTTATTTATCAGACTGGGTGTTATGTGCATTAATGAATGCTATATCATTAATTTTATTGGATGTTTTTTATGAAAAAAAAATCTATGATTGCTTGCCACCATTGTGATTTTTTAATGAGTTCTCCGGCTATTAAAACTGGAGATTGTGCGCTTTGTCAGAGATGTAACCACAAACTAACGCGTTTAGATCCTAATGCTATTAATCGTTTATTAGCATTTGCAATTACAGGTCTTATTTTTCTTTTTTTAACGACTCAATTTGATTTGTTAACATTAAATTTAAGTGGACATATAAGCCAGCTAGATTTATTTAGTAGTGCTAACAAGTTATATTTTGATGACTACAAAATATTAGCAATACTCGTTTTTATTTTTATATTTATATTACCCGTGATGATATTATGTTTTATTGTATTGTTTATTTTTTCTCTAAAAACGGGAGTTGGTAAATGGTCACAAACAAGTTTACTACGATTAATATTTTTAATGATGCCTTGGGCTATGGTTGAAGTTTTTTTAGTAGGAATTTTAGTGAGTTTAATTAAATTGGTTGCAATTGCACAAATAGATTTAGGATGGTCATTCTGGACGTATTCTGTGTTTTGTTTTTGCTATGTTAAAATTTTAACCTTAGTCGATCGTTATCAATTTTGGAGTTGGATAGATGAGGCTCATATATGACACATTATTGTCATAACTCAGCTGCTGCTAAAGGCTTTGCTAATTGTCATTCTTGTAGTTTAGTTTCGCCTATTACAGAAGTTAAGTGCCCACGGTGTCAAACACAACTACATTTAAGAAAACCTCAAAGTTTACAAATGACGATGGCATATTTGTTTACTGCATTATTATTATATATTCCAGCTAATTTATGGCCAATGATGGTTACTGAAAAGCTAGGACAGGTTGAACACAGTACTATTTTAGGAGGAATTATATTGTTATGGCAAGATGGTTCGCACCCTGTTGCTGTTATTGTATTTATCGCGAGTGTACTTGTTCCAATTATTAAATTTCTTATTTTATTACTATTGTGCTTTTCTGTTTATTTCTCACATATATTATGTCCCCATAAACGATTAAAACTGTACCTTTTGACTGAATTAATCGGTCGGTGGTCTATGGTCGATTTGTTCGTGGTTGCAATTTTAGTAGCATTAATACAATTAGAGCATTTAGTAAATGTACAACCTGGTAGTGGCGCCATCGCATTTTCTGGAGTGGTTATATTAACTATCATGTCAGCTAAGTCTTTTGATTCTCGTATTTTATGGGATGAACATAATAAAAAACAAAATAGCCTGTTAAATAAAACCAATTAATAATCATATTTATATAGAGAACTTACTATGCCTGAGCATATTGAAGCATCACCTATTACTGCTAAGATTAAAAGTCACAACCGTATTTCAAAAATATGGTTCATTCCATTTGTTGCATTGGCTATTGCTTGTTGGATGATGGTTGATGCTTATGTCAATCGTGGTTCTGAAATTACAATTACTTTTGCTAACGCGGAAGGTTTAGAAGCCGGAAAAACACGTGTTAAAACGTTGAATGTAGACGTAGGATATGTAACTAAAGTTAGATTGCATGAGGATGGCATTATTGTTCATGTAAAACTTGATAAACAAGTGTCTCATTTACTAAACGATGTTTCACATTTTTGGGTTGTTAAGCCCCGTATTGGAAATGGCGGTATTTCTGGTTTAAGTACGTTAGCATCGGGAGCTTATATTGAATTTGTACCAAGTATTGGTGATGAATCTGTTAGCAATGAATTTGTTGGCCTAGAACAAGAACCAATTAGTGCTGTAGGGGTTCAGGGCTTACGTTTAAATCTTGTCAGTGAAAAAGGTGATTCTTTAAGTATTGGAGAGCCTGTTCTGTATCGCGGTTTCGAAGTCGGTAAGGTTGAAAAATCAACATTTGATATTAAAAATCGTGAAGTGCATTATCAAGTTTTTGTTAAATCACCTTATAGTGAATTATTAACAAGTAATACGTATTTTTGGAATAGTAGCGGTATTGATTTTAAAGCTGATACTGAAGGTATTAAAGTAAATATTGGCTCTCTAGAATCTATTATCAGTGGCGGCGTTACATTTGATGTGCCTACAGATTTACCACTAGGTGGATTAATTGACACTGGTAAAAACCACATTCTTTATCCAGATAAAGATAGTGTTTACGAACGACGTCAATATAAATCAAAAGAGTTAATGGTTTTATTTGAAGATTCAATAAGAGGGTTAAGTGTTGGTGCACCTGTTGAATATAGAGGGATTAGAGTCGGAACTGTTGCTAACATTGATAGCACATTAACAATTAGAACAGCAGAAAATGGGCAAAGAATTCCTGTTCTTATTAAACTTGAACCAGCTAGATTAGGTTTTTCTGATGACGAATCATCTATCGAAAAAGTAAATGAATTTTTTAATACGTCTATTGAACAAGGATTGCGTGCAGCATTGAAATCAGGAAGTTTACTAACAGGAAGTTTGTTTGTCGATCTTGATTATTATGCTATTCAATCTGATTCTAATTTAGATAATTTATATAACGGAAAACCTGTTATTCCAAGTATGTCTGGATCTTTAGCTCAAATAGAAGAAAAAGTCTTTGCAATTTTAGATAAGTTTTCAACAATGCCTATAGATAAAACGGTGAGCAACGTTAATACTATCTTAGAAAATGCGAATAAAACTATACTCGGATTAAATGAAGCTATTATTGAAGTTAAAACGTTAGTTAGTAATCAAAAAACGCAAGCTATTCCTGAATCTATCAACAACACATTAGAGAAGTTAAGTACTACGCTAGATAGTTATAATCAACAAGCGCCTGTCTACAGTGAAATTGAAGAAAGCTTAAGCCAATTTCAGCAATTGATGAGAGAAATTCAACCGTTAGTCAAAGAGTTAAATAACC
>CALJMY010000042.1 GCA_937981905.1 uncultured Enterobacterales bacterium
TGTAGATCCCAAATGGCATAATATTGGTGTGCGCATTGAAGATGATTTATTAATTACTGACACAGGCAATGAAGTGTTAACTGCTGCTGTAGTAAAAACTGTTGATGATATTGAAGCATTAATGAGGAAGTAGAACGTGACTGCAGAACTCGATAAAGAATTTAATGGCGAAGTTAATGATGAAATTAAAGCTAATAAAAGTTTTGATGTAATCATTAATGGCGGCGGCATGGCGGGGGCAACTTTGGCATGGGGACTTAATGCTATTTTAGGTAAAGAATACGCCCTAAATATTGCCATTATTGAAGCGTCAGTTGATGACCATTCTCACGCTGGATTTGATGCTCGCGTGATTGCACTTTCTTACGGTTCACGTCAAATACTAGAGCAACTTGGTTTATGGAAAGACTATGAATCATTAGTTACTCCTATTAATAAAATATCAATAACAGATCGCCATCATTTTGGTCATACGAATATCTTACCAGAAGAACACAATGTTGATAACTTAGGTTATGTCGTTGAATTATCTGATAGTGGCCGCTTACTGACTAACAAACTTAGTTCAAATGAAAACAATAAAAACATTACATGGTTTAAGCCCAATAGCATTAAAGAGCTCACCCAAAACCAAGACAGTGTTGATGTGGTTTTAAGTGATGACCAATGCATTAGTGCTAAGTTAATTGTGGCGGCTGATGGTGCTTTTTCTAAGGTGCGTTCATTGCTTAATATTGATAAAAAAATCACTCAATTTAATCAATCAGCAATCATCGCTAATATCACGACATCGGCTCCTCATCATGGTGAGGCGTTTGAGCGTTTTACCGACCAAGGCCCACTGGCTTTTTTACCAATGTCACAAGGTCGTAGTTCAGTTGTTTGGTCGATGAATAGTCAATGTGTTGATGACGTTATGGCATTAAATGATGATGAGTTTTTAGCGCGTTTACAGCAAGCTTTTGGTTTTAGACTAGGCACATTGACTAAAACAGGTAAACGAGTAAGTTACCCATTGATTCAAAATGTGGCCAATAGCCATACTCATCATCGTACTGCTTTAGTGGGGAATGCATCGCAAGCACTTCATCCAATTGCTGGCCAAGGGTTTAATTTAGGCTTGCGTGATGTTGCCGCACTTATTCATCAAATTTCACAAGCGGTGATTAACAAGCAAGATATTGGTGGTCATAATGTGTTGAGTCATTATCAAAAATCACGAAGTGATGATCAAGCTCAAACGATTAATGCGACGAGTAGTTTGGTGTCGTTATTTTCAAATTCGCATTTTCCATTAGTCATTGCACGTAACGCAGCATTGCAATTAAGCGATTGTTTAACTGTGTTGAAAAAGCCTGTGGCAGAACAAATGTTAGGGTGGCGACATAATTTACCAAGACTTAAACCATTATCAGATGCAAAAAGTTCAACCTCACGCGTTTCTCAATAAGGTAGTTTTAACCTATGAATATTCAATCATTTGATGTAACAATTATTGGCGGTGGCTTAGTCGGTTTAGCACTAGCTAGTGCTCTGGCTGATAGCGATTTAACCGTTGCTGTTATTGAAGGTAAAACACCTAATGTAACAATCACGCCTGAGCATTATATTCGGGTAAGTGCCTTGTCACAAGCGAGCAAAAATTTACTGATTAATATTGGCGCATGGCCTTATATTAGCAACAATCGTCATCAACCTTATAGCGCCATGAGCGTGTGGGAAAAGGACAGTTTTGGTAAAATAGCCTTTGACGCTAGCACGCTAAAAAGTACTGAAGAGCAATCGTTAGGCACCATCGTTGAAAATAATATTGTGCAACAAGCGTTATGGAAAACGGTTGAAGCGGCAAGCAATGTAACTATCTTTAATCCGTTTCATTGTCAAAGTGTAGCAATGGGAGAACGTGAAGCGTGGATAACGCTGGTTGGTGCAAATGATGATAATAAACATCTTACACAATCATTAACGAGTAAATTAGTTGTCGGTGCTGACGGTGCTAATTCATGGCTACGACGCCAAGCTGATATTCAATTAACGAGTTGGGATTATGGTCATAACGCTGTAGTAGCAACGATTGAAACCGATATGCCTCACGATAATACAGCGCGTCAAATATTCTCACCAGAAGGTATTTTGGCCTTTTTGCCGTTAAGTGAATCTTCTTCATCTTCAGATACTCAATCTTCAAGTCATCTATGCTCAATTGTATGGTCATTAGCACCAGACGATGCACAAGAATTACAAGCGTGCGATGAACTAGAGTTTAACCGCCGATTAACTGCAGCTTTTGATAACCGTTTAGGTTATTGCCAAGTTAAATCACCACGTGGCGTGTTTCCACTTACAATGCGCTACGCTCAATCGTTCGTAAAACAACGTGTTGCACTCATTGGTGATGCGGCTCATACCATTCATCCATTAGCGGGACTTGGCGCTAATTTGGGCTTTTTAGATGCAGCAGCACTGGCGCAAGAATTATTAGAAAAGCACAAACAAGGTAAAGATATTGGTGAGCTAAGTTCGCTACGTTATTTTGAGCGCTGGCGTAAAAGCGAAGCCATGCAGATGATTGCTACGATGGAAGGGTTTAAGCAACTTTTTGCTGGTAGTAATCCTGTAAAAAAACTAATCCGTGATATCGGGTTAGTGGCGGTAGACAAGGTTAAACCTGCGAAAGAAGTATTTATTAAACATGCGATGGGATTAACGGATGATTTACCCGACTTAGCAAAGAAAATATACAAAGAAAGATCGTAAAGAAAGTGAATAAAAAAGTTCGTGCAGTAATAGATATCACTGCACGATAATTTAATTTATTAATAAATTAATTCTTATCAATTAACTCCTGAACAACTTCTTGTAAATGGGCTGGTTTAGCATCTGTTGCTGCAATCGGTTGCCCAACAACTAATCCTACTCTTGACCAAAAGCGACGAGGTTTTTTGGTGAATGCATAACCGTCTTTATGACTAAAGAATGATCCCCATAAGCCTGTTAATGCCATTGGAATAACTGGTACTGGATTATTGTCTAATATTTTTGTAATACCGGGTTTAAATACATTTAGTAGCCCGTCTTTAGTAATCTTTCCTTCAGGAAAAATACAAATCAATTCACCATCATCCAAGTCTTGTTTAATTTGTTCGAATGCTCGATTGTAAGTATCAATATCTTGTCTCGGTGAACAAATTGGAATAGTTTTAGCCCACTTAAATACATATTTCATCACAGGCATATTGGCAATGGTTTTATCCATAACAAAACGCACTGGGCGACGTGAGCTACCTGCAATTAATAGGGCATCAACAAAACTGACGTGATTACAAATTAAAACAGCTGCACCTTCTGTTGGAATATTTATCATGCCGTGATTTTTAACGCGATACATCGTGTGGCTTAATATCCAAATAATGAAACGCAATACAAACTCAGTAACCTGACAATAAATATAGCCAGCGACCAATAAATTAGCGATGCCTAACACTAAGAAATATTCGGCAATACTAAGCTCTAAAATAGACAGTAATACAATGGCAATAACAGCACTTAACACCATAAATAAAGCATTGAATACATTATTAGCGGCAATTATTTGTGCTCGGAATTTATCGTCGCCACGTGTTTGAATTAGCGCGTTTAATGGCACAATGTAAATACCACTAAAGACAGCTAATAATAATAAATCGATGAGTAAACGATAGTTAGATGAGTGACTTAAAAACTCCATCGCTGACATGTTTTCAATAACAGTTAATGTTTGCGCGGCAAAGTAAAAGTCGATGCCAAATATACTCATACCAATCGAGCCAATAGGGATAATACCTAGTTCAATTGTGTTACCAGATAAGCGTTCACACAGCATAGAACCTAAGCCAACACCAAATGAGAATACCACTAATAGTAGGGTAACTAATTGCGTGTTGCCGCCTAAGTTTCGTAATGCAAAGGCAGGGAATTGCGTTAGGTAACTTGCGCCTAAAAACCAAAACCAACTAATCGCTAAGATTGACAATAACAATGCACGTTCTTGTTTAATCTGAGAAATGGTTTGTTTGATACTCGTAAACGGATTGTAATTAATGACAAGCGCAGGATTATTTGCAGGCGCGTTAGGGATAGAACGACTTGCTAAATACCCTAAGACTGCAAATGCGACAACAGCAACAGCTACAATAATAAGTGCTTTTTCAAATTCAAATAATAACCCTGCTGCAATCGTACCGCCTAAAATAGCTAAAAACGTGCCCATTTCAATCAAGCCATTACCGCCAACTAATTCGCGTTTATCGAGGTGTTGTGGCAATAACGAAAACTTAACAGGACCAAAAAAGGCTGATTGTGTACCCATTAAAAATAAGGCTACGAGCATTAAGTTAGTTTGTTCCCACGCTAAGGCCAAACCACCTACACACATAATGGCAATTTCGGCGAGTTTAATAATTCGAATGAGTGATGACTTCTCAAATTTATCGGCAATTTGACCACCAATAGCTGAGAACAAAAAGAAAGGTAAAATGAACAATCCAGCCGCTATATTGGTTAATAACGTAGTTTGTTGTTGGTCATGTAACGTAAATAAAGCAATAAAGAGTAGTAGGGTGTTTTTATATAAATTATCGTTAAACGCGCCTAATGCCTGAGTAATAAAATAAGGCAAGAAACGGCGTTGTGAAAACAATGAAAACTGACTATTTGACGACATACGAATCGCTCTAATTAATATAAATAATGGCCTAAGTATTCACTAATAGTTAACTAATTCATAGAGGTAATAATATTTGTTACATCAGTCGATAATGTTGAGATATTATAGAGCGCTATAATCCTATTAATAAATTAACTATGCCGACTCATAATTAATTGTACTTAATAGTTGAGTTCAAGGTCTTATTAATCGTTCTTATCCTTATTTAATAAAAACGGAAGCATGATGAAGTATTATTTATCGTTGGTATTGTTGTTCTTTATATTTAATAGCGCTGCTCAAGTTGATCTCAAAACTGACGCCCATTTTTCTATTGATGACACGGTACTTTCTTTTTTTAGTCCGCTTCCTATTGCTATGCCGGGTAGTGAAAAAGACACTACTGCATTAATTAATTTAGGCGAGCAATTATATTTCGATACGTCATTGTCAGGTACAAATACGCAATCTTGTAATAGCTGTCATAATATTTTAAATGGCGGCGCTGGTGTTGATCACTCAATTGTATCTGTCGGTGCATTTGGTGAAGCTGGTACGCGTAACGCGCCATCGACTTGGAACGCGGGTCTACATTTTGCCCAATTCTGGGATGGGCGTGCAAAAACATTAGAAGAGCAAGCGCCGCTTCCTATCTTTAATCTAAAAGAAATGGGCATGTTGTCTGAAACCGATGTTATTAATAAACTCAATGATAAAAATTATTTAACAGCGTTCAAAAGTGCATTTCCTAATCAAGCTTTGCCTATTAATATTGAAAATATTGCCAAAGCGTTAGCGGCGTTTCAACGTACATTAATATCAAGAGATCGGTTTGACGATTACCTAGCTGGTAATAAAAACGCCATTAGCTCAGTTGAAAAAAATGGCTTAAACGTTTTTATTAATAAAGGCTGTGTAGGTTGTCATAACGGACCATTACTTGGCGGTCAGCTTATTATGAAAATGGGATTGGTGAATCCATACCCAAATACAATTGATAAGGGGAGAGCACAAGTAACGGGTAATGCTTCAGATAATTTTTTCTTTAAAGTGCCGTCGCTACGAGACGTAAACAACACGCCGCCATATTTTCATGACGGCGCGGTGAATACGATTGAACAAGCAATTAAAGATACTGGATGGCATCAATTAGGTATTAAGTTAAACGAAGAAGAAGTGAAGGCTATTAAGATGTTTTTTAATACGATGAACAATCAAGAAGTGTTTGTTAGAAAAACAGAATCAATTAAGTAGATACGATATTTACTTCATAACCTGTTAATTATTAAAAATGAGTGCTTTTAGTTTTATTTATGGCAACTAAAAGCACGGCTATAAAGATTATTCTACAA
Source organism: uncultured Enterobacterales bacterium (assembly GCA_937981905.1). GTDB lineage: Bacteria > Pseudomonadota > Gammaproteobacteria > Enterobacterales > Psychrobiaceae > Psychrobium. The sequence continues at coordinate 6,037 of CALJMY010000042.1, forward strand.
CAATGCTCGCTTTGATTATTTTAAGCTCTTTAGATGTTTTTCCTGATCGACTACCAAACGATTCAAGTGCTTTTAATGGCTGCATATCACTAACTACTCGTCCGAAAACAGTGTGTCTACCGTCTAACCAAGGTGTAGGTTTAAACGTTAAAAAGAACTGGCTGCCATCAGTACCCGGCCCTGAATTAGCCATGCTTAACGTTCCTGCTTGGGTATGTAAGAACTCACCAGAAAATTCACCAGGATAGACATATCCCGGTCCACTACGACCTGTTCCTGTCGGATCGCCACCTTGTGCCATAAAGTCTGTGATAACACGGTGAAAAACGATGTCGTCATAGAAACCTAAACGGGTAAGGTAAATAGTACTAGTAACATGCATTGGCGCAGACTTTGGCATTAATTGAATATCAATAATTCCTTCAGTCGTTTCTAGCTTCCAAGTATATGATTTCCCTTCATCAAAAGTTTGCATAGGTGGTTTAGCGAGATCTAACTTCCATTGCTCTGATGATTTATCAATATTGCTTTTAGCGATAAAGCCATCTATGTTTTTTATTGCGATACTTGTGTTATCGAAAAGTAGGGTACTGACAGCTAAACTAATAATGACAACACTCGTTGTAATAACGGCTAGTTTTTTGAATTGCATTTTAATTCCTTTGTTCTGTTAAAACTCAATAATGTTGTGAAGTTTATTCTTATTTGAATAATTATTATATGGCGTTAGGTAAAAATGAGTTTTTTAGTGACAGGAAGTTAATCTGACCAAATAGAATAAGTCATTAAAATTATAAATAACTATAAGATTTCTACGATATTCATTTTTAACTAAGATAAGGAATTAAAATAAGGAATTATGATATTAAATATGTCTTTTCTGTGAAATTATTCAATTTTTATTAATATTAGTAACATTTATATAAAGGAAAGCCGTAATCATTGGACGATACAATTATTAGCTGATATTTTAGATGTTTATGGTTTCAATTGAAAATTTAAGAATGAATAACGTGTTGAAGCTCATTGTATTGAATCATTTTAAGGACGAAATGTGATTACTTGTTTTAAAAAATGCCTTTGTGTATTTATATTACTAATATCACCGTTGTGTCAGGCCTTCGTAGATACAAAGAATGTTGATATCGAACTGACACATATATTGGCAGAAAAAGACGCCAATGTTGCACTGAAAATTGCTACCGCTTTATTACAGTCATCTAATATCACTCCATCACAAAGATTTTCAATTCAAATGGCTACTGCCGAATTACATTACAAGTTAAATGATCTTGCGAGTGCAATTGAGGTATTAATTCAAGCAAGTGAACATGCAAAGAGTCATCAATTTATTGATGAAGAAGCACAATCAAATAAAAAACTTGGCATTATGTATTATTATAAACGTGATAATACCAAAGCCTTGGTCGCTTATAATAAAGCGTTAGAATATTTTAAGTCGACCCAAGAGTTCTTAAAACAAGCCCACCTTCTTAATAATATAGCCCTTGTTAATGCAGCTATGGGAGATGTTGGAATGGCTTTATCTAATTATCAAGAAGCTCAAAAAATCTATATTCAATATGGTAATGAAGTTGATAAAGTGGATGTTAAGTTCAACATAGCTGGGTTGTACAATCGTTTACATCGTTACGGCTTGGCTATAACGATGTATGAATCAGTTATAGAATATCGATTACAAAATAGTGATAAGTTTAATATTGCTAATGCATACAGTGAAGCTGGTCTTGCTTATTTTAGTGCTGGAAATCTAGAGCAAGCTGAAAAATATTATATTAAAGCGCTTAATTACTATGAACAAGAGAAGTTAACTTATTCGATTGCAACAGAACTGTCGAATTTAGCCGATGTGTTTTACAGTATGGGAATGATCGAAAAAAGTTTTGAATATGCTAATCGTTGTATTGCTATTGCACGCCAAAGTGGTAACGAACAAGCGCATGTAGTAGGACTATACCGATTGTCAATCATACTATTTGAGCGAAAACAATATGCTCAAGCTAGTGAAAATATTGAATTAGCAACTCGAATGTCATTAAAGTCAGAAGACTCGTTACAATTAGTTAAAAATAAATTAATAATGACGTTAATACTGTCAGCCCAAGGCAAAACTGAATCTGCGCTAGAAGCTTTATCTACTTATAAATTAGCCAGTCAACAATTACAAGATAAAATATTAGCGACTAATCTAACTCAATATCAAGCGCAATTAGAATCTGAATATTTACAACAGCAAATTGATTCATTAACTCAAAAAGATAAATTACAAACGCTTAAACTTAAAAATACTGAACAAAAATACTCTTTTGGTTTAGGTATTTTTATCTTACTTATAATTACGGCATTTTACATATATCGTAGTCGTAATGAACGAATTCTAAAAGAGCGATTAAGTAAAAAAGTTAAGCAGCGTACGCAAGCACTTGAGTTATTAATGGAAAATTTACGTGAAAGCAACGATGTTAAAAATCAATTTTTAGCTAATATGAGCCATGAGATTAGAACCCCATTAACGGCGGTTATTGGTCAATCAGAAGCTATAATGGCTGGGGATGTTGAACCTGAATTTATAAATAAAGAAGTTGAAATTATTTATAACAACAGTAATCACTTGTTAACATTACTCAACGATATTTTAGATTTAAGCCGTATTGAAGCAAACAAGTTAGAACTGGAATTACAGCCTCATAATATTAATTCAATTATTACTGATGTTTATAATCTATTTACTGAACAAGCTAAAAAGAAAAATTTAGTGTTTACGGTAGTTAACGAATTATCTTCATCTTATGTCATCACTATTGACCAATTACGCCTAAAACAAATATTAATTAATTTATGTTCTAACGCGATTAAATTTACATATAAAGGCCATGTAACCTTACATATTAGTTGTAATCATAAACAACTTAATTTTTCTGTTAAAGATACTGGTATCGGACTTAGCGAACCACAGTTAAAGCACATCTTTTCTCATTTTACTCAAGCCGACAGCTCTATTAGCAGACGCTTTGGTGGTTCTGGTTTAGGGCTTTGTTTATCACAACAATTAGCGTTAATGATGAATGGTAATATTCACGCTGAAAGTGCTTTAGGTTATGGTAGTAAATTTTCATTATCATTACCTGTATCTGAATCTCAATGCCAGAACGCGCATTTAATTGTGCCTGAGGTTACGGTTGAAAAAATTATCAATACTGACCGTTTGATTGGTACCGTATTATTAGCCGATGATCATAATGATAACCGCCGTTTAATGAAGCGGTTATTGGAAAAGCTAGGCCTTACTGTTATTACCGCAACTAATGGTCTTGAAGTACTTGAGCATTATAAAAATAATAATGTACAGCTAATTTTGTTAGATATACAAATGCCGGAAATGGACGGTATTGAAGCATTCAAAGCGCTAAAAGAGCAGGGGGCAAATATCCCTATTATTGCTTTAACCGCTAATGCAATGAATCATGAGATTGAGCATTACTTAAGTCTAGGCTTTGATGATTATGTAAGTAAACCAATCATCCGACCTCAATTTATTAAATTACTCGCACGCCACTTAAAGCAAACATCAATAACACTTGATATGGATCCCATAGAAAGTATTGTACCTGATGATTTGAAAATGGTTTTTGAACAATCATTTATAAAAGAAACTGCGGTTGTTAAAGGACTCTTAGCACAAAGTGATTATGAAGGGTTATCTAAAGCCGCTCACCGCCTTTCTGGTGCGGCAGCGATGTTTGGATATACTATGATTGCTAAAGTCGCAGCTGAAATAGAAAAAGAAGTGAAACATGAAAACTTCAAAGAAATAAAATCACTAACAGAGCAATTGATAAACCTTTTATCTGAAAAAGTTGATAAAACTGAGGATTAAAATATTAGTATTGTATTAACTTATGGTTAATACAATTACTTATTATGCAAATGCCTATTAGTTAATAAAGTTTAATTATTTTAGTTGTAACAAGCAGGAATGCATCTCAAATTTCAGACATAAAAAAATCGCCAGTCTTAACTATTTATTTAATAGGTTAAGGGCGATTGTTTTATTAACTATAAATAGTTATTGGTAAAGTGATTGGATGCGGGAGCTAGATTTGAACTAACGACCTTCGGGTTATGAGCCCGACGAGCTACCAGACTGCTCCATCCCGCAATCACACATTTAATCTTTAACGTATTCTTTGTCTTTCGACTCAGTGTCCGTTTCAGATGGCGCTATAATAGCGATATTATTTTTATTTGCAACTACTAATTCTCATTAATTTATCAATTGAATTAAAAGTAGGCACTCGTGTTGTTTAACTGCACATATCGATTAAATTAACGACCCATCTAACTTAATAAAGATGCAATAGCTGATTTATATTAAAAAAGCCACCATGCCCAAACTCTGCTGTTAATATGTTATTTAGTTGTGTTGCTACTTCAAGTGAAGCTTTTTGATGGGTTATTAAGCCATGTTGAACTAGAAAGGTTAGTTTATTTTCTAAATCACTCGCATCTTGTGCTTTATATAAGAAAGAAGACTTCTTTTCTGCAATCAACTCATTAATTAATCGGGTACCAATAGCAAATAGCTCACGTTTATATTGGGGAGTTAATTGTTGTTGGTTTAATACCTGCATTGGGTTGTTGGCAAGATTGATAATAGGGTGGGCAGGATGGCTTGTATCTTCAGATATCACATTAATTGTTGCTGTTCGGGTGACATTATTAACACGTAAATGCATCACACCTGATAATATATTTTTTTGAATATCTTGTTGATAAATATAATCTGAATAAACAGGAATTTCGACAACGGCTGACGTAACCGATAATGAATGAGCGATATGATTAATATCATTGTTTGACTCTTGGTAGCCTTGCTTAGCTTTATGAACGTTCTTTTGTACGTTTTTCTCTTTCTTTTTGGCATTAGTTAGCTTACTGCGAATCGAGGTCGCTTGCTTAGTGTAATTAGCTTGTTGAGCGTCAGATAAGTTGCTTGCTGATAAAGACCTATCGATACGTTGTAATTGGGCTGATAATTTCTTAATTGTTGATTTTTCACTTGAGTGCTTATTCGTAAATTCATTGATATCTTTTAGATAAGCATGTTTTTGCCTAGTGACCTGTTGCAACTTATGTTGTAACTCAACTAATTCAGGGTTAGCAATTAATTGTGTACCACTGATGTATTGCGTAATTGCATTTTGCGTTGACTGTTGAATTTCAAATACTGGGTTTGATTGTGAAAAACTCAATGTATCTTGAGAAGTGCGGTGTGTGATTATGCCGTCAATAGCTGCGAATGTTTCGTTGGTAAACCCTAATGCGTTGTCAATGACATTGGCGTTAACGATACTTTGGCTACGCAATATTGAATACACTTCTTTGTAACGTTTTACGCTATACACATCTTTAGTTATTTGCGCACTTTTACCATATAACAATAACGCCTTACCTAAATGGTTAGCGTGAAATGCTACATCTGCTTTAGGTGTAAGCGCTAAAGCCCAGTCATATAAGGCTTTTTTAGCAATATTTAGATTATTTTTAGTGTTGGTGTCATTGGGTTCTTCTCTTAACGCTAAGGTAAACTGCTCAACAGCTGCTTCGTATTGGTTGTTATTAATATGTCGTAATCCCTCATCTAAATAATTCTGATGAGCACAACCATTAATAAAAAATAATATACTTAAGATTAATAGCGGTATTTTTTTCAATAACAGTGGAATATTTAACAACGCTTTAAACATGAGAAACCAACATCAATTAGAGTGACTTGATTGTACTATAAATTTTAATAAATGAATCTATGCTTACTTCTTATTTATTAAAGGTAATAAGAGTAAATTACATCGCTAAAATAGCACGGCATTAATGTTAATAAACGCACTTAAACATACATTTAGACACACTTTATTTACAGCAGTAATATCACTGTTATGGTATAAATATTAGGATTCGAATGTGTAAAATCATCATTAATTTTTGCATTTAATGATTTAAACACATCAACAATATAACGATAAAGTTAACTTAAAGAGAGAACTATAGATGAACAAACTAGTTAATGGTTTGTTGCTTAGCTTAATAGTAATGGCATCAGCCCCGTTATTAGCTAAGGGCAAAGATTTTGAAGATAAGTTTCGTCAACTTGATGAACTTTTACCTACACCTAATGCTTACAGAACAGCGTCTGGAGCGCCAGGGAATAAATATTGGCAGCAACAAGCCGATTATAAAATTTCTGTTAAATTAAACGATGATAACCAAACGTTAACAGGTTCTGAAACCATCACTTATTCTAATAACTCACCGGATACGTTAACTTACCTTTGGGTTCAACTTGATCAAAACCGTTTTAAACGTGACTCAATTGCTTCTAAAACTAAAACAACAAGCTGGGCCAATAAAACAAACCCTAAAACTACGTTTAGCTCAATGCGAAACATGGTTGGCTCATTAAACTATGACGGTGGTTTTAATATTACAAAGGTTGTTTACGGCACTAGCAACCAAAAAATAAAATATGTGATCAACGATACGATGATGCGTCTTGATCTAAATAAACCACTTAAACCGGGTAAATCAATCGAATTTAGTATCGATTGGAATTACCACATGAAAGAGCAAAAAGTATTAGGTGGCCGTGCCGGTTACGAATATTTTAAAGAAGACGATAACTATTTATACGAAGTAGCACAGTGGTTTCCACGCATGGCCGCTTATTACGATGTTTACGGTTGGCAGAACAAACAGTTCTTAGGTAATGGTGAGTTTGCTTTAGAATTTGGCGATTATGATGTAAAAATTACTGCACCAGCAGATCATATTGTAGCCGCAACAGGTGAGCTTGATAATGCGAGTAAAGTATTATCATCTAAGCAGCGTAAACGCTTAAAAGAAGCAAAAACAGCGAGTAAGCCAGTAATTATCGTGTCGCAAGAAGAAGCGACTGAAAACGAAAAAACTAAATCTAAGAAAACTAAAACGTGGCACTTTAAAGCTGAAAATGTGCGTGATTTCGCATGGGCTTCTTCACGTAAATTCATTTGGGATGCACAAGGTTATAAGAAAGGTGCAACAGACACCATGGCGATGTCTTACTACCCGAAAGAAGGTAACCCATTATGGGAACGTTATTCTACTGAAGCAATCGTTCACACGATCGAACATTACAATAAATACAGCTTAGA
>CALJMY010000043.1 GCA_937981905.1 uncultured Enterobacterales bacterium
GCGTGACAGGCCGGTATTCTAACCAACTGAACTACCACTCCACATTAATAAAACCTAAGTTTTACATTGCTTCTTTTTTATTGTATTGGCGGAGTGGACGGGACTCGAACCCGCGACCCCCGGCGTGACAGGCCGGTATTCTAACCAACTGAACTACCACTCCGCATTTCAGTAGAAACAAACTTTTCAGCATGTCTCCTTGAGTGCGGTGTGGATAATACGTATCCCCCCCAAATGAGTCAACCAGTTTTTCAATTAAGTTTGATTTATTTGATTAACCGATGAAAATTACACCAAAGAAATCAAATATTAATCAACTATTCCTTTTTATTTTCATCTTTCTCTTTTTTATCATCTTTGGATTTGTCTTTTTTATCTTTCTTCTCATCGGTTTTTACTTTCTTTGGCTTCTTCTTACGCAGGAATAGCCACATAATTAATGCGCCAAACGATAGAATTAGCACATTAACCATAATAATGATGATGATGAGCGATTTTCGGTCTTCTGCTTTTTGACGTAGTTCTTTACGTTTTTTTAATCTTTGTTCTCTTTTAAATTGTGCTTTACGTGCTTTATCTGCTTCTATCTTTTGAGCAACAGCTTCTTTTTCTGCTGGTACATCAATTTTAACTTTCATTTGTTTTAAATTGTATTTGAATTCACGGCCATTAGTTGCCGTGCCAAAGACACTAATGTCGATTTTATAACGGCCAGGTTTTGTCATGTTCTCTAATTTCAACAAATGTACTGGTGCCACGCTACTAATACTTAAATGCTCTTTAGTCTCGTCTGGATGATGTACAACAATCTGTAATGCCATTTCAGATAAGTTCACGGCTTTATCGTTTGTAATAAAACGTAATGCATAATGCCCGTTAATTGCCGCAGAAATTAAATCGACTTTAACGGGTTGAGCACGCAAATATAAATCTTGAGAATATTCACGCTCAAAAACCTTATTACCAGCCCTAACCAACATAGTGTATGGACCTAATGGCTTATCTAAATCTAAACGACCAGTAAATACGCCATCACCACGACGTTCATCTAAAAACTTTCCATCATCAATATAATTACCAACTGTAAATGTCCCTGCTCCAAAATTTGGACTGGTTTGATCATCTGTACTTCTTAAATAGACTTTCAAATCGATAAGGTCATCTACCCTACCTAAAGCTAATAATTCATTATTAAATTCAATACGTGCTGTTAATTTAACAACTTCACCAATAAAAAGCTCTTTTGGGAAATCATCAATTCTTAACGACAATGACGTGGCTAATCTGATTTCGCTATTAGGTAAGATGTCACCAATAATTTGCCAAGGACCAATCATCGGTTGCTTAATCTCAATCATGTCGCCAGCGTTTGCATCTACCCATGTAACGCCTTCTGCTTTACGCGTGGCATAAAGTTTACTGCCATCAGGCCTTACAAGAATGATAGGAGCAGAACCAGCCTTACGCTCAATAATAAAGATGATTGCATCAATGGCTTGATCGACTCGAAATCGATTCGACAATAATTTTATTTTTTGCTGTTTAGCATTATCGTTTGGATTGTAATTGTTAGCGAATGCTTGAGGCGTTAATAGACTCAAACACAACAACGTTATTACCGCTAATTGATTCACAGTTTTTTCCTTTTAAAAAATGTATTACTCAGGACGCCACATACAGCTGCCGCCTTTATCCATAACAACGTCTAAGCGTTCATTATGTGCTTTCATTTCTTGTTCATTAGCTTTTATAACATTGAGTAAGAACGCTGGGTTCAATGTACGAACACTTGCTTCATTATCTTTATCACCGACATTTGCCAACTCTAGTTTGGTTTGTCCACCAGTCATGAACAAATAAACGTCTGCTAAAATTTCCGCATCGAGTAATGCGCCATGTAAATCACGCGACGAGTTATCAATGCCATAACGTTTACATAATGCATCAAGACTATTACGTTGTCCTGGATGCATATTCTTTGCCATTGTGAGCGTATCTAGAATACCGCTCATCTCAGCTGTTTTAGGAATACCTTTATTTAGCAGCCCAAATTCATAATCCATAAAGCCAACATCAAAGGGCGCATTATGAATAACGAGTTCAGCACCTTTAATGAATTCTACAAATTCATCACTAATTTGACTGAAAGTAGGTTTATCTCTTAAGAAATCATCACTAATCCCATGTACTTCGAAAGCTTCAGGATCAACTAGGCGATCAGGTTTTACATAAACATGAAAGTGATTACCAGTAAGCCGACGATTAATGACTTCAACACAACCAATTTCTATGATTTTATGATTAAGATAAATGGGGCCACCAGCTTGGTTCATACCGGTAGTTTCGGTATCTAGAATAACTTGGCGTGTATAACTTGGCGTGCTCATTAAAAAATTCCTATCTAATATTCATAACTAATTACTATTAATGACTATGGTAACAACTCAAACTCGTAAATACATTAAGAAACAAACGTAAAACAATGCATCAAATTACTTATTATCTTTGGTTTGATTATTAGAACCATGAAGTGTAACTAACGGATTTAATATCGGTGGTTTCTGGATACGCCACCTCGGCTTAATCGGGGTTAATGGTCTCACTAATTTTTTTGCCATAATACAATAGAAGCTACCGACCCCTGGTAGATTATGCTTAAGAAATGATTGCGCATAGTGAGTATAATTTGGTTTAGTAATTAGACCAGAATAGATTAATTTTTTAGAAGCAACCACTTTAAAACCTAATACCGCTAACCAATCTTGAAGTCTAGATTGAGTATACAATCTGGCGTTATATGGATATTTATGGCTCATTTGTGGATTAACACTCATCAGTCCTAATGGGCTGATAGGATTAATGCCAACAATAATAATATGTCCACCAGCAACGGTAACGCGATTCACTTCTCGAAGTAATTGATGAGGATTATGATGAAAGTTTAAACTAAGAGCTAATACACTCGCATCTACGCTAGACTCACTAAAAGGTAAACGTGACAAATCAGCCACAACATCAGCACCTAGCCCTTGTGCTACACCTATTTGATGCTTGATTAAGCAATCATCAGTGTTTAATTGTTGACTAAGCGAGCCTATTTTTAAAAGATGATATCCAAAGATTTGTGATAACCAAGGTTTAATTGCTTGTTCAATATTTTCTTGTACCCACTCTCCTTGAGCTAGTTCACTCCAGTCTGTGGGAGGTAATACGCGATGATTGCTAAATGCAGGTTTAAAAAACAAATCAATTAGTCACTGTTAATAAATTAATAGATTAAACATACCTTAATTGACAAACTATCGCCAATAGTCAAAGCGCTAATAGTTAACAACATCGACTATAATCGTGTTTTCATTATTAAAAAGCAAAAGTATTATTCAAGGGAAATACTTGTAGGAACAACCATCAAGACGGCACGGCTTTCATTGGCGACATTAGCATTGGGGAACACTATTGCTTCCCCCTCTGTTTCTATTTTATAAACAGTGTCATTTTCACTAGCTAATTTAAAGCCCACAGGGAAGCTAGTAAAGTTCACTACATCTTCTGAAAAATAAAATTTAAAACTATCATCTGTTTTATTAATAGAGCGATTGACACTAAATATATTAAAATCGTCTGCTTGATAAGGCGCTAGTTTCATATTATCCCCTGTTATCATCGCTTTTAATGTTTCTTTAATTTCTATAAAACGGGTCATATCGTTTTCACCAAACGGGCGAACTTTACCTAATTCAACAGTAAATGAATGTGCACCAAAGTTATACGACGAAAAATAACTAAATGTCGTAGTCGGATTATTAGATAATAAAATGGTATTTACACCGCAACCAAGCATAATTTGCAATTGTTGTTTGTTATAACTTTTATCGTGAATATAAGGATAAACAGCAAACTTTTCATTTTTAGAACCGCGAATAGCAGTATGTAGATCGTAATGAATACGTTCATTAGTGTCGTTGTCGGCATAAAATCGCTCTACATACTGTTCTAATTTTTTAGCGCGAATACGTTCACGATTAATTAAGCCTGGGGTTTGTGAATGTTCACCATTAAACAAGCGATTCATATTCTCCTCAACAAAACGCTGTCCAATATTCATGGATGCAGGATTACCAAACAAAAACATCACTCGATTTTTAAGTTGTATTTTTTCATTTAAAATTAACGTAATAAATTCATTACATAACTCTATTGGGCCAGTTTCATTACCATGAATACCACTGGATAAAATCACATCTATCGATGTATTACCAACAGGCTCAAAAACAATAACGCCACTGTCCCAAACTTGAACATGGCAACCATTTTTTAATGTAAATGCAGACGTTTGTTCACAACCCCATTCATGATGTCGAGAAAAGGCTAAAAAATCTTGGTTCTGAAATGGATGTGACACAAGCGCTCCAATATTTAAGACAATAATTATATTGATTATAGCGGTATGAATCCTATAAGCCCATCATGATAATTATAACTATTACGATAGGTGCACAAATACATAAATTCTTACATGTAATTTCATGAAAAATTAGTACTATTTTTAATTTTTCTTTACCTCATTGCACTTCACTTGTAGAGTTCTTATATTATTTATTCAAAGGTTTATTATTATGCAATTAGCAACATTTGGTGGTGGCTGTTTTTGGGGCGTAGAAGCACTTTTTCGTCAACAGGCTGGTGTTATTGAAGCATTCTCTGGTTATGAAGGTGGTGATGACAACGCAACAACTTATAAGGAAGTGTGTTCAGGTAATACAGGTCATGCAGAAGTTGTTCAAGTTAGTTTTGACGAAACAATTATTACGTTTGAACAACTTTTAGGTTTATTTTTTGAAAATCACAACCCTACAGAACTTAACCGTCAAGGTGTTGATATTGGTACGCAATATCGCAGCGTTGTTTTTTATCATAATGCAGCTCAACAAGCATTAACCACACAATTCATTGCTTCATTAACTGAGCAAAAACGTTTTGGCGACAAGAGTATTGTTACTGAAATTTCTCCTATCAAAAACTTCCATAAAGCTGAAGAGTATCATCAGAAGTATTTTGCTAAAAACGGCGGAAGCTGCTCAATTTAAGATATAAAACAATGACTCAAATACCTCTTTATTTTTTACCTGGTACACAGTGTAACCAACAATTATGGCAAGGTGTATTTGAGTTATTACCTTCACAGTTCAATCCTACTACCATTGTATTACCTCCAGAAAAGTCACCGTTAGAGATTGTTCATGCGTTACATCAACAATTTTCTAGTGTGCAACAACCTAAACAATCATTAAATTTAATTGGTTTTTCATTAGGCGGTTATTTATCATCTCTTTATGCGACTTGTTATCCAGAGCAGCTACACAAATTACTGATTATAGCCAATGCGCCATTTTCTCTGCCTACGTCTGAGTTAATAATACGTAATCAAACTCTCACTTATATTAAGTCTCATGGTTATAAAGGCATGCCAACCAAACGTATCACTCAATTATTAGCCGATAGTAATAAAGACAATACAAATATTATTAACACGATTAGTGATATGGATAAGCGCTG
>CALJMY010000044.1 GCA_937981905.1 uncultured Enterobacterales bacterium
ATTAGATGAATTAGATTTAGGCCATCATTATAATATTGATGACTTAGACCTCGATTTTTAATTGAGATTCAGACACAATAAAGCGTCTTTTTAGACGCTTTTTTTATGTCTGTCATTTATAGGTGCCCTCTTGATAACAACTCCAAGTAATATCCCGCAAAATATCCATCACACTTGGATTCCTTTTTTCGAACAAGAATTTTCAAAACCTTACATTCAAAACCTAATGGATTTCCTAGCAGAACAACAAGCTAGTGGCATTACAATTTATCCACCAAAACATCACTGGTTTCGTGTGTTTGAGAAGTCATTAACGGATATAAAACTAACGATCATTGGTCAAGATCCTTACTTCAATGACGATCAAGCAATGGGATTATCTTTTAGTGTACCCAAGCATCAAAAAGTACCACCTAGTTTGAAAAATATTTATAAAGAACTTAATTCAGATTTAGGATTATCTATACCTAATCATGGTGATTTAACACGTTGGTTTGATCAAGAATCTATATTTTTATTAAATGCGTCACTAACTGTCGAAGCAGGCAAAGCAGGAAGCCACCTTAAACAAGGCTGGCAGCAATTCACACTAGCAACTATCGCCCACATTAATGAGCATTGTAATAACAGTGTATTTTTAGCTTGGGGTGCTTTTGCGCATAAGTGTTGTAGTAAAATTAATTTAGAAAAACACGATGTTATTAAAACATCTCATCCAAGCCCTTTAGGCGCTTATAAAACAATGAAAACAGCACCATCATTTTTAGAGTCTAAGTGTTTTAGTAAAGTTAATGATTGTTTGAAAGCCAAAGGACGTGAAGTAATTAATTGGGAAGTTGATTAGCTGCTTTCATGGCTCGCGGTATTGTCTACATGGATGTAAGTACTTAGATTTTGTCGGGAACAAAAAACCTGACATCCCCATACGCTGAAATACGGCAATCTTAGATTGAGTAACGCGTGATTAAACGCCGCTTCTTGCTTACAACGCCCACTTTAAGTATTCACACGCTGAAACAGCGACGCTCTTTGCCATCCATGGCACCGCGTCATACCGTTCATCCCCGACTCGAGCATCCTGCTTCGTTCTAGCTCCTAAATCCATTTAGTCCTGAACATAAAAAAGCCGCGTGATATTGCTATCACGCGGCTTTTTATATTACTTTAAAGTGTGACTGATTACTCAGCAACAACTTCGATAGTAACAGTAGCATCAACTTCTGAATGAAGATGAATAGCGATTTCGAATTCGCCAGTATGACGCAATGCGCCTTCTGGTAAACGAACTTCACTTTTTACAATCGCAACACCAGCGGCAGTAACTGCATCAGCAATATCGCGAGTACCGATAGAACCGAACAATTTACCTTCGTCGCCAGCTGAAGATGTAATAACAACGTTTGATAACGCGTTTACAGCTTCGCCACGAGTTTGAGCAGCAGCTAATTTTTCAGCTAGACCAGCTTCTAATTCAGCGCGACGCTCTTCAAATTTTGCTACATTTTCTTTGCTAGCAAATACTGCTTTCTTTTGCGGCATTAAGTAGTTACGTGCATAACCTGATTTCACAGAAACCAAATCACCTAAACCACCAAGCTTAGCAATTTTATCAAGTAAAATAACTTGCATTACCTTTCTCCTAAAAATTCAATAACCGACTTACTGGTGTAAGTCTGTGTATGGAAGTAAAGCTAGGTAACGAGCGCGCTTGATTGCAACAGCAAGCTGACGCTGATATTTAGCGCGAGTACCAGTAATACGACTAGGAACAATTTTACCACTTTCAGTGATATAATTTTTCAAAGTAGCGATATCTTTGTAATCTATTTGTACAACACCTTCAGAGGTGAAGCGACAAAATTTACGACGTCTAAAAAAACGTGCCATGGAGTATTCTCCTAATTAATCATTTCAATCGAATGAGCATGTAATACAATTTTTGGCGAACCATTACGGCCCTGATGCCAGACAAGATAACCACTTGCCTTTATATTACTGCCCTTAACCAACATGTTGTTAGCAATTTGCAAGTCTTTTCCGCTAATCACAACAGTCATTCGGCAATAGATTCCACGAGGGAAACCAGCTTCAATTTGTTGCGACCGATGATCCATCACAATATAAGTGTGAGGGATACCAGCGGGACTGATTTTCTTACGTGGACTTGTACATAAAGTACCAGTCAGCACAGTGGAATTTTCAGTCAACAAAGGTCAAATTACTCTGCAGCAGGTTGCTCAGTAGTTGCTTCATCACTAGCAGGAGCTTCACGACGTTTAGTTTCACGACGTTCTTCTTTTGCTTTAGCGATATCAGAAGCTTCAGTAACAGCACCTTTAGTACGAAGTACTAAGCTACGGATTACAGCATCGTTGTAACGGAATGTGCTTTCTAGCTCATCCATTACTTCTTGGCCAGCTTCAACATTCAAAAGAACGTAGTGAGCTTTATGAAGCTTTTCGATTGGGTATGCTAATTGGCGACGGCCCCAATCTTCTAGACGGTGAATTTCACCACCAGAATCTTTGATAGACGCAGTGTAACGCTCAATCATTGCAGGTACTTGTTCACTCTGATCAGGGTGAACCATAAATACGATTTCGTAATGACGCATTTATATTTCCTTACGGTTTATTAGCCCGTACATGGCTCGGCTGGACCAGTATGAGGGCAAGGAACTATGGATAGCCGAATTTGGACGCGAATTATAAGTTAATAATCTCTTTAGAGCAATCAATAAACAGTTATTACGACGAATAAAGATATTATTGTCTATAAACCAATCTGTATTGACTATTTTACCGTACGAAAAATGATTATTCGTTGATTAAATAATGTGTAAGAAAAGAAATATTATGGATTAAATCACTCGCAATAAAAAAGCCCGTTAATAAATTAACAGGCTTTTCTTAATACATACTTTTTATCAAAGAATGTGATTTATAATCCGCGTTGACGTACCACTTCAAATAAACAAATACCGGTAGTTACCGACACGTTTAAACTTGAAACACTACCAGCCATTGGTAATGAAACCAAGTAATCGCAATGCTCACGTGTTAAACGGCGCATGCCACTACCTTCAGCACCCATTACGATAGCAACAGGGCCTTCCATTTTAGTCTCATACAATGGTTGGCTAGCTTCACCAGCCGTGCCGTAAATCCAAATACCACGTTCTTGAATTTCACGCATCGTACGTGCAAGATTCGTTACTTGAATCAATGGCATTGTTTCAGCAGCGCCACAGGCAACTTTACGAACAACAGGTGTTAGTGAAGCAGCATTGTCTTTAGGTACGATAACCGCGTGAACGCCAGCAGCGTCTGCACTACGAATACAAGCACCTAAATTATGTGGATCGGTAACGCCATCAAGAATTAACAAAAATGGTTGATCAGTATTATTTAAAATATCATCAAGATCCGCTTCTGTTTTTACTTTAGCAGCACGAGCGTTAGCAATAATCCCTTGATGAGATTCGCCATCGGCACGGTCTTCTAATTTAGTTTTAGCGACAAATGATACGCTAATACCATGACGTCTAGCCAAGCTAATTACTTGGTTCATGCGTTCGTCATCGCGACCTTTTAACGCAAAAATTTCTAAAATACGTTCAGGTTCGTTGTTTAATACGGCTTCAATTGAATGAATGCCGAATAATAAATCGTGTTTACTCATTACTTATAAATACTCTTTCTACTGCGCTATTTCTATTTCGGGCGGCTAGAGTTGCCACCTCGATTACTTGATCCGCCTGCTGGCTTTTTAGAAGGCTTATCGCCGTCTTTTTTACCACTACTGCGCTTGTTTCCTTGTGATGGTTTTTTACCATACTTAGAAGAACCGCCTTTACCTTTAGGTCCACGTGAATCTTTTGAATCTTTCGAGCTGCGAGAACTACGACGCTTGCTAGGTTCAAACGTGCTAAGTGTTAGATCTATTTTCTTCTCATCAAGGTTTACTGAAGCAACTTTAACTTCAATACGATCGCCCATGTGGTAAGTCACATTTGAATGTTCAGCTACTAAACGCGCTTTCACTTGATCAAAATGATAGTAATCTTCTGCTAATGCACTGATATGTAATAAACCTTCAATGTTCACGTCGTCTAAACGAACGAAACAACCAAAGCTTGTTACTGTACTGATAGTACCGCTAAAGATGTCGCCAACATGCTCAAGCATGTATTCACATTTCAGCCAATCAGCAACATCACGCGTTGCATCATCTGCACGACGTTCTGTCATTGAACAATGTGCGCCTAAATTAGCCACATCTGCCGCTTCATAAACATGAGCGCCAATTTTTTTACCGTGTGATTTTTCTAATTTATTTTGCTTCACTAACAATGCTTTGATTGTGCGATGCAAGATAAGATCAGGATAACGACGAATTGGTGATGTGAAGTGACTGTAATAGTCTAAAGCTAGACCAAAATGACCTTCATTTTCAGGTGCATAAACAGCTTGCTTCATAGAACGAAGTAACATGATTTGAATCAATTCACTGTCGTCACGTACTTTTACTTTTTCTAATAATTTCGCGTAATCTTTTGGTTGAGGCTTTTCGCCGCCGCCAAGTTCTAAACTCAACTCACCAAGGAATGCTCTAAAGTTAAGTAGCTTCTCATCACCCGGTAAATCATGAACACGGAACAACGCATGGCCTTCATGTTTTTCAACAAATTTTGCTGAAGCAACATTCGCTAAAATCATACATTCTTCGATCATCTTGTGCGCGTCGTTACGAACTAACGGTACAATTTTATCGATTTTACGATTTTCATTAAACACAAATTGCGTCTCGCTGCTTTCAAAAGCAATAGCGCCACGTTCTAAACGTCTGTTGTTTAGTACTGTGTATAATTTGTGAAGCTCTTTGAGCTCAGGAACGCGTTCGCTGTACTCTTCATTTAATGCCTTATCGCCATCTAAAATTGCCGCTACTTTGTCATAAGTAAAGCGTGCATGTGAATTCATCACAGCTGGGTAGAATTTAGAGCCTGATAAATTACCAGCATCACTAATCGTCATTTCACAAACCATACATAAACGATCTACATGTGGGTTTAATGAACACAAACCGTTAGATAATACTTCTGGCAACATTGGAATAACGTTAGCAGGGAAATAAACAGAGTTACCACGTTCAATCGCTTCTTCGTCTAATGCGCTACCTTTAGCAACGTAACTACTAACGTCAGCGATGGCAACCCATAAGCGCCAGCCGCCACTCTTTTTAGGTTCACAATAAACAGCATCATCGAAATCACGTGCGTCTGCACCATCAATTGTTACTAATGGCAGTTGACGTAAATCTTCACGACCTTCTTTCGCGCTTTCTGGCACTTCCTCAGACAATCCACTAATTTCATCAAGCACCGCTTGAGAAAACTCGTGTGGTAAATCGTGATTGCGTAATGCCATCTCGATTTCCATGCCAGGATCCATCTCATCGCCCATGATTTGAGAAATAATACCCAATGGACTTTGATTACGTGTTGGACGTTTAAGAATAGTCACAATAACAACTTGGCCATTACGTGCGCCATTTACTTTGTCATTAGGGATAATAATATCTTGTGCGATACGCGCTTCATCTGGAACAACAAACGAAATGTCACCATCAACAAAAAAACGGCCTACATATTCTGTTTTTCCATATTCAACAACACGTACGATACGAGCATCACGCTTGCCGCGACCAAAAGTACTGTGCTGCGCCAAAGCGGTATCGCCATGGAAAACAGTATGCATTTGTTTTTGATCAATAAATAAGTCTTTACCGCCTTCGTCTGGACGGAAGAATCCGAATCCATCACGATGACCAATCACTTTACCGCGCATTAAATCCATACGCTCTGGCAAACCGTAACTACCATTTTTGATATAAACCGCTTGCCCATCACGTTCCATCGCACGTAAACGGCGACGTAAACCTTCTAGAGGATCTTCTTCAGTAATACCAAAAGCTTCTGCAATTTGCTCGCGCTTTAACGGCGCATCAGAATTTTTAAGTAGCTCAAGAATTAACTCACGGCTAGCAATAGGATTTTCGTAGTTTTGTTGTTCGCGTTCAAAATGAGGATCTTGATCGGCAGAGAAATTTTTAGACATTTAGTATCGTCATCATTGAAAAAATTGGCGAAAGTATAACAGAATTTTATTAGGCTGGCTAAAAATGAATCGTGGAGATTATTTATTTATTAGAATTAAAAAAAGTAACGTTAAAAAACCTTAAATAAACCATTAATAATTGAGTGAATATATTTTATATTTATCTAATTATTACTCATTCGCTTTCAATGTTTATTTTGGCTCCCATAGAAAGCAGAGCCAATGTGATATTGCTATTTCAACAACGGACGCTTAGCGCGTTCAATCACACGTTCAGGCATTAACGTTGCCAATTTGGCTAATAGCACTTGTGCTTTTTGACGTTTCTTATCATCACCAATAATAGTGTTATGTAGCCAGTGGTAGGCATTTTCATAATCTCTTGGACTACCCTGCTCTTTTGATAGTATTTCGACTAAACGGATTTGAGCATTTACATTACCCAAACTCGCCGCTTCAGTTAAATAACGTAAAGCGCGCTTTAAGTCTTTTTGAAAAAACTTACCAATATGGTAATAACGACCAATTTGCTCAATCGCCTCAACTAAACCTTGATGCGCGCTTTGTTCCATTAAATACACACCATATTCAGGATCTTTAGGCACACACACGCCATAAGCTAGCATGTCTCCATACAAAAATTGGTAGCTAGGTAATTTTACAATTTCAGCACGTGCTTTAATATCTTCAACTAACTGACAGTCATCTTTACGAACTTGCTGTAAATGAGTATTTTTAGCAATAAGCGCTAACAATTGACGCTGCGTATATAACTGAATAACACCATCGTCTTCTTCCGCTTGAGCGGCAAAAGTAGCGCTAAACGAGCTAGCGATTAATAGGGTAATTAAGAATTTTTTCATAACTCTCTCATTATTTATATAGCTTAATTTGTAAAACTTACATGATTGATACAATTACATTTTTACTATTTCACCACAAAAATCGTAACCAAACATACTCTTATTGGAAAAAATCGCTACAATAGCGTTTTTAAAAATATCACTCTAAAAATAGGTAGTACTTTGCCATTTGTTTATAATCCGCCAACCACTCCGTGGTTAGACATTGTTTATCAAGATGACGACATCGTTGTTGTTAACAAACCCAGTGGGTTATTGTCTGTGCCTGGCCGTGAATTAATTCACCGCGACAGTGTAACACTTCGTCTTATGCGCGTGTTACCAACAGCACTAGTTGTGCATCGCTTAGACATGGACACTTCGGGCATCATGCTGTTTGCATTAAACAAAGCAGCGCAAAGCGGTATCTCACGTCAATTTCAACAACGTACTACTCAAAAATCTTATTTAGCTAAAATTATTGGGCACCCAGAACAAGATTCAGATTCTGTCGATTTGCCTTTAATTTGTGATTGGCCAAACAGACCATTACAAATTGTTGATCATGAAGTTGGTAAACCATCACTTACTCATTGGAAAGTGCTCGAACGGCTGCAAGATTCTACATTAATAGAGTTAACACCGATTACTGGTCGTTCTCATCAATTACGAGTTCATATGCAACAAATAGACCATCCAATTTTAGGAGATCGTTTCTACGGCAAACCTGATGCTTACCCGATGGCACCGCGATTATGTTTACACGCACACACGCTAAGTATTACGCATCCGATTACAGAAGAACCGATCTCTTTTACAACACCGTGTCCGTTTTAACATAATGACCTATAGCGTGGCATAATCATTGCTATTTGTTTTAAGTACATAGCAATAAATACGTAGTAATAAAATTAATACGTAATAATAAAATTAATACGTATTAATATAGATGTTCGATTATGCTACATCATTAACTACTTACAATAATATCAATATTATTAAATAGTTATAAACTCACCAATTGGAATCGTTATGACTAACCGTTGTTCTTTTTTTAACATACTTTCTATTTCGTTGATGGCTATAGTATCGACTACTGTTAGTGCTGAAGACAAAATGATGACTCCAGCCAAAGAAATGCTAATAAGTCATGAAGAGCACTTAGCGACTCTGTTACCCGAGAATGAAATCCTTTGGCTAACGACAGACGACGGCAAATTTTTGGCGTTAAAACGTGATTACCTTGCCACTAAAGAACGTGGTATTGCCATTTTAGTGAGTGATATTGGCACCCCCGTTAATCACAAAGTAGATATAAATCCAATTCGTAAAGAGTTAAATGAATATGGCTGGACAACCATTTCAATTAATCCTCCTAGTGGCTCATTATTAAATCCGGTAGTAGAAACACCGCCATCGATGGCAAAAAACGATAAAGATATGAAACCAACGGATTCAAAAGATGATACAGACGTTGCAATGGCAGAAAAACCAGCAATGAATAAATCGATGGTAGATCCAGAATCGACCATGAAAGAAAATGATGGCTTAGCTTATACCGATGAATTAATCGAGCGTGTATTGAGTGCTCAAGAATGGGCAATCGTTCAGTCTAGAAATACGATATTAATTATCCAAGGACGACAAGTTGCTTACCTTACCAACGCATTAATACAACAGCATTTACATGATATGCGAGCAATTGTAGTTATTGATGCTAACACAGCAGTAGCAAACAACAGCTCAGCTCTTTACCCAACAACGTCTAATCAATTATCAACAGCACTAAGTCAATTAAAAATGCCATTATTAGATATTTATCATTTGAAAAACGCAAAAGTAAGAGCTGATATGCTTAAACGAAAGCAGATGAGTATAAAAGAAGGTCAAAGAGGTTATCGCCAATACTTGAAATCGACCTACAGTAAAGAAAAACACCTGAGTAAAATAATTTATGGTTGGTTGAAAACATTAGGTATTAAATAAACATTTCAATTTCCCAAACTTACTATTTCTATCAATTAATCAATTGACAGCAAAGTCATTACAATAAGCACAGGCACATTTTTTGAAACTCAGTAAACGACTAAAAACAATAGAACAAATGATTACCGCTGATTACACCCATATTTGGGATTGCTGTTGTGATCATGGTTCACTTGGCATGAGTTTATTAACCCACAGGACAGCTCCTAATATCCACTTTGTTGATATTGTTCCTGAATTAATGACCAAAATTGATCGCACGCTTGAACAGTTTTTTTCTAAATGCCCTTCTATTTGGACCACTCATTGTCTTGATGTAGCCAAATTACCTTTGACGCAATATTCAGGAAATCATTTGATTATAATTGCTGGGGTTGGAGGGGATTTAATGATTGAGTTTATTAACGCCATTACTAAAAAATACTCAGAGTTAACTATAGATTTTTTGTTGTGTCCTATTCATCATCAATTTGCGTTACGTAAACAATTAATAAAATTAGATTTCAATCTAAAAAACGAAGTATTAATTGAAGAAAACAAACGATTTTATGAAGTAATATTAGTGAACTCTACTCCACTCAGAAATCAAAAAGTCAGCCTTGTAGGTGATAATATTTGGCAATCAAACAA
>CALJMY010000045.1 GCA_937981905.1 uncultured Enterobacterales bacterium
TTTAACCTACCCCATTTATCATACCTTGAGGAGATCTAATGGGTTCTAGAAAAAGATGTAAATGTAATACGCTACCAGATGTTGTAGAAGGAACCTCTTCAAAGGCCCCAAGCAGGCACTTGGTTCAACTTGATATGAAAGCGCCACCTCCAGCTTTGGCGAGTGTTGGCGTAGCTGAGCTTGGATTTTCCTTGTCAAAAAACTATCCAGTTTACTTAATGAAATGTGATATCTGTGGGCAGCTATGGCAATGCGATGCTCCAACTGGAATTAAACAATATTGTGTGCCAAGCAACTGGACAGCTAGATGTATAAAGTTAATAACAGAAGAAAATTGGAAAAACTTTGATTGTACCCCTATTCGTATTCAACAATTGGTAATACGCGAAGGCGGGCACAGTGAAAGCAGATGTAAAAATGTAGTTGGTAAATTGCTGTGGAAAAACCTGAGATGCAAGCGAAAAACGCTTAAAAATAAGGCATTTTGTGAATATTGCCTTTATCACACCATGAAAGATTGGTAGTGATAGCGCATAACAAAAACTTAAAATACAAAAAAGAAACAGTTTCTGTATTTCCCTTCACTTTGAACATTAGTGTCAGGTTAAAATAAACTATCCGGTGATCGATACTTCTTTTTATCTTTATTTTAACCTGACTCATTTATGCTAGTTCAGCACACCAATATTATACTTGTGTGTGCTTTGCACCTCGAAGCATCGCATTAATTAGCACTTGCGCTTCAAACTTAGTTAGCGCTTCATTCGCACCTACTTCTGTTGCACGAGTTATACTCATTGCGCTAGAAAGCGAGCTATGTAGAATAATGTACGTGTCTGCAATTTTTGCATTATCACGGACTTCAAAGGCAAGTTCATATCCGTCTAATCCGGGCATTTCAATATCACTTACTAGCAGGTTAATCGGGTTGCCTTTTTTTTCACATTCTTTCATAACAGCTAAAGCGTCATTACCATTACTGCAAACTTTGAAGGGGACATCGATTTTGGTTAACGCTGTTTGTAGCTGTCTACGTGCTACCGCTGAATCGTCTACCAATAGAATATGAGTGCTTTGTAATAACCCTTTTTGTACTCCTGTAATTTCAACGGCTGTATCGTCAGTATCTGGAAAAATTTGAGCAAGCAACAATTCAATATCTAATAACTGAATAAGTTTACCTTCAAAACGTGTAATACCTGTGATGTATGTATTACGACCTAAATTATTAACTGGGGGTTCGATATTTTTCCAGTTACATTCAATAATCCGCTCAATTTTTCTCACCAGAAAACCAACAGTCATACGGCTACAATCTGTAATAAGAATAACAGATGACGCTTTCTCTTCATCACTTATTGGCGGATAACCAACCGCAGCAGCCATATCGATTACGGTGATGGTTTTTCCACGAAAATTAGCTGCGCCAAGAACATTCGCGTCAGACTGTGGTATTTTAGTAAGATTTTGATAAGGAAAGATTTCTTGTATTTTCAATGTGCCTAACGCAAAATCTTGAAGCTGAGTAAGCTTAAAGAGTAGCAACCCTTGAGATTGGCTAGATGTTGATTTCAACGTCATACTCAAACCCTATGTAATAAATAATGTTTTACTTTATAAATAAATTATATAGGAAAGATAAAAATTTCATAGGCTCTCATCATGAATATGAGCGTCAGGTTAAGAAATTATTAAGTACTAAAAATAACATTACTTTCTAGTATTTATTATCACCTGAGCCCATTTCTTTTCTCAACATTTATAGATTACTTGAAAAGCAGTTTATCTAACCATGTAATATCGCTTCAAACGTTGCAGGTTCAGGACGAACGCGGTAATTGTCGGTAAGATCGGCGAATAGTATTTTATTCGTTTCATCTGTAATAATGACGGTTGGCATAACTGTGTCAGAATCATATCCCAGCACTTGCAAACCTGTTGGTAAACCGTTTTCAGCAAATATGTTTAACGCTTTAGCAGCTGCATTGTTAGTGTCGACATAAAAATCGAATGGCACGTCGAATTTACTCGCTAATTTTGTAGAATGATTTTGTGACTGTGGACTAATGAGCGCGATTCTAACGCCACCTTTTGCTAATTGCTGATAAGAGGCTGCAATTTCTTTTATTTGCGTTGTACACAGCGGACACCAGTTACCACGATAGAAAATCATTAATGTTTTACGCCCAGAAAAGTCAGCAGAGTTAATTAATGTTCCATCTAAAGTTGTTAGTGGAAAATTAGGAAGGTTAGCGCCTTTTGTTAGTTGACTATGATCGCGTTGTTTAAAGCGAGAATACCAAAAAACGTAAATCCAATGACCTATGGTTGATGTTAATGCTAAAGATAATAGACCTGTGTTTTGTGCATAATTGTATATAGCTAAACTGCTGCCTAAACTTGATAATACCAGCATTATCCAAAGGTTTGATGATGTGCGTACACGGCCTACTATAAAAAAATATCCAACAACGGCACTGAGCGGAGCCGAAGCAAGTAATACACCGACCATTTCCCATGAAAAACTTACAGTTAATTGTTGAACAGCATAAATACTGACTAACAAACTTAGGGTTATAACAACCCCAATGAAAATTGATTTAGATAAATTCTGCATAATAACTTTAACTTCTTATTGTTGGGCATAATTAATTAAGCGCTATGATAATGCTAAAAATGATTGTTCTACAGCCTATTTTTACAATTTGAGAGTTTAAGTAATCTGTTACTTTTTGAATATTAGGATTCACTCCATATTTCACTTGTCACTTTTAATTTAACTAATTGTAAATAAATAAGAATTAACATACTCTGATTTTTAACGTAATGTTGATTTTCTTTGTCGTTTATATAAAAAGTAATCATTCATCGTTATATTTGGAATAAGGTTGGAAACTAATTTATATAAGGTCTATTTAACATTGTTGAATAAAAAGACCTTTAACAAATTAAGATCAAGGAGATGATATGAAGATAATAAATTTAGTTATTGGGGCTGCATTAACATGGTTTGGCGGTAAAAACCTTTATTCTGAGAATCCAGAATTTATGGGCTGGATACTCTTAGTCATAGGTATTATCACAATATTGTCAGCATTTTCTTTCTCAAAGATTTCAGGTAGCGGAAGCTCTGGTAGTAGTGGTTCTGGCTGGGGAGATTCTAGTGGCGGTGGTAGTGATGGCGGCGGCGGTGGTGGTGATTAATTATTACCCTTTTATAAGGTTAACCGTGCGAAAATATTATTATTGTTGTTAATAACATTTATAGCTAATTAACAGTAAATTCTAAATTGTCGGTATTTCATTCATTGTTATGCAATAAAAAACTTATAACCCAAAGAGCACATCAAAAGAGTTAACGATAAGGAAATAGTACGTTGTATTAACTTTGGGCCATATTTTATGGCAGAAGCACTACCTAAGTGATTTCCTAGCAAATTCATTGTTGCTAATGGAACAGCTAAGGCATAAAGCACGCTACCAGCCAACATAAAGGCTACCAAGGCACCGATGTTAGAGGCGAAATTGAAAACCTTAGAAGTAGCGGATGCAGCGACTAAATCAAACTTTAACAGGTAGTGTAATGCTAATATCAGAAAGCTAC
>CALJMY010000046.1 GCA_937981905.1 uncultured Enterobacterales bacterium
AAATAACAAACAAATGTTGTCCGAAGGATTCATCTAAAAGTCTTTTGTGCGGTGTTATTCGTCTTTCACCTAGATAAACTAGGCATCAATCCTCATGCCTTGCTCAAAAGGCTTTTAGATTGAACAAAATTCGAACCACAAAGATCAACAGACCCTAGTACTTATTTTTAATAATGAGTACATATTATATATAAAACTGTTATATTGATCGATATCACTGCATCTTACTTAATGATATTTATGCAGTATTTATTAGAATAATAGAAATGGAACCTATGTTATGTCTACAGCAAATGCCTTAAGAACAATCTTAATTGAAAAATTAAAAAATGATGATTTAATTTTACCTACACTTCCTAGAATTGCACTGAAAGTGAGAGATGCTGTTGCTGATCCTGATTCAAACCTTAACTTGATTTCAAATATTATTGCTCAAGATGCTGCTTTATCTGCTCGTTTAATTCGAATTGCTAATACAGGGCATTATAGCCGTATTATTAAAGTTGAAAACCTACAATCAGCTGTAACACGTATTGGTATGCGTCAAATTAAAAATATTGTTATGGCATTAGCCATGGAGCAGCTATTTGTCTCAAGCAATGAATTAATCGGTACCTATTTGGCTAAAACGTGGGATCGTGCTACCGATGTTGCTGCTCATGCTATAGCGTTGTTCTCAATTTATAAAAAAGAAAATAAGCATACTCATTTACAAATTGATACTTTATCGTTAGCTGCGCTACTCCATAATATTGGTACGTTACCTATTCTAACGGAAGCGGATGGATATCCTGATGTATTTGCTGATCCAGAATTTTTAGCTAAAGCAATCTCTGATTTACAAAGTCATATTGGATTATCAATTGTTAAAGCGTGGGATTTTAATGATGATATGGCTGAATCAGTTCGTTATTTATCTAAGCATGATTATCAAACTGAAAACGTTAGTTATTTAGATTTTGTACGACTAGCTGTTTTTTGTACCGTTAACGAAGGTAAATTAGATTCATGTAAGAAAGAGCTGACACCATTTGTAGATAAAGGATTAATTAGTAGTATTGATGATTTAACAAGTGATTTCTTTATTGGTCAATTGACTGAAGGGCGTGAAATGTTCGCCTAATATCTTGTTAGCTATTAACATGAAAAAGGCGCTTAATGCGCCTTTTTCTATTTATTGTCTCGCTTGTCTTAAGTTCTTAGGTGCTTGTTGGAAATTACTTCTAAAAGGATTAATATCTAATCCACCGCGTCTTGTGTAACGCGCATAAACACTCAGTTTTTCACACTGACAATACTTCATTAAATCAGTGAATATTCGTTCGACACATTGCTCATGAAACTCATTATGCTGTCTAAATGAAATCAAATAACGTAATAAGGCTTCTTGATTAATCTCT
This sequence comes from uncultured Enterobacterales bacterium, assembly GCA_937981905.1. Taxonomy (GTDB): domain Bacteria; phylum Pseudomonadota; class Gammaproteobacteria; order Enterobacterales; family Psychrobiaceae; genus Psychrobium. The sequence continues at coordinate 1,401 of CALJMY010000046.1, forward strand.
GGACCTTGGTAATTAACTTCAACACTTCCCCAATCGGGTTGATTGGTTATTAAACAGTTAGATTTTAATAAGTTAGAGAATAACTGTTGATTAACTATTTTGGTTGATGTGCTATCAATTAAATATTCAGCATTAAATTGGTAATCATTGACCGTTATGTCTAAGTCATCAATGCATTGACCTTGAGGTGTGATAATTTTTTGTGCAGCAAAGTCTTTTGCTAAAATTAATTGAACTGTTGTATCACCTTGTGCGCAAGCAGCAAGATCGATAGTTAGCTGTTGTTGCACTTCTAGCTCATTATCAAATCGTTGTTGATTAAAACTATTTAAATATAATTTAAAGGATTTTGATTCAACTAAATTAATACTATCTGATGAAAATTCAAACGTGGCCATCGCGACTACAGGTTTACCTTTAGCATTTAACCAAGATAATTCATAACCTGTCCAAATATCTTTTCCATGAAAGGGAAGGGAATTGCCTAACTTTAGTCCATCTCTATTAAGTGAGCGCGGTACTGGTTGTAACAGTTTCGCGTCGAAGCTGTTATTATACTCTGTCTCTTTACCAAGATTAAGAGATTGAAGTTCAGGGGCATTATCATATTGAGATGATGGCGTAGTCATAAAGTCATTCCGGTTAATAATTGAGGAAAACATGGTCAAAACTGCACAAGCATTGGCACAATTTGCACAGGATTATAGCAAAGCTGTTGAAAATGAAACGGGAAATTTATCACAAGTTGCTCATGATGATCAGTGGATCTCTCCTTGTGAACTCGGCAAAGGTATTACTGGCGAAATGATAAGCTGGCAAGCTATCGAAAAATCTCCTTTACATGATTTTTCTGCTGTTGAATCAGCGCTTGAGATCACATTTCATGATGATATTAAAGCTTTTTATGGTTCATTTTATAGTGGTAGTTTGTTTGGATTGTTTAATACTGAGTCTGATGAGCTTCAATGTGAATTGTTACAGGTGTGGAATAATGAAGATTTAGAGCGTTTATCGACTAATATCATTGGTCACATTTTAATGCAGCGTAAACTAAAGCAAACACATACTGTATTTATTGGTTGCTTAGTCAATAGCGATAAAATGTTGTGTATCGATAATGAAACTGGGGCGGTGATTACTGAAATTCCAGGACATGATGATCGTGTTGAGCTTGCACCTTCCTTATTGTTGTTTATTGAGCAATTAACTGCACTTGCTAAGCCAGACAGCGAATTAGAATATCAAGCGCCTTTAGAAATAAAAGCAGGTTTAATGCCGCGCCTTAAAGAGTTAATGCGTAGCTTGTTTGGTAAATAAATGATAAACGGCTTAGTTATAATCCCAAGAAAGATTAGAGACTAATCGGCAATCATCACATTTAAAGTCAAATACTTGATGGATAGATTCTTTTAATGCCCAATCGCCATCACACTGTGGACAACGTCTCTGTTGTTCACTTTTTAAATTGATGCCGCCAACACGATATAAATAATAATAAGTAGGAATATCCGCATTTTCTTCTATTTTTGCGGCTATTGCTTGTCCTCTTTTAGCCAGTGAACTATTTACATCGCCAATTTCATGTAACGCTTCAAACTCTGCACTTCGACCGTTCATTTGTAATTGATCGCATGCTTGCCAATCTTGTTGCCAATTAATTAATTGTTTATAGCAACCATTGGCTAATGCTGGCTGACTGTATAATGGAATAGGGGCGAAATGTTCACCACAACGCAGTGGAGAGCAAGTTTGAACAAAACTAGTATAGAGTACTTGCCAAGCTGGAGTATGATCAGGGTCTGACATATCAGAATGAATTTCTTGACCTAAAATATCAATCTTAGGCTGTAAAATTCCATTGTCATTTAAGGCACTAATAGCGTTATTAACGGCTTTGTTGTTATTAACATAACTTAAGGCGTCTTCTGTTGGGCACAAGGCTTGTGTTACAAAATGGCCATCTTTTAATAAACACGGAAATTCGTTACCAATAATTTGCCCGTTATATTTTAATTCCGTGATTAATGATGAAATAGCACGTTCAACAGCAGTAATAGTGGTGTCTTCAAAACATTCAAACGTTAGCTTCGCAAGTATCATGAACGTTCACCAATAGTCAGTAAATTATCGAATTTGTTAGATAATCCCGTTAGCTTTTTACAAAAAAAATGTAGTTTCGAATTTTTTATTGATTGTGTAGGGAATAGCTTTATCACTAAACTTAGTAATAAATATAATTTTTCTAAGAAGACATTAATCAACATTAACGATTGGGCAATAGTTGATAATTGCGCTTTAACTATCCACAAGATAGTTTTTCCTTCAACAGCAATTATTTGCTGTGAAATTCGTAGAATGTTGGTTTTCATTGTTCTATCTCGGTCATCAATCATAAAGTCTAATTTTACCACTTTTATAGTAACTATTTTCTAAATAAAGACTAATTAATTCAAAATACTTGAACTTAGTTAGCCTTCAGAACGTAAATGTATATGTAAGACAATTTAATATGAATTTTTAACCCACTTATAGTCATTTTAATTGTTTATAATTAATTGTTTATATTAAAATGTATTAATCGTATTTAATTGTTTTCTAAAATTAGTCACCACGGTATTTAATGTATTTTATTTCGACATTGTAATAGTCATTACGACTATTTTATTCATTAGTCGTAATGAATAGCTTATAAAGGTGACTTTTTGTTAAATTACTGTAAAAATATGGCCATGCGTTTAATTATGTAAATTAAACGGCCTTAATTTTAATTTATTGTTTTTTGGAGTTCGTTATGGAGATGTTATCCGGCGCCGAAATGGTGATCCGCTCTCTACAAGATCAAGGGGTAGACCGTATATATGGTTATCCTGGTGGTTCTGTTTTAGATATTTATGATGCATTATTTCAGCAATCAACTATTGAGCATGTTTTAGTAAGACATGAACAAGCTGCTGTTCATATGGCTGATGGTTATGCAAGAGCCACTGGTGAAGTAGGTACGGTTTTAGTGACTTCAGGTCCTGGTGCTACCAATTGTATTACCGGTATTGCGACAGCTTATATGGATTCAATACCTATGGTATTGATCTCAGGTCAAGTACCTACGAATTTAATTGGCGAAGATGCATTCCAAGAAACAGATATGATTGGTGTTTCTCGCCCAGTTGTTAAGCATAGCTTCTTGTGTAAAAAAGCCGAAGATTTACCAGCTATCTTTAAAAAAGCATATTATTTAGCATCGACTGGTCGTCCTGGCCCTGTTGTAATTGATATTCCAAAAGATGTAATGAATCCTCTGGTTAAGTTTCCTTATGAATATCCTAAGTCGGTATCAATACGCTCATATAACCCAACAGCACAGGGTCATAAGAAGCAAATCACAAAAGCATTAAAAACTTTTCTTGCAGCAAAACGCCCGATAATTTATGCCGGTGGTGGTTCTTTATGGAATGATACGCCTGCGTTATTGAAAAAATTTGCTACAGAAATTGGTTGTCCAGTAACTAATACCTTAATGGGGTTAGGTGCATTTCCTGGTACTGACGAACAATTTGTTGGTATGTTGGGCATGCATGGTACTGTTGAAGCTAATAATTGTATGCATTTTAGTGATGTTATTTTTGCTATTGGTGTTCGTTTTGATGATAGAACAACTAATAATTTAGAAAAATATTGTCCAAACTCAACTATCATCCATATTGATATTGACCCGACATCTATTTCTAAAACAGTTAATGCTGATATCCCTATTGTTGGTTATGCACATAATGTTTTAGCAAGCATGCTTGAAATGATTGAAGTCGATAACCTTCAAAATGATAAAGCAGCGATGAAAGCGTGGTGGGAACAAATAACACAATGGCGTAGTAAAAAATGTTTGGATTATAAAACAAACAATGAAACGTTAAAGCCGCAACAAGTTGTTCAAGCAATGTATAAAGCGACAAACGGTGATGCTTATGTTTGTTCTGACGTTGGTCAACATCAAATGTTTGCCGCGTTATATTACCCGTTTGACAAACCAGGACGTTGGATAAACTCTGGTGGTTTAGGAACAATGGGCTTCGGCTTACCTGCAGCAATGGGCGTTCAAATGGAATTTCCTGACAGCACTGTAATTTGTATTACTGGTGATGGCAGCATCCAAATGAATATTCAAGAATTATCGACGTGTTTGCAATATGGCTTACCAGTGAAAATCATTATTTTGAATAATCACTCGTTGGGCATGGTAAAACAATGGCAAGATATGGTTTATAAAGGTCGTCACTCTCATTCATATTGGGATGCTGTTCCTAACTTTGTTAAATTAGCAGAAGCTTATGGCCATGTTGGAATCAAAGTAGAAAAGCCTGATGAATTAGAAGCTGGTTTAGAACGTTGTTTTGCGTTAAAAGATAAATTAGTTGTTATGGACATCATGGTTGATGAATTAGAACATGTTTATCCAATGCTGGTAAAATTTGGTGGCATGAACGAAATGTATTTAAATAAGACGGAGCGCACTTAATGTCTAAAACAGTAATTTCATTATTGATTGAAAACGAAGCCGGTGCATCGTCTAGAATCGTTGGGCTTTTTTCTCAACGTGGGTACAATATTGAATCATTAACGGTTGCAGCTACTCAAGATCCTTCTTTATCTCGTATGACGATAGTAACAAGTGGTGAGCCACGTGTTATTGAACAAATCATGAAGCAATTAAATAAGCTGATTGATGTGTTAAAAGTACTTGAGTTAACCGCTAGTGATTACATCGAACAAGAGATGTCATTAGTTAAAGTAGCATGTACTGGCGTTAAACGTGATGAAGTGTGTCGTTTAGTTGATATTTTCAATGGTAAAATCATTGATGCAACACCAAAAATTTATACTGTTCGTATTTTTGGTGACGGTAACAAATTGGATGCGTTTGTTGAACAATTAGAACACACATGTGAGATTGTTGAAGTTGTACGTTCTGGTGTTATTGGTATTTCACGTGGTGAACGTGCATTAAAAGCATAATATAACATTACAGACGTTTACTTCTATTAAAAAGCCCATCATAACCTTTGTTATGCTGGGCTTTTTCATATACAAGTAGAAGATAAACTAGTTCCTTTCGCTACTATTACGATTACACAGGGAAGTGATTTTTGATAAATCATTATGCTAGTTTGTGTTTTATTTAAATTAAAAATGCTGCTTTCTAAGATAAGTTATAAATTTCTTGTGTTATCCATGAAAAGAGCTAACTATAAA
>CALJMY010000047.1 GCA_937981905.1 uncultured Enterobacterales bacterium
ACACGTGCTTTCACTAATTTATCTAGCGCTGAATCGTTAATACTTGTTTCGTCAAAATAACCTTTAACGTAAGCATGCATTAATTGCTCGCTATGCTTGCCAATTAAGTTTAATCGCGCCACACCTAATGTATGAAGGCGAGATTGCGGCGTATTATCTTTATTAAAACTGGAGTTATTACGCGCCATTAGAACATCGACTCTTGTTGAGCTGAATCTGTCGACATATCGTCAAGCGGTAGCGATTCTTCATCTTTAATAAAACGAACCATTTCCACCAGCTGTTCAATTTTCCCAGTCACAATGTAAAACTGACGATCTTTATGGGGTTGATGTAAATAACCAGTTTCTTTTAATCGTTTGAATACTTGCTTGAGTTGTTGGTCTAAGTTGTCACTGTTTGATTTAAAATAGCGATCGCTGGCGAGTTGATTAAAACGTTGTCTCAGTGATTGATTGTCTTCAGTGCGCAGTGCAAATTCTTGAAACTTAATAGTATCGCCAGCACTTAACGCACCATCTCGGCCTAATGATTCTTGCACTAATTGCATCCACTCTAACAGCGGTAGTAAAGATTGAATCGTTTGCTTAAACTCTTTACTTAAATGCTCACGGGCAGAGGCGTTAAGATCTTGATAAGCGAGAAAGTAAACACTGTTATCATTGCTCACGGCAACACGTCGATTAAGCGGACGTAAAAAGTGATTTAACTCTTCACGTACAACCTCGTCAGACAATCGACGAAATGCTTCTTCGTCGGTTACGTTACAAATACTAGCACCAGCTAACAAGGTTTCTAATAATGGGCCATGTTCAATCATTAGATTGCTCCTTGTTTGTCAGTTTGACGTTGTAATTGTTGTGCAAGCTTAGCTTCAATACGATTCACTTTCGGCTCAATACGTTGTAATCGTTTGTATTGCTTATCAATTAAATAACGATGTTTGAACAAGGTTAATACATCTGATTCTGGATTAGGGAAAGCGCCTACAATACAAATGTTGTTGCTGTCACAAGCATTAAATAGTTTTTCAACATTGTGATAAGCCAAGGTGCCAATTTCATCGATTGGCCAGTTCACTGTAATGTCAGCATCGCCGCGTAATAAACGCGTAAAGGCGAGTAAGAATTTACATAAAATGAGATAAGCCATACCGTGACTAGAAGATTCAAGTAACTGACGATCGTTTTTGATCACAAGATCATTACCGCCTTCATTTAGATGAAGTTCTAAGCGTAATAATGATTCGATGGAATAGCTTGAATCGGCACGTAATAAATCAACCACATCACTGAGCGCATTAATGTAGTCATCACTTGGCAGCTCTTTACCGGTATCTCGCCATTGTTCATACAAATTAGAGAAACGTTTAAGCGGTTGCCAAAAATTGAGTTCATCAACGGTTGAAATAATTTTAACTTCAGAACGATTAATACCATCAAGCACTAAGTCATCACTCACGGCAGCTGTTAAACGTTTCGATTGCCCTGAAATTCGGCGGTTAATGTCGCTAAATACAGTGAAAAACTTATGAAGGTCACCACCAATGGTTTCACCCTGTTCTAAAATTTGGCGTTGTTGATCAGACAATATCTGTAATAAATCTCTAAATACAGGTAAACGTTCACGTATGTCAGAGTCATTACCAAAACGAGATAATTCGCTGGTCATTAAATCTAAGAACTGCTTTTGAGCATCAATAATTAAGTGTGATTCAAACTGATTTAATTTATCTTTTAAACTTGTTTCCGTTTTACTGCGTTGCTCTAACCCTTGAGTAACGCGAGTAATACGCTCACTTTGATCGCCTTCAATAGGCACTAACGTTTCACTCAATTTAACAGGAATGTTCAATTGCGTTAATTTGTTAGTCAGTGGCGTTAGTTGTTCGATTAACTTAGTCAAACTAGCTAGTTGAATTTGTAACTGACTACGTGACGCTTCTAACTCACGTAACTGCTGTTTAAACGCAGTTTTTTGTTGATTAAGCTGAGTCGTTAAACTTTGAATTTGCGCTTTAAACGTCGCTTCTTGTTCAAGATATTGTGGACGTGATTTTTGCCATAAGACATTCATGAAATTACGATATTCACGTAAATCTTCTTGGCGAGAACGCACTCGGCTAATATCACTTTCGAGCTGCTTAATACGCGACTTCAACGTTTCTAGTGTTTTAGGATCAATATCTTTATTGGCGAGCTCTAACTTGAACGCATTTTCTAATTGCTTTATTTGTTCTTTATTACTTTGACGTTTGTGATCAACTTGCGCTTCAAGTTCGTTGATTTTGGCGCTAAAAACATCGATTTCTTGCTGCCAATCGGCTTTAAACTCTAATAGTTGGCTTTGATTGTCATCTTTTAATACTGATAGAGATTCACGTTTTTGCTCTGTCAGTTGATTAATTTGTACGTTCGCTTCATTAAGCCCTGTGCTTGCGGCTTTACGGCGCGTAGCAAGGCTTTCTTTATTGGCATGAACTAATCGTTGTTTAGACTCTTTAGCAAAGTTAACTTCGTTAGCTAATTCGCTCAGTTGCTGTTTAAGGTTTGCCACTTCATCTGATAGTTTTTTAACAAGCTCATGTGCTTGCGTTAATGCTGATTCAGCTTCGCTTTGCACTGTTGATGCTTGCGTTACTTTTTTCTGTAGTTCTTCTTGATTAATACGTAATGCTGCTTCGTCTTGTGCATAACTTGGCGCATCAATCTCACTGAGCTTAACTGCAATACCATAAATACTGTCTTGGCTATTTTCGCTAGCAGCTAATGTGCTATCTTTTAGAATATGTTGTGGTTGTAAATCAAGGCGCTCTAACAACTCTTGGTTAATTACTTTACCAATACTGTTTTCCCAACCGTCGACATTAGCGCGTAAATAATGACGAAGCGATCCTTGCTCTGGCGTAATTTGTTGTTCTAACAATCGAAGTTTATTTTGTAACTGATGATGATTAGTTCGTGCTTGTTCAAGTCCCGTTTGCGTTAGTTGCTGCGCATGTCTGGCTTGTTGATGCTCACGTTCTTTAACCGAAACAACATCGCTAGTTTGTCGCCAATTATCTTGCGCAAGTTCTAAACGTTTATCACTTAAGCTTAAATCTTCTTGTTCTTGTTGGGTTGGTCCCATGTTATCGATTTGAGCTTGGCGCTGAATTTGTTGATGTTTGAAATCAGCAATTTGTAGATCAAAGTCTTGCGTTAACTGATCTTTACGACGTTGATATTGTTCTGACAATTCATCTTTTTTATCACTTTGATTTTGACGTGTTTGTTCACGCTCGTTTTCAATGTCTAATGATTGCTTACGATTTTTAGTACTTAAGCGTTCAAGTGAATCATTTAAGGTCAGTTTTTGTTGATTTAATTGCTGTTCTAAATCGCCATATTGTTCTAACAAAATACGATAATGACTTTGTTGCTCATTAAGTTCTTCAATCCATAATGGCAATGCATCGTTGTCTAATGCAAGTTGCTCAAAATCGTCATTTTGATAATTGTCATACGTGGTCTGCAACGCATCGAGTTGCTTCTCTGTCGTGCTAAGCTCTGCATTAGCTTTACTCAACTGACTATTGATATTAGCTTCTTGCTCATTAAAACCATTTTTCAAATTGGTGACTTGTTCACGTAATGTTTTATCACTGGCTTGAAGGTCAGCACGCTTGGTAATGCTGTTTTCTAAATCTTGCGTTAATAATGGGGTTAATTGTAACAATTGTGCTTCTATAACGTTCAAACTCGTCGCTATTTGTTCAACATTACTATGTTGCTCTTCTAGTGAACTTAAACGCATCGATTGACGAATTTGTTTAATCCATTCTCGAGCTTTAGTATTTTTAACACGCGTAGTTGGCTGAACTAATCCGTCTTCTTCAAAAATAGCCGCTAGCATAGTTTTTAGCGTATCCATTTTGCCTTCTTTAGCATGAACAGCGCTGACTAATTTTTCAATATGACGAATTTTATGACGAGGAGCCACCAGCGAATAACGTGCAGCTAATTGGCGTAATTTGATACCATCGGTTGTATTACCACGTAATGAAGATACATCATTTTGAATAATGGCGCGAAATTCACTAGTCGAACTAATCTTACGAGATGACTTAATGTCTAGTTTTGTTAGTTGAGCTAACCATTGTGCTGGCTCAAAAGCATTAACTTTGCCGCTAGGTGTTAGGTATAACAATTGATCTTTGTCGTAAGGCGCATCTACAAATCGATAACTCACGCCGTCTTTAGCATTATGCGTTAATACCGCTTGGCACAGTTCACCTTCTTCGCGTTGATATTCATAAACAAGATAACTGTTTGCTTTTGGTAAATAAAAGTCACCAAATTTACTACGCGTTTTAGGAACCACTCGGCTTGGTAATTCACCATAAAAAACAGGAACTAACCGTTGCAAGGTTGTTTTTCCTGAGGCGTTAGTACCACAAATATTAGTATGAGCATCGAGTAATAATTCTACGATGCCATCTAGGTGAGTATTGATTAAAATAATACGGCGTAAACTTGCCATTGAAACCCCAAAACACTGATAAAAAGTCCATTAGGTGCCTATCATATAGTGATTTTTTATCAGTTCAAGAGAGTGATAGTCACCGAGCTTCATTTTATAGCGAGTTTGTCATGATTAAGATCTCATTATTTATAACTACTTTGCAGACAAATACACAGAACTCACATTAGGCTATGCTTATTCTAAATTCTCCTTTTGGCTATACCTTAATTATTCTTGAATATGAATTATATGAGATATTAATCATGGATTTATCTTTATCGTACATAAATCATTGCAGCAAAAGTATTGTCGTTTTAAGATGACTACAACATAAATAAATGAAGGGATAACACAAACTAGTGAAAATAACTAAACTAAGCCAAGATGAAGCCCTTTCCTTTACATTACGTCATCAATTGTTGCCGCAATCACAACAACGTATCGACTTATACTTCTCATTACCTAATGAGATGGGAATTAGTCCGCAAACGCTTGATGAATCTAGTTATTTCCATAGTAGTATTGGCACACGTTCAGCTTATTATTCAGATCAATTACATTTACCGTTAGTTCGAAGCCGTTTTATTAGTGCAAAAAAAGGCGAACAAGACGATTACCGTGTAAATTTAAATTTATTTTCCTATCAAATCAAAACAGCATTAGACACTGACATTAACCAAACATTGCAACATAAAGACAGCGGTGAATTTTATGCTATGGCATTAGAACTCGCTGAGCAAAGTGTTAGTTTATTAAAAAAATTACGCCGTAATACCCCTAGTGATAATAAGTTTAAGTCTTACCATCAAAATGCAGATAACTACTTAAGTTGGCATGTTGAGCAATCCTTTTTAAAATTATTAGCAAAAGGCCCTAAAACAACCGAAGACTCCGGAATAAGAGAGCAATTATTAGCGTTATGTCACGATGAAAAAGCATATAGAGAAGAAAGCCAATACAACTCTCAAATAACGTTAGATGATCCGAATCGAATTACAAATAAAATGAGATTGTTGCAACGCCTTATGGAGTATGGTGTCGTTTTTAAAAAAGATATTCGCCATTTAAATAAAAACTTAAAGCGTTTTGTTCGAGGCGGTGTAACGACTATTATCATGGCATTTGTGATGACATTAGTACTTAATGCAAGATCTACATTTACTGAAATAACGTTATTGCTTGTAGCTTTATTAGGAGTAATTTATGGTTTACGCGAAACATTTAAAGACGATATTACGCAAATAATATGGCGTAAAATTCAGCATGGTCTTCCTAAATGGCAACAAATATTTTCAAATAGTGCAACCAAAACTAAAGTAGCTAAACAAACTATTTGGTTAGAGTTTATTAAAAATAAAGAACTCCCTGAAAATGCACGGAAATTATTAAATAAACGTCGTCAACAAAATAAATTAGAAGCGCAATTATTGCACTTTCGATGTGATACCAAGGTATTGGCTAAAAAGTTTTTACCAGGCTATGAAGAGATTCAACAACAGTTATCTTTTAACTTAACTCCGTTTGTTCGTTACCTAAAAAAAGGGGAAGGACGATTGTATTCACTCGATGGTCAAAAAATTAGCCAACAAAGTGTCGAACGCCGTTATCAAATAAATGTAGTATTAATACAAACCGATGAAAAAGAACAGCACTCTCAACGTTTTAAAATTACCTTAAATCGTTCGGGTATTATTAATATCGAAGCTATGAAAGCGCATTTAGATTAATTAAAATTCATATAAAAAACTGAGTTAATACCTTGCTGAACTACAAATCAGTTAAATAGCGATAATGCCCAGTAATTGGATAATCAAACAACATATCTTGTAGTTGCGGCCCACGGCCAATGTTATGAACAACAAGCGGTCTTTTATCATCATTTGAACGTTGCTTCACAACAATTCCTATATGAGGTAAATTACCATTTATCATCCAAGTTACTAAGTCTCCTGCTTTATAATCAGCTCCTTGATTAGTAACTGGTAATGATTGCCCATTGCGAGTAAAGAATTTTTGTAAATTTGGTACACGTCTATGATCAATATTTTTATCTGGACGCTTTAAACCCCAAATACGCTTAGAAGGATAACTTTCAAAATTATCACGCATATCCTCATGTACTAATTGTTGAAAATCGATTCCGAGCTGACGATACGTTCGAATAACTACGTCGGTACATACGCCAGTATCAGCTGCAACATCTCCCATTGGATAATCTAATCTGACATAAGCGCCATCGTAACGGACTTGTTGTTGCGTTCGCTCCATTGCCGCTGTGACTAGATCATCAATTGATGTTGCTATACTTGAGTGACTCACTATTGTGAGTAAAATAGTAAATGTGAATGGTTGTATTAATTTACATCGCATAATATTCCTTTAAAGCGTTGATATTCATCATTAGTAAACATATAGAACTTATATTATTTAGCCGTTTCACATTGCCAACACACATCGAATGTTGATGGATTTTCTTCATCACATTTCGCGCAGTACCACACGATTTCAGAATTATCATTCATTTGTGCAATCACTTGTTTGGCATGTTCGAGGTCTTTTTCTTCAATCCACAATTCAGGCCATGTATCTAGCGGTGCTAAATCACCTGCTCCTCCCCCCATAAATTCATTTTTAATCTGGCTTTCAATATTGGCTGTTTCTAATAAATTTTTTACATGGTTAACCATTAATAATTGATCATTGCTATACACTAATTCCATGATGACTCCTTTAAAATGGAAGGTTAACTTTATATTTTTTGATGTACCAAAATAATACAGGGATTTCAATTAACGCAAACGTAATGAAGGTAAACCAAAACCAATTCACTTGCATAATTAATAAATTAAACTCAATGACGCTATTAAAATATAACGATCCCGATGTCATTAAAACTACACAAGAAGTTATAACATCGTTCATTGCTATTTTATTAAAGTCATTTCCTGCCATACGCGGATATATAACGAAGTAAGCTAAAAATATGACAATAACATTAAGCAGTAAGACAATTTGTTCTGGTGATTGCATGTTATATTGATACTCATGATAAAATTAGAGCTTACGTTAACAAGTTAAGTTCAACCTAAATAGATCTCACATGAAAAAAACTCATAAAAAAATAGAAAATAATTTACATAAAACACTCACTATTGCCTGCGAACACATAAAGGATGTAACGAGTTCATTTAGCTGGTTAACACACGATGTAGATTACGACAGCTTCCCGCAGTCATTAATTATTCGTTGTTGTTTAACAGATGGGAATGCTCTGTCTTCAATAGAAGATACCGAGTTAGACGATGTGATTAAGCAAGTAATTAAAAAACAGCTAAATGCTATTGGTATCGATAACTTCAATGTTAATAAGCAGATCACATACATGGTTGAACATTAATTATATATCCTCAATGAATTTTTCTTAAAAATAACACGCTATGCACCGTAGTAGTGCTGGCGCACTAATACATACAAAAAACTAGCGTTATTTTTATATTATAAAAATTAAACCCTTGAATTAATGTGATATATTTAAGATATATTAAACTTTATGCTGGTCTAGTATATGCATTATTAAGTATTTTTGTTTTATATAAATACTTAATACTGTGTAACTTCGTCTTTATTATCTAGGAGCAACAATGGATTCCTTACTGGTTATTATCACCTTGTCGTTAGTTATTGCGAGCGTCATTAATATCTTATTAGAAAAGTTCTCCGTTTCACATATTATTGGCTATATCATCACTGGTACTATTATCAGCACACTCTTTGAATTTAATGGCAGTGAGAATCTTCATTCGCTTGATCTCATTGGAGAGTTTGGTATTGTTTTTCTCATGTTTACAATCGGATTAGAAATGTCTTTTTCTAGACTCGATAAAATGAAAAAGTTGATTTTTGCTAATGGTTTTATTCAAGTTGCTTTTAGCTCTATTATTATTTTTATTATGGCGTTTTATATTTTCAATATTGAAGTCATACCATCATTGGTTGTATCACTGGCATTTAGTTTATCTTCAACGGCTATTGTGTTGCCTTATTTAAAAAAGTCAAAAGATATTGTCACTCCCTATGGCGAACGCTCTGTTGCTATTCTAGTGTTTCAAGATTTAGCTGTTATTCCTATTTTATTGCTCATGAGTTTTCTTGCTAATAATGATTTATCACTAACCGATATTTTATTAAAAACAGTGCTGTATGCCGGTGCTATTATCATTTTCATGTTTACCTTAGGTAAGAAATTAATTGCTTGGTTATTACACTTTTCAGCCAATGCGAGAATGGAAGAGTTATTCTTATGTTCTGTATTTGCTATTGTACTAGCAACGTCGTTATTCGCTCATGAGATGGGGTTTACCTATTCTTTAGGTGCTTTTATCGCAGGTATGATTATCGCCGAAACCAAATTCCACATAAAGGTGGAGTCAGATATAGCCTCATATAAAGACTTACTTTTAGGCGCATTTTTCTTTTCGATTGGTACCAAAATAGATATCTTTTATTTTGCTAGTAACCTGCATTGGATACTAGGTGTATTGCTTCTTGTGATGTTAGTAAAATCTATTGTGTTATATACGTTAATCAGTAGACAAGTAAATAAAAGTGACTCAATAAAAACAGCCGTTGCTTTATGCCAAGTGGGAGAATTTTCTTTTGCTATTTTTGCTATTGCACTTAACCAACAGATTATCACTGAAGAATTAGGCAGCTTTTTAATTTTAGTTACTGTTTTATCAATGATATTAACGCCATTTATGGTCAATAACATTTATAAACTAGCCTCATTATTTGTCGTAGAATTTTTCGAAGCTGATAAAATTACAACAGTAGCAAAAACAAATCATACTATTGTTTGTGGATTCGCTGTTTTAGGTCGTATTGTGGCAGCCGAGTTGACGAAACGTGACGTTGATTTTGTAATTATTTCAGATAATTTAAAACATGTTCTATTAGCGAGAGAGCGAGGTTTTACAGCATATTTTGGACATTTAGATAAATTACCCGTATTAGAATCATTAAAAGCAGAAGAAACAAGCAGTATTATAATCACAGTTAACGCCTTAAAAAACAAACAAATAATATGCGAATCAATACTCGATTATTATCCCCAAGCTAATTTAATTGTCAAAGTCAGTACACTTGCTGAAAAGAAAGCATTAGATGGGATAGATATAAAAACATTTGTTCATGCTCAACAAGAAACAGGAGAGCTACTAGCAGAGCGTAGTATTGTTAATAAATATATATAAATTATTTTTGTGATATTTTTGTGACAATCTTACCGTATTTTAATAGTCCTTAGGTACTTTGGTTAACACATTGTTATATGCCCAATGCAAAACGCTAATTGGTAATACCAATTAGCGTAAAAGTATTAATAGCAATGCTTTCGGCCTATATTTGGCTTGACAGCTTGGTAATACATTGACAAAATGCCGCCAATTTAACACAAAGATTACAATGTATTCACACTTACTTTGTAAGTAAGATTATTAATCTTACATCTGTAGCAAGCCAATAAGTATGTTTTATAAATTTTAAATACGTACTGCAATCAACACATAAGAGACTAAAAATGTTACTAAAAAATAAAATATTACTTAGCTTAAGTATCTTTTTAACAATTGCTGCTCAAACATCTGCGCAAAGTAATGAAATTAGAAATACGCGTAATGAAGTTATTAAGTTAGACAGAACATTAACGCCATCACAAAATTTTGACTTAACAGATTGGAGTATTAGCATACCTGTTGATACTAACAAAGACGGTATCGCTGACAATATTCCAGAGCAGTACCTTGCTAAAGGTTTTTCTATCAAACCTATTTTTTATACTGGTGATGACGGCGGCATGGTTTTTTATTGTCCAAGCCACGGTCCTAAAACATCTAAAAACACGACTTATGCACGTAATGAATTGAGAGAAATGCTTAGAAAAGGTGACTCAAGCATTAAAACGAAAGGAATTACTAAAAATAACTGGGTATTTAGCACAGCTAAAAGACGTGTTCGTAAAAAATCAGGTGCTGTTGATGGCATATTAGATGCAACATTAGCAGTTAATCATGTAACAACAACGGGGAAATCGTCGCAAGTAGGTCGTGTTATCGTTGGTCAAATTCATGCAACGAAAGATGAACCGTTAAGACTTTATTATCGTAAATTACCTAATCACACTCGTGGTTCTATTTATATGGCTCATGAACCAGTAAAAGGTAAAGGTGATGAACAGTGGTACAACCTAATTGGTTCACGTGCGAGTAATGCAAAAGATCCTATCGATGGTATTGAACTAGACGAAGTGTTTAGTTACCGCATTAAAGTAGTTGGAAACGATTTAACAGTAACAATTATGCGCCAAGGCAAACCTGACGTAGTTCAATCTGTAGATATGAGTGATAGTGGTTACAATAAAAGTGATCAATATATGTATTTCAAAGCTGGTGTATATAATCAAAATAAGAGCAGTGATCAGAATGATTATGTACAAGCAACTTTTTACCAGTTAGATAATACACACTAATAGGTATAAATCACGCAGGCTCTTTGATAATAAATTATTAAAGAGCCTGCGTTTAATTGTTCTAATCTATTCTCCCTCCATTCAATATTTATTTATACGTTTTACCGAGATCTCTTATCATTTAATAACGGGTTTCTTCTGTAATTTGCGCTGTAATGTTCTTCGATGCATATTGAGTTGTCTTGCTGTTGCAGATACATTGCCATTATTACTCGCCAGAACCTGCTGAATATACTCCCATTCGACACGATCTGTAGACATTGCATGATCAACTTCTAATGGTAGTTCTTGATATTCGCCAATCAGCGCTTTGAGTAACATCTGGGTAGTAACAGGTTTTGCTAAGTAATCATCAGCACCTAATCTCATTGCCTCAACTGCGGTTGCGATACTAGAATATCCCGTTAACAAAACAATTTTAACTTGAGGTAAATACGTTTTTATTGGTTGTAATAAAGCTAATCCGCTGTCGCCAGCTAAATTCATATCTAATAATATAAACTCTGGTTGATGAGATTGACAACTGACTAATGCATCACTTGCTTTATTACAAATAGCACAATCGAATTTATGTTTTGTTAAGCGTCTAGCTAATGTTTGTGCAAAAGGTTCGTCATCTTCAATAATCAATAATTTCATGATTAAACGCCTTGATTTGGTAAAACAAGAGGGAATTTTATAGTAGCGACTGCACCCTGCTTAAAGTGATTATGTAATGTTAGTATGCCGCCCAAACGCTCTATAGAACTGCTTGATAACATTAATGCCATCCCTAAACCATCTTTACTTAAGACTAATTTATCACCCAAATTAACCTTTGAGTGTTCAATACCATGACCAAAATCTCTAATACTTAACGTAAGAAATTTACTATCCACATCTAAAGCTAATTCAACAGTATTAGATTGCGTTTCAACATTTGCATCTATCGCATTTTGAATTAAATTACATAACGCTGGAATAAGCATGGCATCGCTTTTAATTAATTCAAATGACGTAGTATTAGCGTCACGAATAATAGATATTTGTATATTAGGATGTTGTAAATTAACTACTAATTTTAAATTATCGAGTAAGGTTTTAGGGGATATATTTACAGTGTGATTTTCACGTATAGAGGTTGCCAACTCACGAAAGTGATTTAACTCGCTACGACATATATTTAATGGGGTTTCCATCGCTAATACAGCTTCATTGTTCGGGTAATCTTCATTTATTTCTTCAAATAATAATTGTAGATTAGCTAACGGGGTTGCAAGTTGATGAGTTACTTGTGCAGATGCGACGCCTAATGAAATAAGCTGTTCACTTTTTAATTGATCTTCTCTTTGTTTAGCAATAGCGCGTTCGCGTGTGGTGATCATTTTAGACATGGTGCCAACAACTAACGTAACAACAATTACAGATAGTAGAAAATTAACCCACATACCAATAAAGTGATTACTCATATCCATATGATGGTCACTAGCTGGCAAACTTAACAATAAAGCACTATAAGCTGCTACAGCAAAAAAAGAGACTAACGTTAATAATTTGGTTGGTAAGCTTACCGCACCAATAACAATTGGTAGTAGTAATAAAGAAACAAAAGCATTCGTTGCTCCACCACTTAAGGACATTAATAGTGTAAGAAAAATAATGTCAGCAACCAGTTGGAATGTAACTTCTATCACCCCAGAGGAACGAGAACGATAAAACCATAAGCTTACAAGATGAAAGATGACCTCAACGAAGATGACTTTCAATAAAGGTTCAACCACAATATTTTGCTTCATCAAACTAAATAAGCCAACCACAGCTAAAACTTGAATTATTATGGCTATTGTTCGTAACAATAAAATTCGACGCATAGTCGTCATTGCACTTAATTCGTTAAAATTAACCATAAGAACCTCATTTAAGATGGGCGGCAATTATATATAAATAAAATAAGTAGAGCGAATATTCAGCTTACAAAATATAGCGTTAGTTATCCTACTCTTATTTGGTAATTAGAATGAAAGCTGATATTGTAATTACACATGCTACGTAATATATATTTCGTATAAATTAACCACAAATATCTGTCACTTATGACTTAAATTCAATAATTCCAATAGATATAAACAATTGAGTTATAAATTCTTTTTAAGCATTGATAAAAATAATAATAATTAGGAGAATCTTTATGGATGTATCTTTTTGGGATGATAAACGTGCGCCAGGCGTAGCTAATTCTCTTGATTTTGAAAAATTCAATTCTGTCATTGACGTTATTGAAAACGCCATGAAAAACTTTCCAGAACGTAAAGCATTTACAGGTTTTGGCCACACTCTAACATTTCGTGAAGTTGATCAATACAGCGCAGCATTTGCTCATTACCTGCAAGAATATACGTCTTTAAAACCTGGAGATGCGATCGCAATTCAAATGCCTAATACATTACAATATCCCATTGCGATGTATGGTGCGCTGCGAGCAGGATTAGTTGTGGTTAACACAAACCCGCTTTATACAGAACGTGAAATGATTCATCAATTTAATGATTCAGGTGCTAAAGCATTATTGTGTACGGATATATTTGCAAAGTCTGTACAAAACATTCAAACAAAAACAGATATTGGTACCATATTAATAACATCTATGGGCGATATGCTACCAACGCTAAAACGCTTTACTGTTAATACCGTTATTAAGCATGTAAAGAAAATGGTTCCTAGTTATGACTTACCCAATGCAGTGTCTTTTAGGAAAATATTAAAAGATAACTTAGGAAAATCATTTGCTCCCAATCATTTATGCAATCCTAATGACACCATTATTTTGCAGTATACCGGTGGAACCACTGGTGTTTCAAAAGGCGCTGAACTCACTAATAAAAATTTAATTGCTAATATGTTACAAGCCTCGGCATTACTCGATCAAACCGATGATTCAGGTAATCGATTAGTACCTCTAACAGATTGCAACGTAGTAGCCCCTTTACCGCTTTATCATATTTATTCATTTACAGTGCACCTCATGACTTTTTTCCACCTCGGAATGCATAGTATTTTAATTGCTAACCCTCGCGACACATCTTTATTTATTAAAGCAATTAAACCGTGGAAACTTTCTGGCTTCATTGGGTTAAATACATTATTCGTTTCACTAATGAATCATCCTCAATTTAAAACGCTAGATTTTAGCAAGTTAGTGTTTACTCTTTCCGGCGGTACTGCATTACATTTAGACACAACGATACGCTGGAAAGAATTAACAAAGACAGGTATTTCAGAAGCTTATGGATTAACTGAAACGTCCCCTGCTGTTTGTATGAATCCATTAAATGGCCTTGAACGTATAGGAACTGTCGGTATTGCTTTACAGAGTACAGCAGTAAAATGTATTGATGATGAAGGTAATGAAGTTGCCATTGGTGAGCGAGGTGAACTATGTATTAGTGGTCCACAGGTAATGAAAGGTTATTGGAAGCAAGAACAAGCAACAAAAGATACATTTACTGACGATGGTCAGTGGTTGAAAACAGGTGATGTCGCTATTATCGATGAAGATGGCTTTATTTCAATTGTTGACCGTATTAAAGATATGATTTTGGTGTCAGGATTTAATGTATATCCTAATGAAATTGAGGATGTACTATCAACACACCCTGATATAAAAGATTGTGCTGCGATTGGAATACCTGATGAAAAATGTGGTGAGACAGTTAAAATATTTATAGTTGCTAAAGGAGATAATAAGCTTAGCATTGAGGAAATTAAAGCCTTTTGTAAGGGGCAATTAACTAGTTATAAGCTACCGCGACAAGTAGAGTATCGCAATGAATTACCAATGTCTCCTGTTGGAAAAATATTACGACGTGAATTAAGGTAACTTGATTAATCTGACTAAGTCATTGTCAATACTATAAAACTCAAGTATTGTTTTTATAAGTAGACAGGTTAATTTAATGTTAAGTACATTATTGTTACGTTTAATACATTAAATATATTACAACCATTTTAAGTGTTAAGGTGGGTTCATTGAAATATTTTATTTTTTACTTACTAATTATATTATCTAATAATGTTTTTGCTAAAAAACAGACTATTAATATAGTTTTTGCTGCTGAAATGCCTGAAATAACACGAGGTCATGGTTATTATCCTGAGTTGGCAACATTATTGAAGCAACAACGTGCTTTATCAGATAATAGCTATTTTTATTTTGGTGGCGGTAGTTTAGGGCCAAGTATATTATCATCGTTAGATCATGGTTCACACATCATCGATTTGCTTAACTCTTTAGAACCTGACGCTATGGGAGTTAGTAAGCGAGAGTTTAGTTTCTCTTCCGCTAATTTATCATTAAGAGCCTTTGATGCTATTTTTCCTATTGTTGCCACAAATATCATTGAATACAAAACAGGTACCCCTTTAGATAGTACTGTAAAAAGCGCTATCAGCTATCAAGGCGAAACAAAATTAGGCTTTTTATCAGTTATTGATGAATATGTTATTGAAGCTTATACCATCAATGAAATTAGCTTAACGTCACTAAAAACATCAATCACACGATCTGCAAAAAAGTTACGTGAACAAGGCGTAGATGCAATTATACTGCATTACACTGGATATCATTCTGAAATAAATGATCTATTAGATACTGGAATTATTGATTTAAGTATTCATAAAGATGAGTTTTATCAAATAAATAAAAATAAAAGCTATCATGAACGAGATGTTTTTATTAAAAGACCACAAGATGTAGCGGTAATTTCTTTGTTGCATGATTCCAGCCAAAAACAGCCTATTGTAACCATGGAGTGGAAAACTATTGATATTTCAACATTTCCTAAAGATAGGAATATTACAATACAGACTCAAGGTTATATTGATCGTTTAAATGATGTATTAAATATTAAGATTGGTTCGGTAGGCAATAATTTAACAACAAAACGTAACGATGTTCGAAACAACGAGAACATTTTTGGTAATTACATTGCTGATAGTATTAAAGAATTTTCAGATGCTGATTTAGCACTTATAAATAGCGGATTAATTAGAGGTGATAGTACCTATTCCAAAGGTCAAATATTAACTAGAGGCACTATTACAAGTGAACTTCCTTACCGAAATTACGTTGTTTTAATAGATTTAACCGGGCAACAATTACTCGATTCATTAGAAAATTCATTAAGTTTATTAGAGACCAACAATGGTCGATTCCCTCAAGTATCTGGCTTTAAGATGACTTACAACCGCTTATCGCTACCAGGACAACGAGTGAAGTCTGTTACGATTAATGACAATGAAATTAATTTAGATAAAATATATCGTATAGCGACAACAGATTACTTAGCACATGGCGGAGATGGGTTTGAAGCATTTAAATCAGCATCTATTATTTCTGATAAGACGTTAGCAACTCGATTAATTTCTAATATTGTAACCGATAAAATTATTAAAGATAAAATAGTTAATGGAGCCTTAGAAGGCCGTATTATCGACTTGAGTAAAGGAATTTAATCTATGTCTTTAATTAACGGCACGTCTTCACATCAAGTGAAAAAATCATACTTATCTTTAAGAAAAGTATTTTTCATTACATTTAGTTTAATCTTTGTCTTATCGGCAAGTGTTGTTGTTATTGCTTATTTACGAATTTTAGATTTTCAATCGTTATTAACTCATACCACAATAAAATCAATGCCGAAGGTAATGACATATGCAAAAATGTATCAACAAGTTAATGAACTTACCTATGCAACAGGTACTCTAGCTAGCGTTAACACTCAAGGTCAACGAACGATTGCTTATAAAATTCTTCAAGAAAAAATATCAAAAATTCCTCCGTTAGTAAAAGAATTAAATGATGATACCCCTTCATTAATTCAACTTAAGATTATTACACAAGAAATTAATGGGCTTAATATTCTTATTAAAAAGAGATTAAATATTCAAAAAGAATTAAGTGGAAAACAGCAAGAAATATATAATCTATATGATGAAATTAAATCATTAAGTGCACATAACTTGTCCGAAATCGCATTGTCAGCGGTTATGAATACCGAACAAGCATTAGATTTTAAAACACTTAATAAAATCAATAAAAATAAAAATACGGTAAGAAAATTACTTAACGAATTATCATCGATGACAGAATTAAGCACAAAAGAGACTAAACTAATTTATAGTTTAAGTAGATTGCTTATTGGTGATAGTGGAGTTATTGCATTACGAACTCAACAATTAAAAATATTTGGACGTACCCGTGGTCGCACCGCATTAGTTCGTAATCTAGTAATAGACTATGCACGATTAGCCGAATTTTATTCTTTTCGTTATAACAAAAAAATTATTTATGATACAAAAGAATTTTCATTAGCCGTTGAAAAACAAACAAAGATCCTTGGGATATTCTCTATTTTTGTTGCTATTTTGCTCATTTTAATTATCTTTTTTATGCAACATCGATTTATTAATCGTCTTGTACTATTAAATAATAAAGTCCGTAGTCGTCTTGCTGGTGAACCTTATACATTTAAAATCGATGGTAATGATGAAATAACAGATATTGCTCGTTCGCTGCATCAATTTGATAAGACAATTGAGCAGCAACAACAAGAATTAATTAGAACAAGCTTAACCGATAGTCTAACCGACATCCCTAATAGACGCGGCCTAGATAAAGAGTTTGAGCATTTATTGTTAGTAGCAAAACGTCAACAATGGCCAATTTGTGTATTAATGATGGATGTTGATAATTTTAAAAAGTATAACGACTTTTATGGTCATGTTAGTGGTGACGAATGCTTACAAAAAATCGCTAATATATTAAAAACAATATTACGACGCCCTGAAGACTTTGTCGCACGCTATGGTGGTGAAGAATTTGTGTGTTTGTTACCAAACACACAAATAGAAGGTGCAAAAATAGTCGCCCTGTCTATTATTGATGAATTAAAAAAAGCGGCTATTCCACATGAAAATAATTGTGCAGCAAACCATGTCACATTAAGCATTGGTATATCTATATCTAATACTAAAGCAACTAGAGGTGATTTATTAGAACAAGCAGATAAAGCTTTATATCGTGCTAAGGAAGCAGGAAAAAATCAATTTATCATCTAGTTCTTCATTAATTTTAACTCTATTATCCACATACTTTATTCATTAATCTTTTCTTGTATTTTTTAAAAAATCACTTAATATGACGATTCGTCATTTTTGACGGTTCGTCATATTAAGTGATGATTCATAAATTCAGGCTACGTGATATGACGTTTAAACAAAGTACTACCGAAAAATCGACATGCTTTATTCATAAACTTTTAAGTAATCGTGAACAAAAAATTGCAAATCGTGAATTAGAGTTACTAAATGTCGCTGAAAAAATAATGATACATGAAGGCTTTTCAGGATTTACGATGGATAAGTTAGTTGCTGATTGTAATTACTCAAAGGGTACTGTTTATAATCATTTTGCTAACAAAGAAGATTTATTTTGTGCATTATCAATTGAAGGTATGCGCTTTTTAATATCACTAATGCAACGCTCTCTTAATATACAAGGAACGCTGCGAGAAAAATGTTTAGGCCTTTTCTATTCTCAACGATTACATAGCCAAATACACCCTACTTCTTTTTTATGTGTATTAATGGCAAAAACTCCTGCTGTTTTAGAACGTGCCAGTAAAGCACGACTAGAACATCAAATAATATTAGAACAAGAAACCACCGCATTAGTAGATAAATTATTATCTACTGCTATAACATCTGGTGATATTAATGAAAATAGAAAACAGCATGAAGAAAGCTTATGTTTTGCATTGTGGTCTATGTCATTTGGTTCAAATGCTCTATTAATCAACGCTGCTGAAGCTAAAGCGGTTTCACGATTAGACACCAATAATGCATTACTATTTAACATTAATGCATTATTAGATGGTATTGGATGGAAACCCCTATCAAGTGAATGTGATTATCAACAATCATGGTTACGTATAGGAAATGAGGTTTTTTCGAAAGAAGTGTCAGCGTTACAAGAATAATATTTATATTTACTTCAATAAAAATTCGTCAATTTAGGGAATGAAAAGAATGAAACGTTTGTGGCTAGATAGCGTTATTAATAAACCTTGGTTAACTTTATTCATTGGAATAATATTTCTGATAGTTACAGCTATTGGTGGAAAAAACCTTTATTTTCGTGGTGATTACAAAATATTTTTTGATAACGACAATCCTCAATTACAAATATTTCAAGCAATGCAGGAAATTTTTAACAAAAACGAAACGGCTAATATTATTATTGCTCCAAAATCTGGTAACGTTTTTACTCCTCAAACCCTGCAACTTATTAAAGAATTAACTGATGATGCTTGGCAAACTCCCTTATCCACTCGCATAGATTCATTATCTAATTTTCAGCATACATGGGCAGAAGAAGATGATTTGATTGTTGAAGATTTAATCTTAGATATTGAAGTTATGACGGCTGAATCTATTGCTAAAGCTAAGGTTATTGCAACTGCAGAACCTAATTTAGTAAAGCGTATTGTTTCTGAGAAAGGAGACGTTGCAGTAATTAGTATTACGGTAAGATTACCCGATGGTGATGCCCCTGAGAATGCAGGCGAAGCAGCTCAGGCAGTAAAGAATATTGCAAAATTCGTAACTGACTTAACCGACGGTTATAAACTAAAATATCCTGATCATGACTTCTATCATACTGGTATTGTATTTATGAATAACTCATTCATGAATCAAGCGCAAAAAGATGCCAGCACACTTGTTCCTTTAATGTTTTTAATGATCATTTTAATATTATGGTTATTGTTACGTTCATTTGCTGGTACTTTCGCAACATTAGTTGTGATTATTATATCTATTACTTCTACTATGGGTATTTCCGGATGGATGGGCATGTTCTTAAGCACGGCGACGGTGAATGTACCTACTATGGTAATGACATTAGCTGTCGCAGATTGTGTACATGTAATCTCATCAATGCTTTACGCCATGCGCCAAGGACAAAGTAAAGAAGAAGCTATTTCATATAGTATAAAGTTAAACCTCATGCCTATTTTTATCACGTCAGCGACAACAGCTATTGGCTTTTTAACACTTAATTTTTCCGATGTTCCTGTCTTTGCAGACTTAGGAAATTTAACAGCGTTAGGCGTCATGATTGCCTTTGTTTTATCAGTCACGTTACTTCCTGCATTATTAAAAATATTACCGATGCGCCCTATTAAAACTGGTTCAGAGAAGAGCAATTGGATTGAAAAATTAGGCGATAAAGTGATTGATAATCATAAACGTTTATTACCTATTTCGATTCTAGTGATGGTATTAGCACTAACCGCAACATTTAATAATGAAGTGAATGATGTGGCGACTGAATATTTTGATGACTCGACAACTTTTAGACAATCAACAAATTTTCAACAAGAAAAAATCAGCGGTATGTCTACAATAGATTTCGCACTTGATAGTAAAGAATCTTCTGGATTAAATAAACCACAAATGCTTAACAGCGTTACTGAGTTTAGTGAATGGTTACGTGCACAACCTGAAGTTGATCACGTATTAACAATCAGTGATACATTTAAACGTCTCAATAAGAATATGCATGCTGATGATGAGTCTTACCATCGCCTACCTCAAGATAGAGAACTAGCGGCTCAATACTTATTACTATATGAAATGTCACTGCCTTATGGTTTAGACCTTAATAATCAAATTAATATTGATAAATCATCGACACGTATAACAGCCATTTTACAAAATCTAGGGAGCGTTGAATTCACAACGTTTGAACGCCGAGCACAAGACTGGATAGCGACTAATACTACAAATATTGAAATGTCGGCCGCAAGTCCTAATTTAATGTTTGCTCACATTGGGCAAAAGAATATGAACAGTATGTTATTAGGTACATTACTCGCCTTAGTCCTTATTTCTGGTTTATTAATCTTTGCATTACGTTCTTGGCGTTTAGGTGTCATTAGCCTTATCCCAAACTTATTACCAGCAGGCATAGGTTTTGGTATTTGGGCGTTATATTCTGGCGAAATAAACATGGCTTTATCTATAGTATTAAGTATGACGCTAGGAATTATTGTTGATGATACGGTACATTTCTTAAGTAAATATAAATATGCAAAAGATGAGGGAAAATCAACGGAGGAAAGTATTCGTTATTCATTCTCAAGTGTAGGACAAGCATTATGGATTACAACATTAGTGCTAGCTATAGGTTTCTCTATGCTGGCTTTATCCTCATTTAGACTAAACTCAGACATGGGCTTGCTCACCGCTATTATCATTGTGGCGGCATTGATTGTCGATTTCTTATTTTTACCAGCATTTTTATTATTACTTGATAAAAAAACAACTAATAACACACAAGGAACACACGATGAAAAAGCTGCATAACCTAATAACAACGACAGTTATCGCCCTGAGCCTAGTGTCGGGATATACATTAGCACAGACCCCTGAAGAAAAGGGCTTAGCTATAGCGAAAGAGCGTAAGGCGCGCGATTTTGGTTGGGGAGACTCAACGGCAAAAGCCGAAATGATCTTACGTAATGCTAAAGGCCAGCAAACTGTCCGTAAAATGAAAATAAAAGCACTTGAAATAGCGGATGACGGCGACAAAGCACTCACTATATTTCAACAACCGAGAGACGTTAAAGGTACCGCATTTTTAAGCTTTTCTCATTCAGTAAAGTCAGATGAACAATGGATGTATTTACCTGCATTAAAACGCGTAAAACGTATTGCGTCACGTAATAAATCAGGTCCATTTATGGGTAGTGAATTTGCGTTTGAAGATTTAAGTTCTTTTGAAATAGAGAAGTACACATACAAATATATTAAAGACGACACTGTAAATGGTGAATTATCATTTGTTGTTGAGTTAGATCCTGTTGATAAAAATTCAGGTTACACTCGTCAACTTGTTTGGATTGACCAATCACATTACCGCGCACAAAAAGTTGAATTTTATGATCGTAAAAACAGCTTATTAAAAACGTTAACATCCTTCGAATATAAATTGTATTTAGATAAATATTGGCGTCCAAGTAAACAAACGATGCTAAATCATCAAACACAAAAAAGTACAGATTATGTAATCTATGAATTAGCGTTCCAGAAAGGATTAAAAGAAAAAGACTTTAATAAAGCTACTCTCAAGCGAGCAAAATAATGACATTATGGCGTACTTTATCCATAGCTATGGTTGTACTATCTTCAACAACAGTTTTTGCAGAGACTCAACTCTCTGTAAAGGCGGCGGCAGAATACCGGAACTTTTTTCAAAATCCACTTAATGTGCAACAAACTGATAATCAATTGTCATTATTTGTTGAACCTGAAATTTATTACAGCTGGAATGATAATTTAGATAGTATTACCTTTAAAGCTTTTTATCGTTGGGATAATGAAGATGATGAACGTACTCATGCTGATATTCGTGAGTTAATGTGGTTACACGTTGGTGATGATTGGGAATTACGCACAGGTATTGGTAGTGTATTTTGGGGACAAACTGAATCAGCACATTTGGTTGACGTTATAAACCAAACCGATGGCGTAGAAGCTATTGATGGTGAAGATAAGTTGGGGCAACCAATGCTAAATCTAACGCTGATTCGGGACTGGGGCAACGTAGATCTATTCATTTTACCAGGCTTTAGAGATCGAACATTTCCTGGTGAGAATGGTCGATTACGTCCATTGCTAACTATTGATACTGATAATCCCATATATCAATCTTCAGATGAAGATAATCATATAGATTTTGCTGCACGTTGGAGCCATAGCATCGATGTTTGGGAACTGGGAGTTTCATATTTTAAAGGAACGTCAAGAGAAGCAGCGTTTGAAGCAACAATCATTAACGAAGAAATTGTCTTACAACCATACTATCAACAGATATCACAAATTGGTGTCGATTTATTAGCGGTATTAGATTCTTGGATTTATAAGTTTGAAGGAATCTACAGAGATACAAATGAAGCCGATAATTATTTTGCATTAATTACTGGATTTGAATATACCTTAGTAGGTGTGTTCGATTCAGTATATGACATTGGTTGGTTAATGGAATATCAATTTGACGAACGTGGTAAAGACTCTCTAAGCAATGGACAAAATGATTTATTGTTTGGCGCACGATGGGTATTCAATGATGTTGACGGCACAGAAGTGCTAATAGGAATAATACAAGATCTTGATTATTCAAATAGCCAAAGTGCTTTCGTAGAGGCTTCTAGTCGTATTGATGATAATTGGAAATGGCGTTTAGATGCTCGTTTTTTTAATTCATCGAACATTCTAGATATTACTTACAATATCCGTAAAGATGACCATGTAGAATTTAGTCTAGAATATTACTTTTAATCTATTTACTGTCAATTGGTTGGCCAGTCTCTTTAAAATAAAGATACAAATTTAATTATTTAAATAAATCTAATACTATTTTTTATCATTCGTTATACGTAGTATACAATATATATAAACTTCATTATGAAGTACTTTTTGAATTCACTAAAAATTTACGGATGAAAGATGAACAATTTAAAATTGCTTAATAAATTACTACTACTTACTTTATTACCATTAGTGACAATACTAGTACTCTTAACTTCAATTAATTACACGCTTGAAATGACTGCTCTCGATGACAATATTGCAGAGTTTCGAACTTCGTTAATTGATGAACGTGAACAGCAACTCAAAGAAATTTCAGAAGTAGCTCTAGGTGTTATTGCTTATCAAAAAACGTTACCAAATGGTGGTGATATTGATAAGGCATTGCGTAATCTTAAATTTGGTAATGCTGGTTACTTTTTCATATACGATACTGACGGCGTGAATATCTTCCATGCCGTAAAACCACAATTACATGGTAAAAATCTAATAGATTTAAAAGATCCAAAAGGTAATAAAATTATTGTTGGATTAATTGACGCTGCGAAACAAGGCGGTGCTATTTATACCTATTATTACCAAAAACCAGGTACGTCCACACAAAGTGAAAAATTAGGTTATGCAGTTATGATTCCAGGTACTAATTGGCTATTAGGCACTGGAGCTTATATCGATGATATCGAAAAAGTTATTCAAAAATATGCAATAACAGCAGAGGATTCATTAAAAGATAAGATGTGGTTATCTTTATTGATCTCAGGTGGATTAATTATTTTAACAATCTTCATTATTTTCTTTGTAGCAGCTCGTATGGTAAGTCCAATTAAGCGAATGGCAGACAACTTAAATGACATTGCACAAGGTGATGGCGATTTAACAAAACGTCTTGAGATAAATGGTAATGACGAAATAGCACAACTTGGTAATTCATTTAATCTGTTTGTTGATAAATTAAGAAACACTATTGGTGAGATAAGTTCTGCTACAGTTGGTATTACTAAAGCTGGCGGTGATATGAGTCAACAAAGTACTGATATTGCAACACAGTTAGAACATCATAATGGTGAGACTGAACAAGTTGTTACTGCAATTACTGAAATGGCATCAACAGCAAATGAAGTTGCTGATAGTACTAATAAGGTTGCTGATGCAACACGTGCTGTAACTGTCGATGTAAAACATGCACAAGATTGTGTAGATACATCACTAACTGAAGTTTCAGCATTAGTAGAAGAGATTAATGGTGCAGCTAACAGCATGCATTCTTTAAGTGAACAATCACAAAAAATTAATAATGTGTTAGCTGTTATTGGTTCGATTGCAGAACAAACAAACTTACTAGCTTTAAATGCTGCCATCGAAGCTGCACGTGCCGGTGAGCAAGGTAGAGGGTTTGCAGTAGTAGCTGATGAAGTTAGAAACTTGGCCAGCCGTACACAGAAAAGCACATTAGAAATTAATGAAATGCTTAATGAGTTACATCGCTTAGTTAAGCTATCTGTTGATGCAATGTCATTAAGTCAGGAACGTAGTGTACGTTCTGTGGATTCATCACGTGCAATATCAGAAAGTTTAACCTCGGTAGAGTCAGCAATTGTATCTATTAATGATATGAGTACTCAAATTGCAACTGCGACGACAGAACAAAGCTCAGTGACAGAAGAAGTTAATCGCAACGTTTATGAAATCCAAAAGATCGTAAACTCGTTAACAGAAAGCAGTACACAAGCTGAAACGGTTTCAAATAGTGTATTGAATGAAGGAAAAATATTAGATCAACTTGTAAAGCAATTTAAAATTTAAACATTAATTTATTCTAATACGTTATCAATTTAGTAATGTATTAGTAATAGATTCATTATTATATTATTTATAGGTTAACGCTTTGAACACTATATTATTAGATGGCCAATTAATAACACCTAGCAAAGTAATCTGTGTCGGCAGAAATTATGCTGAACATATAGCCGAATTAGGCAATGAAATTGCTGATGATATGGTGATATTCATAAAACCAAATAGTGCTATCACTAGTACTCTTAATAGCTTTCATCATGAGCAATTACATTATGAAGGTGAAATTTGTTTTATGTATTCACAAGGAAAATTTTCTGCTGTTGGATTTGGTCTCGATTTAACAAAGCGAACATTACAAAGTAAATTAAAAGGTAAAGGGCTTCCGTGGGAACGTGCTAAAGCATTTGATAACTCAGCAGTTATGAGTGAATTTGTCAGCCTTAAAAATATTGATGATAGTTTATCATTAAATCTATCTATTGATGGTCAAATCACCCAGCAAGGTGGTGTTGAACTCATGATTTACAAACCTTCAGAAATACTTAATATTATTGAACAAAGCTTTACTCTGGAAGACGGTGATATTGTAATGACTGGAACACCTAAAGGAGTTGGAGTTATAAATGCTAATTCCGAATTTAAAGCGAATATTACTAAAAATGATAATGTTTTAGTAGAAGCATTCTGGATAGCTAAGTAATT
>CALJMY010000048.1 GCA_937981905.1 uncultured Enterobacterales bacterium
TATTTATGGGCGGTGATAAATTATATAAAATAAAATCGTTGCGATAACGTAGTTTAAATTTATTGGTTAAAACGTAAATATATTTAAAGGGAGTGAATAAAGGAATTATCGTGTTAAATGATGAGGCTGTTAATTGATTTACTAGAACTTAGAAAACAGTAGGGTCTGTTGATCTTTGTGGTTCGAATTTTGTTCAATCTAAAAGCCTTTTGAGCAAGGCATGAGGATTGATGCCTAGTTCATCTAGGTGAAAGACGAATAACGTAGCACAAAAGGCTTTTAGGTGAATCTTTCGGACAGTATTTTTTTGTTATTTCTACGGCGTTATCGCCTATTCGTGTAGCCAGCTACACCACATAGGCTCTGCCTTGTATAAATCCCAAATAAATTGCTGCAAAAACGAACTAAAAAGTTCAACAGACCCTAATAATAATTGTTTTTTATTAATTAAAATTAACTTCTGTTAGCCTCTCTAAAAGCCATAAACGATGGCGGCACAGCAGCTAATATAGTTAGCAATAATAGGACACCAATTACACTCAACGTATTTATTGTTAATACATTAAGGTCAATTGATAAACCATATTGGGTGAGTAAATAGTTCTTCGATAGTGCTAATCCTACCGTCAGTAACACGATAGAAAATAGAGTACTAATTAAGGTAATTAATAGCGCTTCGACTTCGATTAACCAATAGATAAAAAATGGCGATGCGCCAATCATTCTAATGAGTTTTATTTCTTGACGACGCTCACGAATAGACGCCAACAACATTGCACTTAAACCAAATAATGTGGAGATGATAACCAAGCCAGAAACCAAGCGTAGAGTATTTTCGGCTATCGATAGTGTTTGCCATAATTGTGATAATGCAGCACCTGGTAAAATGGCGGTAAGTGGTTCGTTATTGTCAGTGTTAATAGCTCGTTGCAATTGAAAAACCCTGATACGTGATTTTAATCCGATCATGACCGCGGTAATTGATGATGGTTTTAGTTCTGAATAATCGTCAAGTGTTAATTGATTATTTGCAGCGTATTTTTGGCGTTCTGGTTCCGGTAAATGAACAACCTCTAACCCTTGTAATGTTACATGTAATGTTTGATCAACAGGTGTGCCAGTTGGATTTAAAATACCAACAATACGAAATGGAGTATTTTTATGATTGGTAAAACTTGTGCGTCCAATGCCGTGAGATAAAGTAAGAGTGTCACCTACTTTGTAGTGTAACTTTTGAGCGATAGTCGAACCAATGACTACATCAAATAAATTGTTTAGTTTGCTCCCTTCAACAAACGTTAAATACTGTTTGTCGCCATAACTAAAGTAGTCAAAATAATCGGTAGTGGTACCAAGTACGCGATAACCTTGATGAGAGTCGCCCAGTGAAATAGGAATAGACCATTTTAATAATGAGTTTTGTTTGAGATTATTATAAGACTCCCATCTCATGTTATTTGTTGGTTTTCCCATTCTAAAGACAGAATAAAGTAATAAATTAAGCTCACCAGTACGTGCACCTACAATAAGGTCAACACCTGATACGCTGCTTGAAAAACTAGTTTTTGCTTGCTCTCGGATATGTTCAACACCAAACATCACTAACATGCTAATGGTTAATGCTAGCGTAGTTAAAATCACTGAACCTTTGCGATGTATTAGACTTTTTGAGGCAAGTTTTAAAAACATTAGATTAGATTCTCAACAGTGTTGATATCGGTTAAAGCGATAGATGAATCAAAATGTTTACGCAGGTTCATGTCATGACTTACAAATAGTAATGTTGAATTATGTTGCTGACACATTGATGATAATAGCGAAATAAAACTATCTCGGGATGCTTGATCGATAGATGATGTAGGCTCGTCGGCAATAATCAATTTTGGTTTGTTGATTAACGCGCGTGCTATGCCTACGCGTTGTTGTTGCCCAACACTGAGCTGGTTAACTGGGCGATTCCAGTCTTTTATAGATAGATTTAAAGAGGTCAGTATTTTATGTATCTGAACTAAGAAATTTTCTGGTGTTGATTTTGGAGATAAATAATCTGCTAATTTGATATTTTCAACGGCACTCAAATAGTCAATTAAATTAAATTTTTGAAATATGTATCCAATATGACTAGCTCGAAATTTGTCTCGTTGGCGGTTACTCATATTATTTAAAGATTGCTCGAACAAATGTATATCACCTTTATTGGGTAAGGTTAGGCCACAAATCAGATTTAGGAGTGTTGATTTACCACTGCCAGATGGACCATGCATAAATAGCTGTTGGCCTTGTTTTACCTGCCAGCTTTTTATTTTCAATATGTTTTTATCGGCGTTTTCTGAGTAAGAAAACTCTACATTGTTAAGGTCAATAGCATTCAAAATAGTCAACGTACTTAGAATTAAAGTGTAAAAATATATAGTAATGTTATAACATATCATAGGTGTTATGCAACGCACTCAAGACAGTAAACCTCGTTAATATTGAGTAGTTAAATTAAGGTTAATTTTATGAAATATTTTGTCATTTTATCTATATTTTTATTATTGAGCTGTGAAAAGCCACTATCAAAATCAGATATAATTGTGCAACAAGAGACAGAGAATTCTAATTCTGTAGATGCACCTGTGAGAAAGCAAACAGCTGAGCTAGCGAAAAAATTTGTAACTGTAAACTGGGAAGAGCTTATTCCTAAGACTGATTTAGATGCTATAGCTAACCCGCCAGACTATATTGTATCAATGTCTGATGGATCTGAGAGTGATCAACTTGAAAGTGCAATAAAAAGTGCAATGAATCCTAGTGATGCTGCCAATGATATTTATGAACAAGCGCTGGTATCTACCAATATCATTGAAGCAATGAATGGGAAAGATATTCGTATCCCTGGATTTATTGTACCTGTCGAATTTATAAATGATAAACAAATCTCTAGTTTCTTTTTAGTTCCATATTTTGGTGCGTGTTTACATATGCCACCACCACCGCCTAATCAAATTATTTATGTTGAAACAGGAAAGGTATTAGACATTGAAAGTATTTATGAGCCAGTTTGGGTAACTGGAAAATTATCGACGGAGCTATTTGAAGATAAAATTGCAACCGCCGCTTATGTTTTGAAATTGGAAAGCTTAGAATTATATTATCAATACTAATTTTGCTCTTATTAACGCCACGATAACGTATTTTTATTTGGAGTTAGCGTGATAGCTCCTTGTTTCTTATCTGTTAGCCATAATGCTTCAATGGTGTCTATAGCAGGGTAATGCTTAAACAGTTGGATTGTTGCAGGTGCGATGTCTACTCTTTTTTCACACGTTAATGTGTATTCAACTACAACTTCTGTATGTTTCTTTTCTGAGTGTTTATGGTGATGCTGGTTATTTTTTAATGGCAGCAATAGGTCAAGATTAAGATGTGTATCAATCAATAAGCATGTAGATTCGGGGAATATTATTAGATTATTTATATTTGAAAGTTTCTTTTCAAGTTGTTTAACGTTAGCTATTTCTATTGAGGTTTCTGCTCTGTGTTCAAATCCCAACAAATTATCTGCTGGGGTTGTTAGGTTAATAAATAATTTATTATTTTCAGTTGCTAATGTTAACTCAGCACTTCCATGGACATGAGCATGATGATTATCGCTAGCTATGGCATTATTTGTAGTTATGACAACCGTTGTTATAACTGCTGTTTTTATATAATGAAGTAAAGATTTCATGGGCTTATTTCGTCACTGTTTCGTAAACAATAGCAAACACGCTAATTGATTTTTTGTTATGTTATAACATAAAAGTAAAGTTCATAGAAATAAAGTTCAGAAAAATAAAAAGTAATCATGGAAAGTAAAAAAGAGACAAAAAATAAATCAGCTACTGCGCATTACCACAATACTCTTCACTACATTTACTGTGCTATGTAGCGTTAGTAGATTCACGTAGTTTGATAATATATGAACATCGTTTAAGATGACTTAGTCATAACTCCAATCTTTTAACTGCTCTATTTCTACTGGACGGCTAAATAGATATCCTTGTCCAATATCACATTTGCTATTTTTTAATAACAGTAATTGATGTTTATTTTCTATGCCTTCAGCCACGACAGTGAGTTGTAGCGTATGCGCCATAGCAATAATTGCTCTAACAATTTTATGATCACTGGTATCAGATTCTATGTTTGCGATAAAGCTACGATCAATTTTAAGTTTATTAACTGGGAAGTTTTTCAGTTGTGCTAATGAAGAATAACCAGTTCCAAAATCATCAATGGCAATCTTAATTCCAATTGCACTTAGCTGTTCAATGACATAGGTAGCTTCGGCGATATTAGTCATTAAAGATGACTCTGTAATTTCGATTTCAAGTAAACTAGGATCAATATTAGCTTCACTAACAATATTACGAATATTATTGAGTAAGCTTGGATCTTTAAATTGTTTAGGAGAGAGGTTTATTGCAATTGTTTGTTGCTCACATCCCTCTTTTTCTCGGTGATTTATCAATTCACAAACTGCTTTAATAACCCAATAACCTATTTCTACAATTTGCCCTGAGTCTTCAGCAACATTAATAAATTGGTCTGGATAGATTAATCCTTTTTCAGGATGCTGCCAGCGTATTAATGCCTCCAAACAAACTATTTTCTTACTCTTTAATTCAACCAATGGCTGATAATGTAAGACTAGCTCATCGTCTTTTAAAGCTTTTACAAGTTCATTTTCAATGCGGTGCTTGTCAATAGCCTGCTGCTGAAGTTTTTGATCAAAAAAACTATAGTTATTTTTGCCATAATTTTTTGCGCTATACATTGCCATATCGGCATTACGCAATAAATCGAGACTTTTATTACCGTCTTTAGGGATTAATGTAATCCCAATTGATGCAGACGTAACAACACTGCGATCATCAAATCTTACAGGTTTTTTAATTTCTTCAATTAAATTTTTAGCAACTTTACTGATCGAACTAACTGAATGAATATTGAGCAGTAATACTGCAAATTCATCTCCGCCCAAACGTGAAACAACATCACCAGCCCGTACAGATTTATTAATCCTGTTAGCTATTTCAATTAAAAGGCGATCGCCATAATCATGTCCCATTGAATCATTAACACGTTTAAAGTCATCTAAATCTAAGTACAGTAGGGCAGCGGATTTATTATAGCGCTGTTGTTCCAATAGAAATTGTTGTAGATGCTTATTTAAATATCGCCTGTTGGCTAAACCTGTTAAGTGATCATTAAAAGCGAGTTTTTCTAATTCAGCTGTTTTTTGTTTTACTACTCGTTGCAATAATTCTGGTTGGCGCTGAAGATAAGTGATCAACCATGCGACTAGTAAACCGAATAAGACACTAATGGCATAGGGGAAAATGTTAGTTTTAGGGTTCAGACTTGCTCGGCTCATGGTTAATGTCCATGTCGTGTTTGGCAATGCTATTTCTGCTGATTCACAGATTTCGTCTAAATTTTCTTTTGAACGTGAAAATATTTCTTCTTGACCAGTATCTGGATGAATTCGACTAAGAGTATAATTATATCCTTTGTTTTCTAATTCTTTTAATTTAGTCATGGCTAAAAGTTTGTCAAAATAAATTAATGCAGACGTAAACCCCCAAAAAGTTTCTTCGCCATCAATATTAACAAACACTGGCTTTCTACCAATAATCGCCAGCCCTCCCTGTATCAATTGGAATGGTCCTGCCAAAGTTAGTCGTTTTTGGGAAATCGCCAACATAGCTTCATTACGTCGACTTTTATCATGCAATATATCGTGCCCAATCGCTTTTTTACTACCTGCAAGTGGATATACTTGACTGATAATACCATTGGGAGCTAATTGCAGATTAGAAACCCCACCAATCGAGTCAATCACCGCTTGAGCATAAGTATTAAAATCAGTAAATTTACCGTTATTTTGTTTAATTTCGATTGCTAATATATCGGTTGCAGATAACGATCGGGATAACCGACGCTCTATCGTAGTCGCTTCAGAATTTGCGATATCGCTCAATAGGAATTGTTGTTCTTTTGTACTGAGTACTTGATTCTGATATTGCCAGAAAAAAACAGCGCTACTTACTACAACAAAGCAGGTGAAACTAATTAGCCATCTAATATTTGTCAATGTGACTCTCACCATAAGTTAATTATTTTTATTTCCATATATTTTGAATGTAACTTCCTTTCAGTATTAAATTAATTCTACGTTATCTGGAAATCTAATTCACATTATATTTAATCGCTATCTCATTCTACTTTCTTGCCTACCTTTTGTCAGTGTGGTGATAGCGAATTTAAATTGAGACATTTTTATTGAAATAGATAATAAAAAAGCGAATATCAAGTTGATGATATTCGCTTTAATCAGTATGGCTTTTTAATTTAAGTCATGCTTAGTTTTTATCGATTGACACTATAACGACCGGGCTTATGATTTATAACCAGTATCAAATTATAAGAAATCGCGCCAACAATTGATAAACCGATGGCATGCCAATCAACAATAAAAATGGCAAGAATTAATACCATACAATCAACAGCCATTTGAAACTTTCCAATAGATACTCCGTGTTTTTTAGATAAGTATTGCGCAAGAATATTTAAACCACCTAAACTTGCTTGGTGTCTTAATAATCCGAGTAAGCCGGCCCCTACTAATAACCCACCAATG
>CALJMY010000049.1 GCA_937981905.1 uncultured Enterobacterales bacterium
TTTAGTTTTGATGGAACAACAAAAATGCAACTGTCATATAGTCATTATTGGTAATATTAAGCAGCGCTTATTTAGCGCTGCTTAATTATAAATTACGCTAGTGTTTTTGTAATCCACTGACCTAATTTTTCTAATTGTGGGGGACTTACAGTATGTTCCATCGGATATTGCGACCAAGTCACATTAAAGTTCACAGCAGACAAACGTTGTGATGCATCCTTACCAGCAGCAAATGGCACAACATTATCGCGCTCACCGTGAGAGCAGAAAATAGGGGTTGATTGATTAATGCCTTGAGCACCTTCAAACGGCAAATTATTCGTTGCAAGATAACAAGACAATGCAACAACGCCGCCTAACTTATGCTTAGTTCTCAATGAAGTATAAAGTGATAAAACGCCGCCTTGAGAAAACCCAGCCAAGATAATTCGTGACGCTTTAATACCTTGTGAAATTTGCTCTTCAATCAACTCAACAATCAATTTTTCACTTTGCTTAAGCGAAGGAATATCTGCACGGCCGTCTAAATCCATCGTTTTAATGTCATACCATGAACGCATCACAAAACCATTATTAATAGTTACTGCCTGCTCTGGTGCATTAGGAAAAATGAATTTAATAGTATGCTTTGGATTTAACCCAAGCACAGGAATAACATCACTAAACCCAGCGCCTGAATCACCTAAACCATGTAACCAAATCACAGCAGCATCGATGTCGCCTTTAGGCTTTTTAATAATTGAATCAATAGCCATTATACAGTCTCACTTAAATTAATAATCATTGCTCATCGCATCCTAAAAAATGTATATGTTTTATAATTACCTCAAAAAGTGAGGCATGTGAGCCTAGAGTCGTCGAGAAATCAATCAAGGAAAATCACTTTAGTGGATAACTCAATTATTAATACAAAGAATAACGATAACAATCGTGATTTATTACAGACACACATAGGCAAACATTTAATCTATTTGGTATTATAAGGCCAATTGAACTAATTATCACTGAGAAAACCATGTCAAAACTTGTGATTTGCGCCTTTCTACTTGCTGCTT
Source organism: uncultured Enterobacterales bacterium (assembly GCA_937981905.1). Classification (GTDB taxonomy): domain Bacteria; phylum Pseudomonadota; class Gammaproteobacteria; order Enterobacterales; family Psychrobiaceae; genus Psychrobium. Next base: position 1,056 of record CALJMY010000049.1, read on the forward strand.
TATCGGGCTGTGGACAAAAAGGACCGTTATATGAAGAACAATCACCTGTTAACAATCAAACAACTTCGCCTGAAACTGGCGATACAAAAGAGTCTACATAATGAATAATTTTAACTTTAAAAATAATGAATTATTTACTGAAGAAGTAAGTGTTGAAGATATTGCTACTCAATACGGTACGCCGTTATATATTTATTCACGCGCTACCATTGAACGTCATTGGAATGCCTTTAATGACGCAGCTAGTTTTCAAAAGCACCTTATCTGTTATGCAGTTAAAGCTAACTCAAATATTGCGATACTAAACGTATTAGCAAAATTAGGTTCAGGATTTGATATCGTTTCTATGGGCGAGCTTGCACGTGTTTTAGAAGCTGGCGGCGATCCACAAAAAGTTGTTTTCTCAGGTGTAGGTAAATCTGACGTTGAGATTCGTTATGCATTAAACATTGGTATTTACTGCTTTAATGTTGAATCTGTTCCAGAATTAAAACGTATTAGCAGCATTGCTGCTGACATGGGTATGGTTGCCCCTATCTCTATTCGTGTTAATCCAGACGTTGATGCCGGTACTCATCCTTATATTTCTACCGGTCTTAAAGAGAATAAATTTGGTATAAGCATGGAAGCAGCACCTGCAGCTTATCAATTTGCTCACGAATCTGACTCATTAGCTGTTAAAGGAATTGATTGTCATATTGGTTCACAGTTAACTGATTTACTACCATTCACTGATGCATTAAAACGCGTATTAGGATTAGTAGATGAGCTATCAGAAAAAGGTATTAGCATCAGTCATATCGATGTTGGCGGCGGTTTAGGTGTAACTTACCAAGATGAAAAACCACCAGCACCTTCTGAATATGCAGCTGCTATTGCAGGTGAGTTAGTTGGCCGTGAACACTTAACCATTATCTTTGAGCCAGGCCGCGCTATCATGGCAAATGCTGGTATTTTAGTGTCTAAAGTTGAATACTTAAAAGAAACACCTGATAAGAACTTTGTGATTATTGATGCGGCAATGAATGACTTAATCAGACCAGCACTATATAGTGCATGGCAAGAGATTGTCGCTGTTAAGCAAACAACTGCACCTACAAAGAATTATGATATTGTTGGTCCTATTTGTGAAACAGGTGACTTCCTAGGTAAATCACGTGATTTAGCCGTTAACGAAGGCGACTTTGTAGCGATAAAATCAAGTGGTGCTTACGGATTCACAATGGCATCAAACTATAATTCTCGAACAAAAGCAGCTGAAGTAATAGTGGACGGTACACGCGCTATTGAAATTCGTAAACGCGAAACTTTATCTGATTTGTGGCGAGGCGAAGCAAAATCAATTGACGCATAATTGTTATACCCGTCATTATTAATTACGGGTAAATGCCAGTGTTTGCTACACATTAAACGCTGGCGAATTAGCCTCAATTGCACTAAATAAGACGCTATATGCTATTAAACTTTTCAAAGATGCATGGTTTAGGTAACGATTTTGTCATGATCGATGCTGTATCAAACAATGTATTTCTTAGTACCGATCAAATTATAAAGCTAGCTGATCGTCATACAGGTATAGGTTTTGACCAATTATTAATGGTTGAGCCACCTTACGACCCGGATTTAGACTTTCATTACCGCATTTTTAATAGTGACGGCAGTGAAGTTGAAAATTGTGGTAACGGCGCGCGTTGTTTTGCTCGGTTTGTACGTCTTAAAGGACTAAGTAATCGTTATCGTCTTGGTGTGAGCTGTAAAGGTGGTAAATTACAACTCAAACACGAACGTAACGGCATGATTACTGTGTCTATGGGTGTGCCTCAATTCTTACCTGCCAAAGTACCGTTTGAAGCAAATAAACAAGAAGCGACTTATATTTTACGCACCGATAACTCAACGTCATTATGTGGTGTTGTTTCTATGGGTAATCCGCATTGTGTATTAGTGGTGGAAGATATTGATACGGCACCAGTTGCAGAACTTGGCCCGAAACTTTCTCATCACGAACGTTTTCCACAGCAAGCCAATGTTGGGTTTATGCAAATAATATCGCGAACTCACATTAAACTACGCGTATTTGAACGTGGTGCTGGTGAAACTAGAGCTTGTGGTACAGGCGCTTGTGCTGCAGTCGCAGTTGGTCAGATTCAAGGACTATTGGATGAAAATGTAACTGTTGATTTACCCGGCGGTACTTTAAAAATTAATTGGCGCGGTGATCGCAGTCAATTAAAAATGTCAGGTCCAGCAGAACACGTTTATGACGGTCAAATTCGTATATGAACCAATTAGAAGATTTATCACAATTTTTAGATGATTCGCTCATTGAAGATTACTTATTAGAAAATCCTAATTTCTTTACTAAGCACCCTGCTTTGCTCAATAAGCTAAATATTACGACCCAAGAACAAGGCACAGTGTCTCTTGTTCAACGTCAACAACGCATGATGCGCGAAAAAATAGTGACATTAGAAGATGAAATAACATCACTAATGTCAATAGCGACTCAAAATCAGCGTTTATATCAAAAATTTTCAAACTTGTTTTTTGAAGTACTCAATTGCCAAGATTTAACTACAGTGAATGAAACACTACATCACCATTTTATTAATGAATTAGAACTTAGCCACGTATCGTTTAAGCTCTATCCTGCTAACGCGCCAAAGTCGTTAGCCATTAATCGTAGTGACTTAGATAATTTATTAATACAACGTTTAGGACGTGGTCACCATTATTTTGGCCGCATCAATCAGCAAGAACAACAATTGTTATTTAATCATCCAGAGTCAGGGTCAGTTGCATTAATTGCATTAGGACAGCATGGTGATTTAGGTTTACTAGCCATTAGCAGCCAAGACGCTAACCATTTTCATCCTGACATGGATAATTTAATGCTGATGCAACTAACTAGACTTATTGCCAGTGTCACGCAACAGTTATTATCTAAGTAACATAACGTTATGAAAATAGCGCTTGATGAATTTTTAGATTACCTCACCAATCAACGACAATTGTCATCGCACACAGTTAATAGTTATCAACGTTCAATTTCAGACCTCATCGACACATTACATGGCGATATAACGACATGGTCAATGCTTCGCGGTGAGGACGTTCGTGGTTGGGTTGCAGCGCAGCGTACTCAAGGTTTATCACCTCGTTATATTGCGACTAAGTTATCTGCCCTTCGCAGCTTTTGTCATTACTTACTGTCTAACGAACTCATTGTTCAAGATCCTTGTGTTGGCATCAGCGCGCCAAAGCGTGGTAAACCTTTGCCTAAAAATATAAACGTTGATGACATTAATCAATTATTAAATATTGATTTAGACGAGCCTCTCGCGATTAGAGATCGTGCAATGATGGAATTATTTTATTCCAGTGGCTTACGATTAGCTGAACTCGTCGATTTGAATTTAAACAGCATTAGCTACCCAGAACAATTAGTGTCAGTGATCGGTAAAGGTAGTAAGCAACGTATTGTTCCTGTAACAAAGCTAGCGCTAACATGGATTAAGAAGTGGCTGAATGTTAGGCGAGATATTGTCGACTCAGACGAACAAGCGTTGTTTGTGAGTAAACAGCGCCGCCGAATTTCACATCGCAGCGTGCAAGTACGTATTAAAAAATGGGCATCTGAACAACATTTAAATACTACCGTTCATCCCCATAAATTACGTCATTCATTTGCGACCCATATGTTAGAAGGCAGTGGCGATTTACGCGCCGTGCAAGAAATGCTTGGGCATAATGATTTATCCACTACACAAATTTATACGCAATTAGATTTTGGTCATCTAGCATCTGTTTATGATGCGGCGCACCCACGCGCTAAACTAAAAAAGAAGTAACCAACATGCAATTTTATCGCACTTTTAAACGCCCAGTCGCCATTGGTTTTGATTTAGACGACACCTTATATGACAACCTTCCTGTGCTTTTAACAGCAGAAGATGAATTACATAAATTTCTTATCTCGAATTATCCAGAGACAGCGCTGTTATCGGTTAAAGACTGGACCAATTTACGTATGCAATTAGTAGATCAAACACCGTCATTAAAAAGCGATTTTACAACCGCTAGATTACAAGCACTATATATTGGTTTTCAGGTATGTGGTTATTCACCAGAAGAATGTAAACAAGGCAGCCAACAAGCGTTATCGCATTTTTTAACATGGCGAAATAAAGTCAATATAACGAGTGATGTTCATCAATTACTCAGTGACTTAAGTCAGCAATTCACCTTATTTGTAATCAGTAATGGCAACGCCGATATTACTCAATGTGGCCTAGCTCGCTATTTTGACTTTGCCATACGTCCGTCACAAACAACGCCAATGAAACCAGCGCCAGATTTGTTTTTACAAGCACAAGAACGTTTAGGCTTAAGCGGTGATGACATTCTTTATGTTGGCGATCATCCCGTGTCAGATATTGTTGGCAGTGGGCGTATGGGTTGGCAAAACGCATGGCTAAACTCAAAAGATCTTCCATTAGATCATTATAAAAAACCATTAATGCTGCCAACATTTGAAATCAATAAGATAGAAGAGTTAGCTTTACTAATAAAATAAAAATTGAACAATAAGGCAGCTATATCTCTCTAGAGATTTTTTAGTAATAGCGGTCTTATTATACCCGTGACCATTGAAAGTGCTGGAATTTAGGGTGTGGATAAAATGTTAGAAACAAGGCGTGTGATTGATTTCGACATGGATGTCGATATTAGAACAATGCAGGAGCATATTGTCGCCCAATAGCTTGCTATTGGGATTGAGCACAACGCAGTAACTTACTTTTTAAACCAACATAAAACCTGCATATTCATTGGTTACGGGTATCTTTATTCTATCGTCGAAAGAATCGCTTTAAGCACGTTACGGCGAGTAATAACGCCAATCACTTTGTTTGATGCATCAACCACCGGATAATTTTTAGGTTGTGACATGCTCATCTTTGTTGCAATCTCCAAGACCTTTTCTCCTGCCTTCACGCTTAAAACATCTTCACGCATAATATCTTTCACCATTGCAACACGCTCATTATAGTAAGCAACTTGCATAGATACTTGTAAACATTCTTGCTCAGAAATCCAACCTAATAATTTATCGTTAGCATCAACAACCGGACCGCCTAATGCTGCTTTTGTTATCAATTCCTTCGACGCAACTACAACAGGAATATCTACGCTTATTTTGGCAAAATTAGTGTCCATAATGTCATTAACTATCATTTCTTTCATTTAGCTTTCCTTATTCAGAGTTGGGTTGATATTACTTTATGTAATCATTATGTTAAAACCGTATCACCAATAATAGACACTGGCTAATATTTATTAGTTCACTGCCATAAAACTATTTCTGAATATAAGAATAATATCCTGTTATTACTCATATAACCTTGTTAGCTATTTATCGACTAAACGATGATTAATATTTGCAGGCCGAACAGATAAGTGTATTTACATACAGTATTTGTTATAGTAGTTCTCATTAATTTAGTCGGCGAATAAATACTTATGGATGTTTCTCTTTTACTAGATGGTCTTAACGAACATCAACGTGACGCAGTGGCTGCAGAGCCTGGTAAACAACTTGTTTTGGCAGGTGCTGGTAGTGGTAAAACGCGTGTTTTAGTGCACCGTATTGCATGGCTCATGAAAGTAGAACAACATTCTAGTTTTTCAATTCTTGCCGTTACTTTTACCAATAAAGCCGCTAAAGAAATGCGTTATCGTGTTGAAACCTTGTTAGGCGATCAACTGGGTAAAATGTGGATTGGTACATTCCATGGCATCGCGCATCGTTTATTGCGTATGCATTACACCGAAGCTAAATTGCCACAAAATTTCCAAGTAATCGATTCCGATGATCAATTCCGCATGATTAAGCGATTATTAAAATCGTTAAATTTAGATGAAAAGACTTATCCACCACGCCAAGTTCAAATGTATATCAACGGTCATAAAGACGAAGGCTTACGCCCAAAACATATCGACACCTATGGCGACCCTTACGAACAAACCTTGTGTGATTTATACAAAAGTTATCAAGACGCCTGTGACCGTGCTGGTTTAGTTGATTTCGCCGAATTGTTATTACGCGCTCACGAATTGTGGATCCATAACCCACAAGTGATTCAACATTATCAGCGCCGCTTTAAAAATATCTTAGTCGACGAGTTTCAAGATACCAACAACATCCAATACGCGTGGGTTAAAATGTTAGCGAGTGCTGACAACAACTTAATGATTGTTGGTGATGACGACCAATCAATTTACGGATGGCGTGGCGCAAAAGTCGAAAACCTACAGCGTTTCTTAACGGACTTCCCAAAAGCTAAAACGATTAAGTTAGAACAAAACTACCGTTCAACAGAAAATATTCTAGATGCCGCCAATGCAGTAATCAGCCATAACGAAGCACGTCTTGGTAAAAAATTATGGACGGACGGCAACAAAGGCGAACCAATCTCGCTTTACGCTGCGTTTAATGAAATTGATGAAGCACGTTTCATTAGTAATAAAATTAACGAGTGGCATGAACAAGGTGGCAACTTAGAAGAAGTCGCTATTTTATATCGTAGTAATGCTCAATCTCGCGTCATTGAAGAAGCATTGTTATCGCAAAAATTGTCATACCGAATTTATGGCGGCTTACGTTTTTACGATCGCCTAGAAATTAAAGACACGTTAAGTTATTTACGCTTAATGGCTAATCGCGATGACGATGCTGCATTCGAGCGTGTCGTTAACACGCCAACGCGTGGCATTGGCGCAACAACCATGGAAAAACTTCGTCATAACGCACGCCAACAAGGCATGACATTATGGCAAACAAGTAAACTATTAATTCGTGAGAAGATTCTAACAGGCCGTGCAGCTAATGCTATTCATGCGTTCATCACATTAGTGAATCAGTTAGAAGACGACAGCGTTGAAATGTCAATGCGTTCAATGACCGACTTTGTGATTAATCACAGTGGCTTAAGAACCATGTACTTAGCTGAAAAAGGCGATCGGGCACAAGACAGAATAGACAACTTAGATCAGCTGTTAACCGCCATGAATGACTTTGTGATGCCTGAAGAAGCTGAACTTGAAGACATGACGCCACTCACTGCATTCTTGTCACACGCGGCATTAGAAGCCGGTGAATCACAAGCTGATGAATATGAAGACGCCGTGCAATTAATGACAATGCACAGCGCGAAAGGACTTGAATTCCCATTAGTGTTTATCGCCGGTGTTGAAGAAGGCATGTTCCCAAGCCAACGCACGATGGAAGAACCTGAAAAGCTAGAAGAAGAACGTCGCCTAGCTTACGTTGGCATCACCCGCGCGATGAAAAAACTGTACATCAGTTACGCGGAATCTCGTCGTTTATACGGCCAAGAAAAATTCCATAAACCTTCACGTTTCTTACGAGAAATTCCAGAAGAGCTAGTCGAAGAAATTCGTTTAACAACGCGCATTTCACAACCAAGAACATCGACTAATAAAGTCACTAAAGCGGCACAAACCTTTAACCAAACAGGATTAGCATTAGGTCAACGCGTTAATCATACGAAATTTGGTGACGGCATTATAGTTAACTACGAAGGCAGCGACGCTCAAGCACGTGTTGAAGTAGGTTTTGACGATGGTAATACACGTTGGTTGATGGTGGCTTATGCAAGATTGGAAGTGATTAGTTAATCCCTTATTTTTAACTCATGTAATGATGTGTACGCTTGAG
>CALJMY010000050.1 GCA_937981905.1 uncultured Enterobacterales bacterium
GGCAAAGTAGTTGGTATGACAACCTTCGGTGAGTCAGCGCCTGCTGGTGAACTATTTAAACACTTTGGCTTTACAGTCGATAATGTAGTTGAAGTATCAAAATCGGTTTTATAAATTGATAAAATTGAAAGGTCGCTTATAGCGGCCTTTCTTTTAAGTTAAATTTAATATAGTTAAACATGGTTAAATTAGAAGGCAGTAATGGCTAAGTTAAGAGTTGCTATTAATGGTTATGGGCGTATTGGTCGTAGTATTTTACGTGCTTTTTACGAACGAAATTATTGTGCAACAATAGATATCGTTGCTATTAATGAGCTAGCTCAGCCCGAAGCAATGCTTCATTTGACTAAGTATGACAGTACACATGGTCGTTTTATGCTACCTGTGTCACTTGATGAAACGTCCTCGACAAATGATGCTGCTTTACCTGATATCGAATGTAACAGTCTATGTAAAAGTCATTTATGTATTAGTGATGATCGCATTGCATTATTTCATGAAGAAAGCCCTGAAGATTTGCCATGGCGCGAACTAAATATTGATATTGTACTTGAATGCAGCGGTGTCTTTAGTTCACGTGATGATGCCCAAATGCATTTAGATGCAGGAGCTAAAAAAGTATTATTTAGTCAACCAGCCGCTAGTAATGTCGATAAAACGGTTATTTATGGTATTAATCATCATTTATTGACCCATGATGATGTCATTGTGTCTAATGGTTCATGTACGACTAATTGTGTTGTACCTATTATTGATGCCTTAGATAAGCAATTCACTTTAAAAGGTGGAACTATCACTACTATTCATTCATCGATGAATGATCAGCAAGTGATTGATGCATATCATAATGATTTACGACGAACTCGCGCTGCTAGTCAGTCTATTATTCCTGTTGATACAAAATTGGCTCAAGGTATTGAACGAATTTTGCCAAACCTTAAAGGGAAAATGGAAGCTATTTCAGTGCGTGTACCAACGATTAATGTTACCGCGATGGATTTAAGTGTAACGCTTGAACAACGAGTTGATATTGATAGTGTTAATGCCACGCTAAAAAAACAAGCGAGTACTCAATTGTTCGGAGTGATTGATTACACTGAAGCGCCTTTAGTTTCATGTGATTTTAATCACGATCCGCATTCAAGTATTGTGGATGGTACACAAACCCGTGTCAGTGATGGACACCTTGTAAAACTGCTACTTTGGTGTGATAACGAATGGGGTTTTGCAAATCGTATGTTGGATACCAGTCAAGCAATGGGCAGAAAAGATTAACTGATATTTAAAAGAACATTTATTACAAGAAATTGTATTGAACGAAACTGTATTGAAAGAAATTAGATTAAGAACTTTTTAAACGAACTGTTATTAAATAAAAACGGTTATAAAGCGAATATTTTTGTATTTGCCAATGATGAACATAAGGAATATATATGTCTGTAATTAAGATGAGTGAACTTACATTAGCTAACCAACGTGTGCTAATTCGTGAAGATTTAAATGTACCAGTTGAAGATGGCAAGATCACTTCTGACGCTCGCCTTCGTGCTGCATTACCAACACTTAAACTAGCATTGTCTCAAGGCGCTGCTGTAATGGTTATGTCACATCTTGGTCGCCCTACTGAAGGTGAGTTTGATGCTCAATATTCACTACAACCTGTTGCTGATTACCTAAATGAAGTACTAGATGCTAATGTTCGTTTAGTAACAGATTACTTAGACGGTGTTGAAGTTGCTGCTGGTGAATTAGTTATTTTCGAAAACGTTCGCTTTAATGTTGGTGAAAGTAAAAATGATGACGTGTTAGCAAAACAACTTGCTAATTTATGTGATGTATTTGTAATGGATGCATTTGGTACTGCTCATCGTGCACAAGCTTCGACTCATGGCGTTGCTAAATTCGCACCTACGGCTTGTGCTGGTCCATTATTAACTAATGAATTAGCTGCACTAGCTAAAGCACTTGATAATCCTGCCCGTCCTTTAGTTGCTATTGTTGGTGGTTCAAAAGTATCAACTAAATTAACTGTTTTAGATTCATTATCAAAAATTGCTGACACGCTTGTTGTTGGTGGTGGTATTTCAAATACGTTTGTTGCCGCTGCGGGTAATGAAGTAGGTAATTCACTATTTGAAGCTGATTTAATTCCTGAAGCACAACGTTTATGTGCAGAAACGGAAGTTATTTTTGCAAGTGACGTAACAGTAACTAGTGAAGGATTTAGCGATTGGAACCACAATTCAGTAACAACAGTTAAAGCTGCATCTGCAGTTAATGCTGATGAAGAAATTATTGATTACGGTACTCAAACAGCGGCTAAAGTAGCAGAAATCATTAAAACTGCTGGAACTATTCTTTGGAATGGTCCAGTTGGTGTTTTTGAAGTTGATGCTTTTGCAAAAGGTACTGAAACTATTTCACGTGCTATTGCTGATAGTAAAGCCTTCTCTGTTGCTGGTGGCGGTGATACGTTAGCAGCTGTTGATAAATATGATATCGCAGATAAAGTTTCTTATATTTCAACTGGTGGCGGCGCTTTCCTAGAATTCTTAGAAGGTAAAGTTTTACCTGCAGTAGAAATTTTAGAGCAAAGAGCAGCAAAAGCTTAAATATAGTTAAATCGGTCTGTGTAATGCGCCGATAAAATTTAGGGTACTTTAGTACCCTTTAAAATCGTGATAGGAAAAACAATGGCTTTAATTTCATTGCGTCAACTTTTGGATCATGCAGCAGAACATAGCTATGGTATACCAGCGTTTAACGTGAATAATCTCGAGCAAATGCGCGCTATTATGGAAGCTGCAGATAAAACTGACAGCCCTGTAATCGTACAAGCATCTGCTGGTGCACGTAAATATGCAGGCGCTCCTTTTTTAAAGGCATTAATGAATGCAGCAATTGAGGAGTTTCCACATATCCCTGTGTGTATTCACCAAGATCACGGTACTGATCCTGATGTTTGTCAACGTTCAATTCAACTTGGCTTTTCATCAGTAATGATGGATGGGTCATTAATGAGCGACGGTAAAACGCCATCAAGCTATGAGTATAATGTTGATGTTACCAAGCGCACGGTTGATTTCTCTCATGCCTGTGGTGTATCTGTAGAAGGTGAAATCGGTTGTCTAGGTTCATTAGAAACGGGTATGGCTGGTGAAGAAGACGGTGTTGGTGCAGAAGGTGTTTTAAGCATGGATCAAATGCTAACAACGCCAGATGAAGCAGCAAATTTTGTTAGAGATACTAACTGTGATGCATTAGCTATTGCTATTGGTACGTCACACGGTGCTTACAAATTTACACGTAAACCTACCGGTGATATTTTAGCGATTGATCGTATCAAAGCGATTCATGAAAGACTTCCTAATACTCATATTGTTATGCACGGTTCATCTTCAGTGCCGCAAGAGTGGTTAGCTGTTATTAATGAGTTTGGTGGTGAAATTCCAGAAACGTATGGTGTTCCAGTTGAAGAAATAGTTAGAGGTATTAAGTTTGGTGTTCGTAAAGTTAACATCGACACTGATTTACGCTTAGCTTCTACTGGTGCTATTCGTCGTTTTATGGCAGAAAAACCATCTGAATTTGATCCTCGTAAATTCTTCTCTGTTGCTCAAAAAGCAATGGAACAAATTTGTGTTGATCGTTTTGACGCGTTTGGTTGTGTTGGTATGGCAAGCAAGATTAAGCCGATAACATTAGAACAAATGTATTTACGCTATGTTTCAGGTGAATTAGACGCTAAAGTTTTATAGCTTTAAACATTATTAAAAGCGGCTGTTGATTTATATCAACAGCCGCTTTTTTTTTATTAAGATATAAACATATGAAAAGGCTATAAATGATAGTTATTTTAGGAACTCATAATTAATTTAAGCTGAACAAATAATGATTAATATGAATGTTGTGATAATAAGAAAAAATGTGTAATTTTTTGTAAAAAAAATGAGACATTTTTTTATATTTGAGTATGATATGCGCCACTTGTCATATAGTTGACTTAATTTATTAAAACAGGGAATACATCATGGAAATGATACAACAATGGTATAACGATCATTCAGCAGTAATGATTAACTACGCAATCGCTTTTGTAGTCGCAATTGTAATCTATTGGGTAGGTTCAAAGGTTGCTAAAGCAATCAGTAACTTTATCGCTAAAGTAATGACAAAACGTGATTTAGATCCGATTGTTGTTAACTTCATTAAAAACATCGTATTCGGCCTATTAATGGTTGTTGTAATTATAATTACACTAGGTCAAATTGGTATCCAAACAGCTTCATTTATTGCTGTTATTGGTGCTGCTGGTTTAGCTGTAGGCCTAGCTCTTCAAGGTTCATTATCTAACTTCGCTTCTGGTGTGTTAATTATTGCATTCCGTCCGTTTAAAGCTGGTGATTTTATTGAAGCTGGCGGCGTTGCTGGTGTTGTTGAAGAAATTAAATTGTTCTCTACATTCATCCGTAGTGGTGACAACAAGCAAATAATCATTCCAAACTCTGGTGTTGTTGGTTCTGCAATTACTAACTACTCAACTAAAGCGACACGTCGTATTGATTTAGTGATTGGTGTTAGCTATGACGCTGATATTAAATTAGCAAAGAAAGTATTAACTGAAATTGTTACATCTCACGCAAATGTATTACAAGATCCAGCTCCTGTTGTTGCTGTAGCTGAATTAGCTGATAACTCAGTGAACTTTGTTGTTCGCCCTTGGGTTAAATCTAGCGATTACTGGCCGACACATTTTGATCTAATGGAAACTATTAAGATTCGTTTAGATGAAGAAAAAATTGGTATTCCATATCCACAAATGGACGTACATATTCATAAGACTTTAGGAGAGTAATTACATGAAAAAGCTATTAGCTTCAGTATTAATTTTATCAGCAGCATCAACTTCAGCATTTGCTGCAGATGATAAATCATGGGCGGCAACTGCTGAACTTGGTGGCACAATGACTACTGGTAATACTGATACGTCAACACTAGTTGCTAAGTTAGATGTTACTCATACGCTCAGTGATTGGAAAAATAATTACTATGCAGACATTCTTTATAGTGAAGATGATGATGAAAAAACGGCTTCACGTTGGAAAGTAGGCGCTAAAGGTGCTTATATTCTTGATGAAACAAATAGTTTGTTTGTTTTAGGCGAATATGAAGAAGATGAATTTAGTGGTTATGATTCTGTAGCTAGTCTTGTAGGTGGTTATTCTAAAAACTTTTACAAAACAGATTCAGTAACGTTTGATGGCGATCTAGGTCCTGGTATAACGTTATTTGATGTTGAAAATGGTTCAAGTGAAAAAACAGGTATTTTACATATCGGTTTAACTTACGAGAATGAATTATCAGCAACATCAAAATTTACTCAAGTGTTAATTAGTGATGTAGCTTTTGATAGTGATAAATCAACGTTATCACGTTCAGAAACATCTCTTACAGCTAATATTATGGGTGAACTTGCAATGAAACTTGGTTTTATTATTAGCCATGATAATAACCCAATTTTTGATAAGAAAAGTGTTGATACTGAAACAACAATTACGTTGTTATACACTTTTTAAGCATCAATTAAACAGTTAAAATTTAATGCCAGCAATTGCTGGCATTTTTTTATCTTTAATTTGATATAATACTGATTGTATTAAATTATTGACCATTCTATTTATTGAAACAATAGAGCATAATGCTACTATAAGTATGCTTATGATTTTTTGATTGATTCATAGTTCTCAGTTTATTACGTCCAGCCAAAACATATAATTAATATAGTATTGATATTAAAGAGCCATTTTATGCGTTTTATTTTTCTAGTGATTGTTATCACTTTTAGCTTTCCTTGTTTGTCGAGTTCTAAACTTCTTAAAAGCGACTTCTCTGAGTCATCATTTAGCGTTAATGATGATATGTCTGAAGATCAATGGTTATTCGCTGCTGAGTTAGGTTTAACAATGACATCAGGTAATACAGAAACCCAAACATTACTTGGAAAAATTAATGGAGGTTTTAGCTACTTGAAAGGAAAACTAACGTATTTTGCAAGCTTTTATCAAAAGAGTGTGGGTGATGAAAAAAGTGCTGATAGGTGGAGAGCAGGTCTAAAACACAATATATATTTTAATAAATATAATAGTTCTTTTATGATTGCTGAATACTCACGTAATAATTTTTCTAGTACAAAAAATACAGCAACTGTTGCAGCAGGATATACTCAACGTTTATACGATAATCATATTCTACAATGGGATGCGGATGTTGGGCCTGGTTATGTTTGGTCTGATTATGAAATAGAAACAGCGACAAAAAAGATCGTACATTTGGGCTCTAAGCTAAAATTTAAAATTACTGAAGAGGCTGAATTTGAACAATTCCTTATCGCCGATATTGATGTTAATAGTAGTAATCAAAATGTCTACCGTTCAGAGACATCTCTATCAGCTAGTATCGTTGAAAACTTTAAAATGAAATTATCATACGCGATGAAATTTGATAATGTTATCGAAGAAGATAAAGAAAAATTAGATACTGAAACATCAATGTCATTAGTTTATATTTTTTAATGAGTTAAACATTTCTAATACACTAATTATGCAGTTCACCTCGATTATGTAGCGTTTCATCGATTTTTTTTCATTTGTTAATATATTGTTGTATTGTTAATTGAAATAGCAGACTCACTCAATTAATAAGAATATATTATGTCAAATAATAAGTGGATAACTGAAAGTACATTAGCGTTAAGTGAGCAGTCATTTTCTAAACCCAATCATCAATTTTGGACACTTCAAATCACTGGCTGGATTGCTTATTCCGTCATTGTGTTTATTGCTATTGTTCGCCCTCAGTTTTTTGATGAAAATTTTAGCTTATCACGTCAATTAATTAATCTTTTAGTTGAAAGTGGTAGTGGCTTTTTACTGTCATATTTTCAATGGTTATTCATTCAACGTATTGTGCACTTAAAAATTAGACAAACAATATTATTTAGTTTCAGCTCTGCTTGTTTGTTAGGTGTCTTTTACAACATAATAAAATTAAGCGCTTATAAAGTCATTATTTTTCAACAAAATTGGAACGTAGCATGGAGTACGCTTGAATTTGGTGGCTGGTTATTATTTTCTCTAACTACGATGTTTGTATGGACCTCTATTTTCTTTATTATGCTCTACAATGCCAAGTTACAAAAAGAGCATGAAATGCTTTTACGGGCACAAACGTCAGCAAAAGAAGCCCAATTACAAATGCTTCGTTACCAGTTAAATCCACATTTTATGTTCAATACCATGAATGCAATTTCAACTCTTATTTTGAAAAAAGAAAATGATAAAGCAAATGAAATGCTTGAAAAACTTTGTGAATTCTTTAGATATTCGTTAGAACAAAAGACGTTTAGTGAGTCAACCGTTGCAGATGAAATTAAATTTTTAAAACTTTATGTATCAATTGAAAAAGTCCGTTTTAATGACAGATTCAGTATTAAAATTGCTACCCAAGGAAATGTACTTAGCGCTAAAGTCCCAAGTATGATATTACAACCTCTAGTTGAAAACTCGATTAAGTATGCTATTGAGCCGAGTAAAAAAAATGGTTTTATAGAAGTACTGATTCATGAAGCCTCAGAGCAAATACGCATAGAAGTGAGGGATAGTGGTTACCATCTAAAAGACAAAAAAAACTCAGGCTTTGGCATAGGCCTGGTGAATACCAAAGCACGTTTAGATGCAATGTTTAATAAAAACTATGATATTAAAATATCTCACAATACGAAAATAGGAAGTTCAGTAACTATTCTAATACCTCATCAGGAATTGCAAAGACTATGATAAGTAACAAATTAACAGCCATTGTTGTCGACGATGAACCTCTAGCAATAGAAGGATTAATACTTCGTTTAGATAAGATCCCTGAAATTAATGTGATAGGTCATACTAGCAATGGTGATGACGCTATTAAAATGTGCCAAGAGCTATGTCCTGATGTGATCTTTCTAGATTTGAAAATGCCAGGACTTAATGGTATTGAAGTTGTTCAATCGATGCAAAATGATATCTTACCTATGGTGGTTTTTGTTAGTGCTCATGGGGAGTATGCTCTTGATGCGTTTGAGCTTAATGCGATTGATTATGTATTAAAACCAGCTAATTTAGGTCGGTTAAAAAAAACAGTTGAACGTATTTTAATGCGCAGAGACTCAAGTTCAACAGATAAAGAAAAACTACTTCATGCATTAGAAAAATCATCAGGTATTTCAATTTCTGAATTAGAAGAGTGGTTAGAAACAGATAAACCATTACCTTCTGCATATCAAAATGAATTAGTGATAAAAACCGGAGACAATCAGCGAATATTTCTATCTGTTGATAAAATTCGTTGGATTGATGCCGCTGGTGATTACATGTGTATCCATGAAAATAAAGAAACACATGTTGTCCGTATCACGATGAAAAAACTTGAAGGTAAGCTAGACCCGCAAATTTTCACCAGAATTCATAAATCTACATTAGTTAATGTGAATTATATTAAAGGTATGATTAACCAACGTAATAGTGAGTGCCTTATTCAACTAAATGAAGATGTTAATCTCAAAGTCAGCCGTAATTATAGCGCTAAAATCCACGCCCTAGTTAAATCTAAACTTCTATAACCATTCATCGTATTTTTGTCTCACCTTGTCTGCGGTAAGTAACATTTTAATAACATAACTCGTTTTCAACACTCTATAACGCATTTGAATAGCGAGTTTATTTTATCTGAGCCAGAATGCGCAAGAGAACCAGCTAAATGACCTTTATTACAATAAAAATTAAATAGTTTAACGGATTGGGAAGTTAATTATGAATAATGCGGCAATAAAAATAACAAAGATATGTGCTGTTATATCCACCATTGCATTGTATGGATGTGGTAGTGATTCAAACACTGTTTCTAATGATGAACAGGTTGTTCCTTCAATACCTGACGTAGTAGAAGTTGTTCCTCCAGTTTCTATTGCTGAGTGGCAATTAGTATGGAGTGATGAATTTAACGAAGCGCAAATTGATCAAACAAAATGGACCTATGAAGTTAATTGTTTTGGCGGGGGCAATAATGAAAAACAATGTTACACCGAGGATGAGAGTAATTCATTTATAGCAGATGGCAAACTAAATATTGTTGCCTTACCAGCAACTGATGCTAATGCTGAGCAGCCGTATACATCAGCACGAATGATTAGTCGCCATAAAGCGGATTTTAAATACGGTCGATTTGAAATGCATGCAAAGCTTCCCTCTGGTCAAGGTAGTTGGCCAGCATTTTGGTTATTACCAACTGATGATATTTATGGGGGATGGCCGCGTTCTGGTGAAATTGATATTGTAGAAGCAGTGAATTTGAAAACTGTAAATGACGAAAATATCGAAGAAGCAAATGTTCATGGAACACTTCATTACGGTAAAGCTTGGCCAAATAACTCAAGCTCAGGTAAAGCTTATTCATTTCTAGATTCAATGAATCCTGCTGATGACTTTCATACTTATGCGATTGAATGGCAAGAAGGTGAAATACGCTGGTATATTGATGGAATTTTATATGAAGTTCAACGTCAATCTGTCGTTAGAACAAACAGTGATGATGAAGTAATTGGATTGTCACATCGTGGTTGGTTTGCGGAATATTTTGACACTGAAGTTGGTGGTTTAACGACACATTGGGATAGCTCTCCTTTTGACCAACGTTTCTTTATGATTCTTAATTATGCTGTTGGTGGTGATTGGCCTTCAAACGTTAATAATACCGGTATCGATGCTAATGCATTTGTAAGTAGTAATAGTTTCGAAATCGACTATATTCGAGTTTATGAATGTAGTATTGACACTGAAACAGGTAAAGGTTGTGACACAATCAGTAGTGGTTCTATCAGTATTGATGATGCTTTAGAAAACGGTAAAGCACCTATTCCTTTACCACCATCAACAGGCATTGCAGAAGACTTAACCATTTTTGATGGAACATTGAATCCTAATTGGCCAATTTGGAATTGTTGTGGCGAAATAACACCAACAGTTGTAGCTGATAGTGATAATGGTGACGTTATACAATTTGGTGTTGGGGCGACGGCAACAGTTAATGGTTTTATTAGCCGTGAAGAGTTTATTGTTGATGATGCTGGAGTGCCAACGCCGTTTGACGCATCTCCTATTATTTCAGATGGTATTGTTAGCTTTGACATGAAAGTTATAAGCCCACCTGCTGATAGTACTGCCAAATGGATTGTTAAGATAGAAAGTATTGAGGCGACAACGGATGTTGATGTCGAGATTACAGCAAGTAATGAAGGTGTTTTACCCGTTACTGGTGAATGGCAAACATATACATTTCCACTTCAAATGTTGGCTAATGGCGGCTTAGATCTCAACTCTATCGATGTTGTGATGATATTTCCAACATGGGGATTAGGTGAAGGCGCAGTTTATCAAGTGACTAACTTAACAATAACCTCAGATGGTTCAGCTTCAGATTCAGATGCCGGTACAGGTTCAATTTCAGATCCATTGTCGTTAACGGTATTTGAAAATGAAGAGAATACGAGCTGGCCTGCATGGGATTGTTGCGGCGGTTTATTGCCAACAATCGAAACAGAAGATAACGATCACGAACAAGTGACTGAGTTTTCAATTGGCACACAACCAACAGTAATGGGTTTTATCTCTCGTGATGAATTTATTAAAATTGATGGAGTATCAGCAGCACCATTTGACGCTTCAGCAATTTTAAATGATGGGGTAATTAGTTTTGATATGCGAGTTATATCATCTCCTAATGTAACTGATACTCCGTGGTTGTTTAAAGTTGAGTCTAACGGCGGTGAAACACCTGTTGAATTAATGCTTACTCAAAGCAATGAAGGCGTTGCTCCAACTTTAGATATATGGCAAACCTATACATTTAATTTATCTGACT
Source organism: uncultured Enterobacterales bacterium (assembly GCA_937981905.1). GTDB lineage: Bacteria > Pseudomonadota > Gammaproteobacteria > Enterobacterales > Psychrobiaceae > Psychrobium. Next base: position 10,954 of record CALJMY010000050.1, read on the forward strand.
TAGCCAATGCGGGCTTAGATATTAGTGCTATTGATGTACTAATGGTATTCCCAACATGGGGTGAAGGTGAAGGGGCTATTTATCGCTTAGATAATGTAAAAATAGTTACGCCTTAATAACAAATTTAACTACCTAACGACATAGAGTAATATTGTTATCGTGACAAAGAACAGTTTTAGACACTAATCAATATTATAAAGTTTAGGTGCTTGTTATAGTTTAAAGAGTCTAATTAACCGCTTGATAACCAAGTTTATTAAGCGGCTTTTTCTTTAGTCTGATTGTAAATAATTACGCTGAGCTCACATTATTAATCGTGATTATTAATTTCATCAAGGTACAAGCCTAAATAATAATATTAATGAATCACTCTACTCACCACCAAATAGATTAGAACCTAATTCAATATAAAGAATACTTAGTGGTATATTTATCATTATTAAGTATTATTACCAAACCGATATGAATCAATATCCAGATCAAATTCATAAGGGCCAACACCACGTTTTATTACTAATTTACTTTTAGATAAATCAATCATTTGTACATCATAATATTTTTGATATTGCGTGTTATAAAATGTTTTAACTATTGGCTTCTTCATGTCGTTTTCGTTAGATTCCCAGACCAAACCGAGTAAATTATTAGATAGTTCAACGAGTGATCCCACAGGATAAAA
>CALJMY010000051.1 GCA_937981905.1 uncultured Enterobacterales bacterium
ATTCCTGCTAATAAATCATCAATGCTGTTCCCTTGAACCGTGTTCTCAGGAAGGCTAACTTCTTCGATATCTTCAACAGCATCAAGGTTTGACTGTTCATCAGTGTCAGTTTCAATAGCATCAGAAGTAAAGGCTTCAGTATCAGGTATTTCATCTTCGTTAATATCATCTTCAACAGAATCTATTCCTGCTAATAAATCATCAATATTATTTTCTTGAACAGCATCATCAGTAAGGCTAACATCTTCAATATCAACATCAGCAGGCTCTAAGGCAGCCAATAAGTCGTCAATATTATTTCCTTGAGCGGTATCGTCAGCGTTGTCAATTTCTTCGATTTCTTCGGCAGCATCAAAGTCTGGCATATTTTCAGATTCAAAAGCTTCAGTATCAGGTGTTTCATCTACAGGAATATCAGTTTCAACATTGTTTACAATGTCGTCTTCAACAGAGTCCAACCCTGCTAATAAATCATCAATGTTATGTTCTTCAAGTGATTCGAATGTTTCATCAGCGTCAGAAGTCATTAGATATGGTTGCTCAACCATATCTAATTCTGATAATTCTTCTAATAAACTTTTAGAGCTTGCTTCAGGCTCTAATAATGCATCCGTATCAGCTAATAATTCATCAATATCATCGATATCAGGTAATTCATCATTATCAGTGTCAACTAAAGCATCTGTCTCTGCTAATAATGAATCGATATCAGATGCATCGACATTAAGTTCATCAACATCATCTTCATCAATAAGCGCATCGGTTTCAGCTAATAAATCATCAATATTGTCACTTGATACAACGTCTTCAACAATATCGTCACTAGCGTCTTCAACAATCGCATCAGTTTCAGCTAATAAATCATCAATATTTTCACTTGATACAACATCTTCAATAATATCGTCACTAGCTTCTTCAACAATTGCATCAGTTTCAGCTAATAAACTATCAATATCATCAACAGGAAGTGTATCAACTGTATCTTCCACTAATGACTCAGTTTCATTAAGTAATGCATCAATATCATCTTCACCAACGGGTTCATTAGCACCAGCGAGCAATGCATCAATATCATCTTCACCTACGGGGTCATTAGCACCAGCGAGCAATGCATCAATGTCGTCTTCACCTACTGGTTCATTAGCCCCAGCGAGCAATGCATCAATATCAATATCATCTTCACCTACGGGTTCATTAGCACCAGCGAGCAATGCATCAATGTCGTCTTCACCTACGGGTTCATTAGCACCAGCGAGCAATGCATCAATATCGTCTTCACCTACGGGTTCATTAGCCTCAGCGAGCAGTGCATCAATGTCGTCATCACCTACGGGTTCATTAGCCTCAGCGAGCAGTGCATCAATGTCGTCTTCACCTACGGGAGTATTAGCTTCAGCGAGCAGTGCATCAATATCGTCTTCACCAACTGATTCATTAGATTGTGCAAGTAACGCATCAATATCATCTTCACCAACAGATTCATTAGATTGAGCAAGTAACGCATCAATGTCGTCTTCATCAACGGGAGCATTAGCTTCAGCTAATAACGCATCAATGTCATCATCATCAGGTAATGAATCGGCTTCCGCTAATAGAGAGTCAATATCATCAGCTGTAACTATTTCGTCTGATAACTCAGGATCTCCGTCTTCTTCAGCTAAATCATCTGCTTGAGCAAGCAGCGCTTCAAGGTCATCTTGACCAAGAATATCACCGTCTGGCTCTTCTTCGTCAGCAAAAACAGATTGGTCATCAATAAGTTGATCATCATCAAAATCTGTTGGAACTAATAATTCATCATCTATTTCGTCCAATTCATCTATATCACCAATTTCTAACATGTCGTCGTCATCGTCAGAAATTAATAAATCATCATCAATTAATTCATCTTCTGACTCTAATTCAAGCGTTTCATCTTCTTCAGGAATAACGAGTGGTGTTGGTTCAACAATTTCAATTTCATCTTTTCTCTTTCTTAGAAACCAAAACAGAAATCCAGCTAATCCGGCAATTGATGGAAGGCTTGCTAATATCGCAACAACCCAACCATTATTAAAGATAGAAGCATGATCCATATCTTTCGCTAATTCTATTGCTGCAAGTTCTTCTTGTAATGCTAAAAGTTCTTCATGAGCTTGCAGATCTAATGCTTCTTGTGTCTGCATTTCAGCAAGTTTTTCGTCTAAACCTTTAATTTGAGCTCGAAGAGCCTCATTTTCTTTAATCAAAAGCTGCATATCAGACATAGCTAATGTCAGTTGATTCAATAATGCAGGGTTTTCCTTGACCGCTTCTTCAGGTTCAGTTTCTTTGGTTGGCATTTTAGCTAACGTATCTTCTTTACTCATTTCAAGTACTTCAGATAAATCAGGCATTGGTTCTTTAGCCTCAATCATTTTTACTTTAGGTACAGTGGTTTCTGCTACTTGTGTATCTACAGGCTTAACAATGGGTGCTATATCGATGGCAGTTTTAATTGGCGGTGTTGGCGTAATAACAGCAGGTTTAACAATAGGAGTTTTAAATTGTGCATTATTGGCAATACGAAGTTTAGCAGCGCTATCTGTAATACTAGAAATATCTTTAGCCGATGGAATGGTGATTAAAGTGCCATCAGTAATAGAATGGATATCATTATTTTTAAATGCTTGAGGGTTTGCTAAAAAGATAGCGATCATGACTTGATCGACAGTCAATTTAGGATCAGGACGATTATTAAAAGCAATACGCCACAGCGTATCAGTCCCTTTAACTGGACCATAAATTGTCGATTTTCTTTTACCCGATTGATTATCTGGGCCGACTAATTCAATCGCATTAGTCGTACTACTGCCAAATGTTAACAATGTAATGGTAATTATCATTGTTAAGCAGACAGTTAAGAAACGAATTAAAACGTCCATTTTGTTCCCTTGTTAAGTTGGTCGTACTACCAATCAATTTTATAATATGAAGTCATTGATAATGGCTTAGTAGGGCCAATAAAAGTAATAAGGTACTAATTTTTTATCTTATTATTAGCACGTTATATTATCAGCTAAAAAAATTTAGCCAAGTGCTTAATGACTTCTATTTGCAATAAGCGTCAAAAAAATATCTATTGGCGCTATGTCACGTTTAAAACGACAATTTATAACGACTTAATTGGTCAATATACAATGCATGAATACATTGATAAAAATGCAAAAAAGATGCCATCAATATCAAAAATGATAGTAATTTAAGTATAAAGGGAATATATAAGGATTATTCGGAAATTAAGAATGAAAAATGATTTTTAATTGACTAAAGGTCAGCAAGCAATAAATGCAAGTATAATAAGCAAGAGTATAAAAACGCCTTTATAAACATTATAAAGGCGAATTAATTGAGGTAAATTTAGTAAAAATCTCTCACTAATGTTTCTGCTATTTTCACACAGTTTAATGCACTCGACGTACGAACATTATCAGTTACACTCCAAAAATTAACACCATGTGGATGAGAGTTATCTGCACGTAAACGACCAACATGTACGAAATCAGTACCTGTTGCATCATCTATCTGTGTTGGAACATGTTCACCATCTATTTCAATTTGCTCAACTGCGTCAAACCACTCTCTCACTTGGTCAACATCTGCTGGTTGGCTCATTTCAACATTTACACTTTGACCCATGCCATAAAATACCGGCGTCATTACTGCTGTAGAATTAATAAGTAATGAGCTATCGCCAGTTAACTTTATACTTTGTACAACCACAGCTTCTTCAATGTCTGTTGAACCGTTCTCTAGTTCAATACCCACAACAGGTAAAATATTAAATGCTAATTGAGAGGCAAACGGATTATCTTCAACACCTAAACCATTAAGCAATTGCCCACATTGACGAGCCAACTCTTTAATGCCTAAATCACCAGCACTTGATACCGAGTGATGAGACATCAAGTTAATGCGGTTAATTCCCACATTATCATAAATAGGTTTAAGTACCGTCCACAACTGAACAACACTTGCTGCAGGACTAACAATGATATTAGCATTTCTAAAATCGCCAATTGCATCACCGTTAATGTGTGGAATAACCATTGGGATTTCAGGACGCTCATTAAATGCGTTTGTGCTATCAATAATAGCTACTCCAGCATCAGCAGCCAATGGTGCAAATTTCAATGATACTTCATCGTCTTTACAGAAAAATGCGATATGTAATGAAGACCAGTCAACGTCTTTTGCTTCTTTAATAGCAATCTGTTTGCTTTTAAATAATGCTGTAGCATCATCACTCACATCAACATCGATAGCAGTAAGCTTATCAATGGCAAAATCACGCTCTTCTAAGATTTCAATAATTGCTTTACCAACAGCGCCGTTTGCTCCAACAACACCAACATTAAATTGTTCTGACATAGTATGCTCCATTTAAATCTTAAAACTGTTAAATCCGATACCCGCTAACAAAGCCACATCAGCTTCATGCTTAGCGTTTACGATTAATGCACTTAATTCGCGGCGCACTTTATACTGTTTTCGCAAATTATCAAAGCCTTTCCCAGACTTTCCAAAGTGTCTTATTAGATCATCGTCATCTCTAATGTCATAAGCTAGTCGAACCAACTGTTTTATGTCATCAAATTGTACTTCATTTTCAAGGTTAATCGCGTTCACTGTGGCAACAGGTAATAATGACGTTAGTGACTTATCAATCGATTGCCCTGTCATCTCACACCACTTTTGATACAACATAAATGTGCCACGCGCTTTACCTTCAAGGCTATAACCTGCAATGTGTGGCGTCGCAATATCAACTAAGGCTAATAATTCATGATTAATCGTTGGTTCGTTTTGCCACACATCAATCACAGCAATAAATTGAGGTGTAGCTTTCATGTGCTCAGCTAGTGCGATGTTGTCAATGACATCACCACGACAACTATTAATTAAAATAGCATCAGGTTTTAGTTGTGCTAATCGCGTGGCATCAAACATATGATACGTCGGATAATCACCTGTTTTAGTAATAGGCACATGCAAAGAAATAATATCAGCTTTGATGACTTCATCCATCGAGCGATAATCGCCCTGTGCACCAGCTTGCTCTAATATAGGATCACACCAGAAATGATTAATTGATAACACATCACATAACGCAGATAACTTTTGTCCAATATTACCTGCACCAACAATCGCTATCGTTTTATCTTGTAGATTAAATTGTTGACCCGCACTTAAATTAATCAATGCACTCAATACATATTGCGCAACAGCAATCGCATTACAACCGGGTGCATTACTCCACGCAATGTTTCGGTTATCTAATGCAGTTTTATCAATATGATCGGTACCGATAGTTGCAGATCCAACAAATTTTAAGTCATTTGCTTGAGCTAATAGCGTTTCATTTACTTGCGTGATAGAGCGTACTAACAACACGTCAATATCTTTTAAATCTTGCGGCGTAATTTCTCGGCCATTTTTAAACGTTATGTTGGAAAAATCTCCAAACAGTTCGCTTACATACGGCATATTTTCATCAGCCAATATATTTATCATTTCGATACCTATCCAATTTCATATAGTAAGTTCTTATATCGGATAATTATATCAAAGGGATCATTCAATAACAGTAAGTTATATTATAAAACGGCACCAAGTAATAAAAACCTATTATTAACGGTGTTACGGTAGATTATCGGGTTTATAAAAAAGGTATTAAGAGGATGTTTAGGGAAGTATTCAATTTGAAATATTTAAAAAGTACTATACATTATTTCTACTATAAAAAAATGAGATCTAGCATATGACGACAATGCTAGATCTCTCTTTTTATATACAACTTGTATTAACTTAGTTTTCTGTTTGCTGATGTTTTTACATGTGTGTAATACAACGGTAAACCAACTAATAATAAACCACCTGCAAGATTACCTAATACCGTTGGAATTTCATTCCAGATTAAATAATCATAAACAGTGAATTCCCCACCCATAATCATTGAGAATGGAAATAAAAACATATTAACGATTGAATGCTCAAAGCCCATGAAGAAGAACAACATAACAGGCATCCACATTGCGGCCATTTTAGCGCCAGCAGAAGTAGAAATCATTGCGCCAACAACACCCATAGATACCATCCAGTTACATAACATACCGCGAATGAATATCGTAAACCAACCACCGGCACCATGTTCTTGGTAACCTAAGGTTCTTGATTCACCAATAGACGCTACTTTAGCCGCGATTGCTCCGCCATCAGCTGAATAACCATAAGTTAAAATAAAGGACATAAAGAAGGCCGTAGTCATTGCGCCGCCGAAATTACCAATGAATACTAGTCCCCAGTTGCGCATCACGCCACCAACAGTAACACCAGGACGTTTATCTAATAGAGCTAGAGGTACTAAAGTAAATACACCTGTTAATAAATCAAATTTCATCAAATATAACATGATGAAACCAACAGGGAATAAACAAGCGCCTAAAATAGGACTACCAGTTTTTGTAGCAACGGTAATTGCAAATACAGCGGCTAGGCCTAAAATCGCCCCCGCCATAAATGCACGTATTATTGTATCTTTAGTAGACATGTAAACTTTTTGTTCACCGGCATCTACCATTTTTGTAACAAATTCACTTGGTTCTATATAAGCCATTAGTTATCTCGCTGTATAATTATTAAATAGGATATGGATTAATTCTTTATGATTATTACCACGTTTTGTAAGGTAAAAATTTACCATTTAAGGTGAGAATGACACGATCACCTTTCGGGTTTTCTTCTTTATCTACTTCCATTGAAAAATCGATAGCACTCATAATTCCATCACCAAACTTTTCTTGGATAACTTCTTTTAGCGTATCGCCATAAACGCCGACTACTTCATATAAACGATAAATTAATGGATCTTGAGGTACTGCTTTATCCCATTCTTTTGTTGGGTATTCCATCAATACAGATTTCGTTTCTGCTGGTAACCCAAGAAATGCAACCAGCTTTTCAGCTTCAGCTTCTGGAAAACTATTCATCCCTAAACAAGCAGAAGTTGTCCAAACAACAGAGGTGCCAATAGCATCAGCAATAGTTTGCCAAGTAAGATCTTTTTCTTTTTTTGTCGAAAATATTAATTCTGTAACATCAAGTTTGTTCATAGTAATTCCTTAAATCTAAGCGTTTATAAAATTGTAATGTCTCGGTGTACATTGATACAAAGCAGTGCAATAAATAGTAAGTGTTAAATTAAAATTCGATTTACTAAACGACACGGTTTACTCAATGACACTATTATGATGAGTATTGCGATAACTATGCCAAGTTCTAATAATTAATAACTAACTGTTAATTATAAGTTTATTAATAATTAATATAAATTACACAACAACGACTTTTCGTGGATAACGATATATC